>NZ_JBFAPZ010000006.1:0-461954 GCF_040676935.1 Saccharopolyspora sp. NPDC049426 | reverse complement strand
CTAGCCCCAAGCCCTTCGTGTGGAAGAAGACCGCCGAAGAGATCCTCGATTCCCTCGCCCGATATCTACAACGCATTTCCGACGCAGGACACTAGTAGTGCTTTGTTAGGTGTGGATCTTGGTGTGGGATGATCTTGTTCTGTGAAGCACGGTGATCTCGCTCGGGTGCGTGGCCGGTTGGAGAAGTTCGCGTCGGAGGTGTTCGCTTCGCTGGCGCGGTCGGATCAGCGGGTCAAGGGCGAGACCTATGTGCGTGGGTTGCTGCTGGATGGTCGTCGCAAGTCGATGCAGCCGATGGCCGAGCGGCTCGGAGTGGATCATCAGGGATTGCAGCAGTTCGTGTCGTCGTCGACGTGGGAGTTCGCGTCGGTGCGGGCGCGGTTGGCCAGGCTTGCGCAGCGCACGGTGGATCCGGTCGCGTGGGTGATCGATGACACGGGATTTCTCAAGGATGGCAGTCGATCTCCGTGTGTGGCGCGGCAATACACCGGCACCGCAGGCAAAGTGACCAACTGCCAGGTCGGTGTGAGCGTGCACATGGTCACCGACACGGCCTCGGCTGCGGTGAATTGGCGGCTGTTCGTGCCGGAAAGCTGGGACGACGCCCTTGCCGAGGATGCTGCTGCGGTGGAGGTCGGGCGGCGGCGTGCCCGGTGTGGCATCCCGGACACGGAACGGAATCGCCCGAAGTGGATGCTGGCGGTGGAGATGCTCGACCAGCTGGCCGACTGGGGACTGCGGCCGCCCGCGGTGGTGGCCGACGCCGGCTACGGCGACAACGCGCACTTTCGTGCCGCGCTGGAAGAACGCGAGTTGTCCTACGCAGTACAGGTCAAAGGCGAGCTCACCGCCCACGCCGCCGACGCAGCCCCTGAGTTGTTGCCCTATTCCGGCCACGGCCGGCGTTCCAAGCCCCGGTATCGCACCAAGCCGGTCAGCCTGCGCGAGCACATCTTGGCCGCCGGACGGTCCCACAGCAAGCGCATCAGCTGGCGGGAAGGCTCCAAAGGCGATCTCCGATCTGATTTCGTTGCCCTGCGGGTACGCATCGCCGGACGCAAGCCCCGCCTGGCGCCTGATGGATCGCTGCCCTTGCGGTGGCTGATCGCCCAGTGGCCACCCGAGGCCGACGAGCCCATCAAGTACTGGATCTCCAACCTGCCCGCCGACACGCCACTCGACCGACTGGTGCGGCTGGCCAAAATCCGCTGGCGCATCGAACACGACTACCGCGAACTCAAAACCGGCCTCGGCCTGGACCACTTCGAAGGACGGTCCTTCACCGGCTGGCACCGCCACGCCACCCTGGCCTCCGCAGCACACCTGTTCCTCACCACCCTCCGCCTGACCAGCCCAAAAGCACATGGGGCAGCCTGACCCTCTACAAGATCATCCGCGAGCTACAAACCCTGCTCGCCACCTGGTCAGGCACCTGCCCCACCTGCCACCAACACATCCACCGATTACCGACCTAACAAAGCACTACTAGTACGCCTCTCGCCGCCGGTAGGCGTCTCCTCGGCCGATCAGGAACCACGCGACCGGTCCGAGGAACGGGGCGGCGAAGGTGATGCCGATCCACACGATCGTCATCCCGAAGCCCAGCGGCGAGCAGAGGATGCTGACCAACGCGCAGATGAACAGCGCCAGCGCGCCGAACATCACCAGCGCGAGCAGCCCCAGGCTGCCCATCGCGAACAACTGCTCCGGGTTGCTGAAGAGCCTGCCCAGGTCCATTGCACTTCCTTCCACGAGTTCTGTCGTCGTTCGATCACCAACGCTATGGACCGACTGCCGCCGCGACGTCCCTCCTCCCGCTCGTCCGGACTTGGCCGAAAGTCGTACGTGCCTCGGCCGGTCGGCGAACGTGCCGGGGAATTCGCGCGGCTAGAGTCGGCCCGGTGCGTGAACTCCTCGACCGAGAGCAGCTGCTGTCCTGGTGGGACGGCAAGGTGCACCGCCTGCTGATCGACCTCGCCGTCGCCCTGATGTTCAGCGGGGTGCTCAGCACCCAGGCCACGCCGTGGGAGTTCTCCCTGCACTTCGCCGTCGGAGTCGCACTGCTCGTGCGCAGGCGGTTTCCGCTGGTGGCCGCCGGAGCATCGGTCGCGTTGATCGCGCTCCTGCTCTACCTGCCGCCGTCGTGGGTCGCGCTGTACTCCTACGCGCGCCGCTACGGCTCCGCGCCGTCGACGTGGGTCGTGGGCATCGTGATCATCACGTCCGGGGTGACTTCGAACCTGATCCGCTACCCCGGCGAGCCGCTGTTCCCGACGCTGCTGAGCATCGGCGTGCACTCGGCGCTCTACACCGTTCCCGCGATGCTCGGGTTGTGGCTGCACCAACGGCAGGCGCTGCTGACCGGCGCCCGCGAGCGCATCGAACGCGCCGAACGAGAGCGTGCGCTGCTCACCGGGCGGGCCGTCACCGAGGAGCGCCGGCGGATCGCGCGCGAGCTGCACGACGTGATCGCCCACCGGGCCAGCGTCATGTCGCTGCAGGCCGGCGCGCTCACCCTGCACGCGAAGGACGAGGGCACCGCCCAGACCGCGGAGATCATCCGCGAGAACAGCGCGAAGGCGCTCACCGAGCTGCGCGGCATGCTGCGGGTGCTGCGGGAAGGCCCGTCCGACCTCTCCGAAGCGCCGACCTTGGCCGACATCGCCGAGCTGGTGCGCGAAACGGGCTCCGGGGTGCGGTTGAGCATGCCCGAGGAACTCCCCAGCACCACCGGGAGCACCGGGCGCGCGGCCTACCGGGTGGTGCAGGAGGCGCTGACGAACGCGGCGCAGCACGCGCCCGGCGCGTCGGTGTCCGTCGTCGTCGAGGCCGGCGACGAGCTCCGCGTCACCGTCACCAACGGCCCCGGTGCGCAGGCGTCGACCGCCGGGCCCGGGTACGGGCTGCTCGGGATGCGGGAGCGCGTTGCGCTCGCGGGCGGCTCCCTGGAGGTGGGGCCGACCGCGGACGGCGGCTTCCGGGTGTCGGCCGTGCTGCCGCGGTGACCGAAAGTCGTACTCGGTCATAGCTGGAAGTCAGACGCCCTGACCTCATCGGATTCGCGATTCTCGTTGTCATGCGGGAATTCCGATCCGACTTCGAGGAGCAGGGTTGATCACCATCCGGGAACTGACCAAGCGCTACGGCAACAAGCTCGCCGTGCACGACCTCACCTGCACGATCCGGCCGGGCGTGGTGACCGGCTTCCTCGGCCCGAACGGGGCGGGCAAGTCCACCACGATGCGGCTCATGCTCGGGCTCGACCGCGGCGAGGGCGAAGTCCTCTTCAACGACCGCCGCTACCGCGACCTGCCGAACCCGGTGCGCGCCGTGGGCGCCCTGCTCGACGCCGGGGCCGTGCACCCGGGGCGTTCGGCGCACCAGCACCTGCGGATGATCGCCGCCGGCGCCGGGATCTCCGAGCAGCGGGTCCGCGAGGTGATGGCCGCCGTCGGCCTCGACGAGGTGCGGTCCCGCCGCATCGGCGGCTTCAGCCTCGGGATGCGGCAGCGCCTCGGCATCGCCGCCGCACTGGTGGGAGACCCCGAGTACGTGATCCTCGACGAACCGACCAACGGGCTCGACCCCGAAGGCGTCCGCTGGATCCGCTCGCTGCTGCGCAACCTCGCCGACGAGGGCCGGACCGTGTTCGTGTCCTCGCACCTGCTGTCCGAGATCGCGCAGCTCGCCGACGATCTCGTCGTCATCGGCGAGGGCCGGCTGATCGCCGCCCAGCCGGTGCGCGACTTCGTCGCCGCGAACACCCGCACCCACGTCGTCGTCCGCACGCCGGAGTCCGAGCGGTTCCGGAAGTGGCTGCACCAGGCGGGGTTCCAAGTCGAGCCGGAGGACGTCGACGCGCTCGTCGTCGACACGCCCAACGCCGACGCGGTCAGCGCCGCCGCGCGCCAGGCCGGGGTCGCGATCCGCGAGCTGCACACCCGCCGCAGCAGCCTCGAAGACGCCTTCTTCAACGCCACCGCCAACGCCACGACCTACCGGGGAGAAGCAGCATGACCACCACACTCGAAGCCCGTCCGCTAACCGACCGCGAACCGGGGTTCCGCCGAGCGCTGGCGTACGAGTGGGCCGCCTTCCGGACCGTGCGGTCCAACTGGGTGCTGGTCGGGGCGGCGCTGCTGGTGCAGCTCCTGCTCACGGTGTTCGCGCACGACTCGCGCGACCACGGGGACGTCACCTTCGACAAGGTGCTCAACGTCGCGTGGTTGTTCGGGGCGCTCGTGGGCGCGTTGGGCGTCAACTCCTTCGGCACCGAGTACCGGTTCCGCACGATCACCACGACGGTGCTCACCGCGCGATCGCGGACGCGCGTGCTGCTGGCCAAGATCGCCGTGGTCACCGCGGCCGCCGTCGCCACCGAGATCGCGGTGCTCGCGGCGTCCTGGCTGGTGCTCGCGGTGTTCTTCGCCGCCGCACCGACGGTGTCGTCGTCGCTGCTGCTGGGCACCGGCGCCGTCGTCTACACCGCGCTGATGACGCTGGTCGGGCTCGCGCTGGCCGCGCTGCTGCACGGATCGGTCATCCCGATCGCGTTCCTGGTGGTGTGGCCGGAGGTCGAGATGCTGCTGATCAACCGGCTGGACCTGCCGGAGTGGCTGCTCGTCGTGCTCCAGCCGTTCTACTCGGCCCGCCGGCTGATCAGCGAGACGCCCGAGTGGCCGCACGTGCTGCCCATGTTGGGGCTCGCGGCGGTGCTGCTCGGCGTTGCGGGCATCGTCCTGAACCGCCGCGACGTGTGAGTACGGTGACGGACGTGCCGGTCGAACAGAAGCGCTCGTGGTTGTCGTGGTGGGACGGTTCGCTGCGGTCGCTGCTGTTCGACCTCGCCGTCGCGGGAGCCCCGGTCGCGGGTGAGTTCTACGCGCACGGCGGGCGACTCGGCGACACCTCTCCCCTGGCGATCGCCGCGCTGATCATCGGGTTCCTCGCGCTGGTGGTGCGGCGGCGCTTCCCCTTCGCCGTCGCAGTGGTGCTGGCCGCGGCGTCGCTGCCCTTGAGGGGCGTCATCGGAGCGACGGAGGTCGCGCTGTACACGGTGGCGAGCCGGTGCGGATCGCGGCCGACGACGTGGGTGGCCGTCGTCGCGCACCTGCTGCCCCTGGTGCCGACGGTGTGGCGGTGGGGCGAGATCCGCATGGCGTCGACGACGACCATCGTGGTGGGGAGCGTGGTCGTGCCGCTGCTGATCGGGCTGTGGGTGTTCGGGCGGCGGCGCGTGCTCGTCGACTACCGCGAGAAGGCCGAGCAGGTCGAGCGCGAGCGAAAGCTGCTGGCCGAGCAGGCGGTGGAGGCGCAGCGGCGCGAGATCGCCCGCGAGATGCACGACGTCGTCGCGCACCGCATCGGCGTGGTGTCGCGGCACGCCGACGTGCTGGCCGCCAACGCCACCGACGACCGCAGCGCCGAGCTCGCCGAGATCATCCGGTCCACCAGCGCCACCGCAATGTCCGAGCTGCACGAGATGCTGCGCGCGCTGCGCGACGACGCCGAGCCCGAGCCGGCATCGGCGAGCACGACCGGCATCGCCGACCTCGTCTCCGGCGCCGCCGAGTCGGGGGCGAACGTGCGACTCGACATGGCCGAGCCCGCTCCGGACGTCCCGCCCGAGGTGGGGCGCGCCGCGTACCGCGTGGTGCAGGAGGGGCTCACCAACGCCGCCAAGCACGCCCCGAACGCGGCCGTGCAGGTCACCGTGCGGTCCGACGACGACGAGCTGGCGGTGACGGTCACCAACCGCCGCAGCCCGCGCGGCCACGACGTCGCGCTGCCCAGCTCCGGATTCGGCCTGGTCGGCATGCGCGAGCGCGTCGCGCTCACCGGGGGCAGGTTGCAGACCGGCCGCACCGAGGACGGCGGCTACCGCGTCCACGCCGCCTTCCCGCTCCTCTCCGACGACACCTCGTCCGAGTGACCGAAGACCGATGATTTCTCGGGCTCCGCCCGGTCTGCACCTGGAGACCTGCGGAGAGAGGACTGAGCGATGTCGGATCTGATGGTGGACTTCATCATCTCCCTCGACGGCTACGCGGCCGCCGAGGGATGGCCCGGGTTCTGGGGGATGGAGGGGCCCGAGTACCTCGGGTGGATCGGGAGCGAGTCGGAGCAGGAGCACGTCACGCTCATGGGGGCCACGACGTACCGGCTGATGTCCGGGTTCGCCGCCGAGGCCCCCGAGGAGGCCGGGCTCGCCGAACTGACCGCGATGCCCAAGGTCGTCTTCTCCTCCACGCTGGAGGCACCGCTGACCTGGGCGAACAGCGAGCTCGTCAGCGGGGACGCCGTCGAGGCCGTGCAGGAGCTCAAGCAGCGCGAGACCCGGCCGCTGCGCACCGTCGGCAGCCTCAGCCTGAGCCGGTCGCTGCTCGAAGCCGGGATCGTGGACCGCTTCCGCGTGGTCGTCTTCCCGGTCATCACCGGCAAGACCGGTCAGGAACGCATCTTCGACGGATACCCGGACATCACGCTCGACCTGATCAGCAGCCGCACCTTCGACGGCCGGCTCCAGCTGCTCGAATACGCCCCCACGATCCTCGACGGCCCGCCCGGCGCGTGATCGTCGGCGACCGCCTCGCGCAGGACGCGGTCAGTCGGCGAGCAGCGCCTCGATCCGGTGCTGCTCGACGAGCTCTTCGTGGTCCGAGGGGTCCGCCTCGACCAGCACCGCCGAACGTCCCGTCACCTCACCGATGGGACGCAGGAGTTCCAGCGCCTTCTCGCGGGTGGTGAGCACGCCGACCACCAGGGCCGCCCGGTCGAGATCGCCCGGGTCGTCCGCGACGCCGAGGCTCCACGGGATCTCGCACGGGCCCCGGTGCCATTCGTCGGGGCACAGCAGGTGCGCGATCGGGTCCTGCGCCGCGATGGCCTCGGCGAGGCTCGCGAATCCGTCGACCCGGATCTCGTAGACGCGCGCGTGGTTCATCCGTTCCCCCAGGTGATGTTGCCGTGCGAACCAGCATCGCGCCGGAGAGGGGACGGCGGTTCCGGGGCCTCCCGGAGATTTCCCCGAGAGCGCCCCGGAATCGGCTCCTAGCCGAGGTCGAGGATGGCGTAGCCGAAGGCGGGGACCGTGACGGTCTTCCTCTCGACTCGGACACCGCTGTCCTCCACCGGACGGGCCTCGGCCAGCCGGTCGTCGGGGACGTCGACGGTGACCTGCTCGCGGCTCGGGTTGATCGTGATCAGGAAGCGGTCGCCTCGCAGATAGGTCAGCGGGTAGCCGTCGTGGAACACCTCCACCGCGCCGCCGCTGCCGAGCTCGGGGTGGTTCTTGCGCAGCGCGATGACCCGCTGCACGAAGTTCAGCAGCGAGCCCTGATCCGCGAGCTGACCTGCGACGGTCGGCCGGTTCGGGTCCGGGTCCTGCGGGATGTAGAGCTTGTCGGCGGGGGCGGTGGAGAACCCGGCGTTGGGGCCGTCGTTCCACTGCATCGGCGTGCGGTTGTTCTGCCGACCGGCGCTGCCCTCGACGTCCGGCAGGCCCTCGATCAGCCGCATACCGATCTCCTCGCCGTAGTACAGCGTCGGAACGGTCGGCCAGGTCAGCCAGAACGCGAACGCGGCGGGGATCTCCTCCGGCGTGCGGACCCCGTTGTTCAGCCGCAGCGCGCTGTCGTGGTTGGCCGAGGGCAGCAGGATGTGCCCGGGGCGCCCGATGGTCTGCTCGGTCTGCTGCCAGGCGTCGACGAAGGTCTTGGCGCTGCCGGTGCCGTCGGCGCCGAAGTAGGGGTTGTCCTGCCACAACGACTTCCACGGCGCACCGTCGCCGGGACCGTTGACGGGGAGGAAGAAGTCGCCGTCGAAGCCCGCGGGGACCGAGGTCGCGGGGTCGCCCCACTCGGCGATCATCACCGCGTCGGGGTGGTTCTCGTCCAGCCACGCCCTCATCTCGCCCCACAACTTGCCGGTCTCGACCCAGCCCGGGTCGTCCTTGACCAGCGTCGCGGCCAGGTCGCAGCGGAACCCGGAGACACCGAGCTTGAGCCAGTGGTCCATGACCTCGCGCATCGCTTCGCGGTTGCGCTTGGGACCTTCGGCGTCCACCGGCTGACGCCACGGCTCATCAGGGTTCATCCGCGCATAGCCGTAGTTGATGGCCGGCTGCGTCTCGTAGTAGTTCTTCAGGAACGCGCCCTCGCGCGGACCGGGCGAGGCCACGAAGTCCTGCGGCAGGCTGCCGTCCGGCGGCAGCTGGTCGGGGGTCGCCCACACGTAGCGGCTGTCGGTGTTGTCCTGCAGCGACTGCAGGAACCACGGGTGCTGGTCGGAGGTGTGCCCGGCGACCAGGTCGAACAGCACCCGGATGCCGCGGGCCCGCGCGGCGGTGACCAGCTCGGCCACGTCCTCCTGGGCCCCGTAGCGCGGGTGCACGCCGACGTAGTCGGTGATGTCGTAGCCGGCGTCGGTGAACGGCGACGGGAAAACGGGGTTGACCCAGATCGCGGTGACCCCCAGCCACGCCAGGTGGTCGAGGTGCTCGGTGATGCCGCGCAGGTCACCGATCCCGTCGCCGTCGGTGTCGGCGAAGCTCTGCGGATACACCTGGTAGAGCACGGCGTCGGCGAGCCACGAGGGCTGACCCGACGCCGCAGCGGGACTCACCCGCGAGATCGGCAGCGCAGCGGTCCCCGCGAGCACCGCACCCGTACCGATCATGAACGACCGCCTCGACACCAATGCACCCAGCTCCGTCCGGCATACGTATACACAAGCGGCGTTGAATGTACTCCCTCCGAGCGATCTTCAAAAGACGCCGACCGGCACCGCTCGTTCCCAGAACTCGTTCAGCGCCCCGGCCGCGCCACCCGGTGGTCGCCGGGTGCCGCGCAGGACTCAGCGGAGGTCGAGCACGGCGTAGCCGAAGGCCAGGACCGTGATGTCCTGGCCGTTGATCGTCACGCCGCTGTCCTCGACGGCGGTAGCGTTCGCCAGCCGTTCGTCGGGGACGGCGAGCGTCACCGCGTCCCGGCTGGGGTTGACCGTCACCAGGAACCGGTCACCGCGCAGGTAGGTCAGCGGGTAGCCGTCGTGGAAGACCTGCACGTCGGCGGCGGTTCCGAGCTCCGGGTTGGCCTGGCGCAGCGCGATGAGCCGCTGCACGAGGTTCAGCAGCGATCCCGGATCGTTCCGCTGGCCCTCGACGTTCGGCCGGTTCGGGTCGGGATCCTGCGGGAGGTAGAGGTTTTCGGCCGGAGCCGTGGAGATCCCGGCGTTGGGGCCGTCGTCCCACTGCATCGGCGTGCGGTTGTTCTGCCGACCGTTGCTGCCCTCGACGTCCGGCAGGCCGTCGACCAGCCGCATGCCGATCTCCTCGCCGTAGTAGATCAGCGGGACGATCGGCCAGGTCAGCCAGAACGCGAACGCCGCCGGGATCTCCTCCGGCGTGCGGACGCCGTTGTTCAGCCGCAGCGCGGTGTCGTGGTTGGCCGAGGGCAGGATGACTCCCCCGGGCCGCCCGATCGCGTACTCCGCCTCGCGCCAGGCGTCGATGAAGATCTTGGCCGTGCCGGTGCCGTCGGCGCCGAAGTAGGGGTTGTCCTGCCACAACGAGCGCCACGCCTCGCCGGTCTGGAAGAAGAAGTCGCCGTCGAACCCGGCCGGAACCGCGACCTTCGGATCACCCCACTCGGAGACCAGCACCGCGTCGGGGTGGTTCTCGTCCAGCCAGGTGGCCATCTCGCCCCAGAGCCTGCCGGTCTCGACCAGGTCCGGGTCGTCCTTGATCAGGCTCGCCGCCATGTCGCAGCGGAAGCCCGAAACCCCCAGATTCAGCCAGTGGTCCATGACCTCGCGCATCGCTTCGCGGTTGCGCTTGGGACCTTCGGCAAGCGGTGACGGGAAGATCGGGTTCATCCAGATCGCGGTGATGCCGAGCCACTGGAGGTGATCGAGGTGGTCGATGATGCCCTGCAGGTCACCGACTCCGGTGCCGTCGGTGTCGGCGTAGGACTGCGGGTAGATCTGGTAGAGCACTGCGTCGGCCAGCCACGAGGCGTCCGCGCGGGCAATCCGGGGAGATGACTCGGAGATCGGCAGCACGGTCGCTCCCGCGACCAGCGCTCCGGTGGAGATCATGAACGATCGCCTGGACACCGCCATGTCCGTTCCCCAATCGGAATACGTATGAAAATGTCAGGCCGAAGCTAAGCCGCTCGATCGCCCGCCGGAACGTGCAAGAACGCGTTCAGACCCGAGTGGACCAGACCATCCCGGTTGCCAGTTTTAAACCTGGACATCTAATATCCGGGTTGTGCGGATGAACGAGGGCGTGGAGTGGGCGGTGCACAGCTGCCTCAACCTCGCGTGGCTGGGCGAGGACCGGGCCGTGCCCGCGGCGAAGCTCGCCGCGTTCTACGAACTTCCCGCCGCATACCTGAACAAGCAGCTCCAGGCGCTCGCCCGCGCAGGGATCGTCACCTCGACGTCCGGGCCGCGCGGCGGTTTCCGGCTCGCGCGACCGCCGGAGCAGATCACGCTGATGGACGTGGTCGCCGCGATCGAAGGCCCCGACGAAGCGTTCCGGTGCACCGAGATCCGCCACCGCGGCGGCTCCGGCAGCGGCTCCCGCAGCGAAACCCCGTGCGCCGTCCACACCTCCATGCGCAAGGCCGAGCTCGCCTGGCGGCGGGAGCTGGCGTCGCAGTCCATCGCCGACATCGCGGCCACCGTGGACGACCACTCCCCGGCGGCCGCCGAGCGGGTCCGTCGCTGGTTCGGCGACACCCGCACCTGATCGAACCCCTCCCGAGCAGGGGTTTTGGCACCGACCAATTCTGGATATCAGATGTCCGAGATAAGGAGATGACGATGCGAGGACGGATCGACGACCTGCCCGCCAAGGCGGGCGACGGCTACGCGGCGATGAGCTCGCTGGAGGTGTTCCTCGCAGGCAGCGGAGTTCCGAAGGACCTCCAGCACCTGGTCAAGCTGCGCGTCAGCCAGATCAACGGCTGCGCCTTCTGCGTCGACATGCACAGCAAGCACGCGAGGCAAGGGGGCGAGACGGACGAGCGGCTCTTCGGCGTCGCGGCCTGGCGCGAATCGCCGCACTTCACCAGCGCCGAACGCGCTGCGCTGGACCTGGCCGAATCGGGCACCCGCCTGGCCGACAACCCGCACGGCGTGCCCGACGAGGTCTTCGAGAAGGCGCGCGAGGAGTTCGACGAGGCGACCCTGACCGCGCTGGTGATGCTCATCGCGGCCATCAACGCCTGGAACCGGATCAGCGTCATCAACCGGACCGTGCCCGGTTCCCACACCCCGCGCTGAGGATCCGCCGGGCGGCCTCCCACGGGCCGCCCGGCGAAAACCTCAGTCCACCAACAGGTCCTCGATGGTGATCGGGATGTGGCGGACCCGGATCCCGGTCGCGTTGTGGACCGCGTTGGCGACCGCGGCGGCCATGCCGACCGTGCCGATCTCGCCGAGCCCCTTGGCGCCCACCGAGTTGTGCAGCGTGTCCGGGTACTTCACGAACTCCACGTCCACCTCGGGGATGTCGGCGTTGACCGGCAGCAGGTAGCTCGCGAAGTCGCCGTTGGCCAGCCGACCGTCGCCCTCGACCTCCATGGCCTCGTGCAGCGCCGCCGACACGCCCCAGATCATGCCGCCCTGGAGCTGGCTGGTGGCCAGCTTGTCGTTGATGATCCGGCCGCAGTCGAACACGCCGAGCATCCGGGACACTCGGGTCTCCCGCGTCCACCTGTGCACCTTGACCTCGACGAACTGCGCGCCGAACGAGCTGAAGGAGTGCTTGGTCAGCTCCTCGCCGGGCGCCGAGGACCCGCTCACCGACACCGAGTCGCGGCCCAGCTCCCGCAGCAGGTCGCCGAAAGCCATCGACCGGCCGTCGGCGAACAGCTCGCCGTGGGCGTAGGTGACCTCCTCGCCCTCGAACGGCGCACCCGGCCCGGAGGCCAGCGCGGTGAGCTCGTCGACCGCCGCGGTCCCCGCGAGCTGGATCGCCGTGCCCACGCTGGCCGTGGCCGTGGAACCACCCGACAGGCCGCCCGGCGGCAGCGCCGAGTCGCCCAGCTGCGGGGTGATCCGCTCCTCGGGCAGGTCCAGGGACTCCGCTCCGATCGTCGACATCACCGTCAGCAGCCCGGTCCCCGGGTCCGCACCGCTGGTGGAGACCACGGCGGTCCCGTCGGCCCGCAGCTCGATGCCGACCGTGGCCGGGAACCGCAGCGCCGGGAACATCGCCACGGCCACGCCCATGCCGACCTGCCAGTCGCCCTCGGTGCGGCCCTGCGGGCTGCGGTTGGCCCAGCCGAAGCGCTGCGCGCCGACGTCGAAGCACTCGTCGAGGTGCTTGCTGGACCACTGCAGGTCCTTGCCGGGCGGGGCGGTCGAGTTGTTGCGCTTGCGCAGCTCGATCGGGTCGATCCCCAGCTCGACCGCCAGCTCGTCGATCGCGCTCTCCAGCGCGAACGAACCCGGTGCCTCACCGGGAGCGCGCATGAACGTCGTCGGCGGGACGTTCAGCGGCACGATCCGCTGCGACACCGCGAGGTTCGGCGTCGCGTACCACTCCAGGGAAGTCCCGTGCGAGGTCGGCTCGACGAACGAGCGGTCCGAGTCGGTGGTGCACCACGAGTCGTGCTGAACCGCGATCAGGCGGCCCTCGCGGTCGGCGCCCAGCGCGACCTTCTGCCTGGTGGCCGCGCGGCCGGCGGTCACCGTGAACACCTGCTCGCGGGTCAGCGCGGCCTTGACCGGCCGTCCGAGCGCGCGGCTGGCCGCCGCCGCGAGGAACGCCGGCGTGGAGGTCTTGCCCTTGCCGCCGAAAGCACCGCCCACGTAGGGGTTCACGACGTGGACCTGCGAGACGTCGACGCCGAGCGCGGTGGCCATGTCCGCGGCGACCATGTGCGATCCCTGGTTCGGCGTGTAGAGCGTGAGCTCGCCGCCCTCCCACAGCGCGACCGCCGAGTGCGGCTCCATCGCGGCGTGGTTCTGCGTCGCGGTCGAGTAGGTGTGGTCGACGACCACCGGGCTGCCGGCGAAGGCGTCGGCGATGGACTCGAAACCGGCGTCGCCGTCGAGGATCTCCAGGTCTTCGCGGTCCGGCGCCGCCTCGGCGTCGGCCAGCCCCTCCTCGAACGAGGTCTTGGCGGGTTTGGCCTGGTAGCCGACCTCCACCAGCGCCGCGGCGTCGCGGGCCTGCTCGAAGGTCTCGGCGATGACGAGACCGATCGGCTGGCCGTAGTAGGCGACCTCGCGGTTCTGCAGCGGAACCCAGGTCACGCCCAGCATCGAGCTCGGCGTGGCCAGCTCCAGCTTGTCGAACGGCGTGTACACGCCGAGCACACCGGGCGCGCTCTTGGCCGCGGTGACGTCCATGCTCTCGACCTCGCCGCAGGCGATCGTGCTGAGCACGAGGTAGCCGTAGACCATGCCGGGGAAGTTGTTGTCGGCCCCGTACTTGGCCTGACCGGTGACTTTCAGCGGGCCGTCCAGCCGACTGGTCACAGCTGCATCCCTTCGGTGGTTTCGAGCAGGGCGCGGACGATCGTCCGCTTCAGCAGGGACACCTTGAACGCGTTGCCGGACAACGGCTTCGCCCCTTCGGCGGCGAGCGCGGCGGCGGCTTCGAAGGTCTCCTGGGTGGCGGGCTTGCCGCGCAGCACGTCCTCGACGACGCCGAGCTTCCACGGCACCGTCGCCACACCGCCCGCGGCCACGCGGGCGTCGGCGATCACTCCGCCGCGCACGTCGAGCGCCACGGCGGCCGAGGTCAGCGCGAACTCGTAGGACTGCCGGTCGCGAACCTTGACGTAGGTGGAGTTGGTCGCCCAGTCCAGCTTCGGCACGACGACCTCGCCGATCAGCTCGCCCTCGCGCAGGTCGTGCTCGGCCTCGGGCGTCTGGCCCGGCTGCATGTAGAAGTCGGCGAGCTTGACGGTGCGCTCACCGTCGGTGCTGACCAGCTTGACCTCGGCGTCGAGCGCGACCAGCGCGACCGCCAGGTCGCTGGCGTGGGTGGCCGCGCACGCGTCGCTGGTGCCCAGGATCGCGTGCATCCGGTTGGCTCCCTCGATCGCCGGGCATCCGCTGCCCGGGTCACGACGGTTGCAGGGCTTGTCGACGTCGCGGAAGTAGCCGCAACGCGTGCGCTGCATCAGGTTCCCGCCGATGCTGGCCATGTTGCGCAGCTGCTGCGACGCGCTCTGCAGCAGCGCGCGCGAGATCGCCGGGTACACGCCGGGAGTCGCGGCCACGTCGCTCATCCGCTCCAGCGCGCCGATCCGCAGCCCGTCGGAGGTGTCGATGCCGCGCAGCGGCAGGCCGTTGATGTTCTGCACCCGCTGCGGGGTGAGCACGTCGAGCTTCATCAGGTCGACGAGCGTGGTGCCACCGGCCAGGAATGTGCCGGTGCCGCCGAGGGCGTCGTCGATCGTGGTGGGTGCGGTCAGTTCGAAGGAGCGCATCAGCCCGCCTGCCTCGCCTGTTCTACTGCCGCCACGATGTTCGGGTAGGCCGAGCAGCGGCAGATGTTGCCGGACATGAACTCGCGGACGTCGTCGACGTCCTGCTCGACTGCGGCCACGGCCGACATGACCTGGCCGGACGTGCAGAAACCGCACTGCAGCGCGTCCTGGTCGAGGAAGGCCCGCTGCACCGGGTGCAGCGACTCGCCGTCGGCGAGCCCTTCGACGGTCGTCACCGGCTCCTGCACGGTGGCCGCCAGCGTGAGGCAGGACAGGACGGGACGGCCGTCGACGTGCACGGTGCAAGCGCCGCACTGCCCTCGGTCGCAGCCCTTCTTGGGGCCGGTGACGCCGAGCTTCTCGCGCAGCGCGTCGAGCAGGGTCACGCCGGGATCGACGCTGAGCTCTTCCGTCCTACCGTTGATTTCCAGTGAGAGGTCCACAGAATCTCTTCCCCGCCCTTCCGCCGTGGGCGTTGGGCGGAATGCTCGTGGTGGTGGGAGCTAGACTCGAAGGCTGAATCGGATACTCATCCACTTCAGCTGGAACCGAAGCTACCGGATTTTTATCCGCTTCGCAACGAGCACGAGTGTTCTGACCCTCAAGACTGCCCAGGTCCCGCGAGCGGTGCACTACATTCCAGGTCAAGACCAGGTAACCGACCGGGGAGGGACGATGACGACGGGCTCCGTGAACCCCCGGCGTGCGGACACCCGGCGCAACCACGAGGCCATCCTGAACACCGCGGCCCGGTCGCTGGCGTGCTCGGAGCAGGTCTCGTTCAACCACATCGCCAAGCAGGCAGGCGTCGGCGTGGGCACGGTGTACCGGCACTTCCCCACCACCGAAGCGCTCATCATCGCCGTCTACCAGCGCGAGCTGGACCACCTCGGCGAGGTCGTCCCGGAGCTGCTGGACCGGCACGAGCCCGAGCAAGCGCTCCGCACCTGGGTCACCGACCACCTCGCGCACTACATGATGACCAAGCGCGGCCTGGCCAAGGCGCTCGTCGCGGCCACGTCCTCCCCCGCCGAACTACCGGTCAACGCCCACGAAACCCTGGTCGAGGCGATCACCGCGCTGCTGCGCGCCAACGTCGATGCGGGCAACATCCGCTCCGACGTGAACCCGGAAACGGTGCTGCGCGGCCTCGGCGGACTCTTCTACCTCAACCCCAAGAGCGAGTGGCGGGAGGAGACCGCCGATCTCCTCGACCTCATCTGGCGAGGCATGAGCGTCTAGGACGTGGGGCCCGGCGAGCGCGTCCAGTTCGGACTTGGCTCCGGTCGGCGGCTGAGGGACGCCCCGTGGTGAGGCGACGAGAATTCAGTTGTCGCAGGCGGGTTGGTCGTGAAGGCTGCGAGGGTGGAA
This sequence comes from Saccharopolyspora sp. NPDC049426, assembly GCF_040676935.1. NCBI lineage: Bacteria > Bacillati > Actinomycetota > Actinomycetes > Pseudonocardiales > Pseudonocardiaceae > Saccharopolyspora > Saccharopolyspora sp. NPDC049426. Next base: position 446,130 of record NZ_JBFAPZ010000006.1, on the reverse strand, counting down.
TTCGTGGAGATCCCGGTCGGCGAAACCGGGTGCGGGCCTTACGGGGTCGCGGTGGGGCCGGACGGTGCGATCTGGTGCACGGAGGTGCACCACGGCCGGGTCGGACGGCTCGACGCCGACGGGAGCTACCGGGGATTTGCGGTCGGGCCGGCGGATTCCCGGCCGACGGTGATCGTCGCCGGACCTGATGAGGCGCTGTGGTTCACCCTGTACCAGGGCAACCGGATCGGGCGGATCGGCACCGACGGTTCGGTGAGCGGGTTCGACGTGCCCGGCGCCAACCCGTACGGGCTCGCGGTCGGTCCGGATTCCGCGTTGTGGTTCACGGCGATGAGCACCGACCGGGTCGGGCGGATCACCGTCGACGGCGCGATCACCGAGTTCGCCCTGCCCGAGTCGGGCGGGTTCCCCTCGATGATCACCAGCGGCCCGGACGGGGCGTTGTGGTTCACCCTGAACCAGGCCAACGCGATCGGGCGCATCAGCACCGGCGGCGAGGTGCGGGTCTTCCCGCTGCCCACCGAGTACGCGGCACCGGTCGGGCTCACCGCCACCGACGACGCGTTGTGGTTCGTCGAGATCGGCGCTGGTCAGGTCGGCCGCATCCGGCCCGACGGCGAGATCGCCGAGTTCCCGCTCCCCGACCGCGCCGCCCGGCCGCACGCGATCACCGCCGCACCCGACGGGACCTGCTGGTTCACCGAATGGGCCACCGGCCGCCTCGGTCACGTCACCCCCGATGGGCGCGTCGAGACGCACGCGCTCCCCGATCCGTCCTCCGAGCCCCACGGGCTCACCCTCGCCGCCGACGGGACGCTCTGGGTCGCCCTCGAATCCGGAGCGCTCGCCCGCGGCGGTTCCGATCCGAACTGACCGGATGAACCGGACATCGATCCCGGGCGGTTCGGACCCGAACCGCCCACCGACGTCACCGAGCACTCGGGCTCCGGCGGCTCAGGCGAGCCATTCCAGGGTGGCCGCGGTGAGGGCTTTGACGCCGGTGGTGAGGGTCGGTTCGATCTCCGGGGCGAAGCCCGGGGAGTGGTTTGCCGGGATCTCCTGCGCCACCCGGTCCTCGGCCAGGGCTCGCTGGAAGCGGCCGGGCTCCGTGCCGCCGAAGAACCAGTAGCAGGTGGGAACTCCCGCCGCCGTGCCGAACAGGCCGACGTCCTCGCTGGCCATTGCGGGCGGCAGGTCGAGCACCGCGTGGTCACCCAGCGCGGCGCGCAGGGCGCCGGTGGCTCGAGAGGTGGCGCCGGGGTCGTTGACCAGCAGCGGGAACCGGGTCAGCTGCTCGAACTCCGGTTCTCGCTCGGCACCGGACGCGATCGCCTCCGCCCGGACGATGCGCCGGACGGCCGCCAGGACCCGCTCGCGGACGCGTTCGTCGAAGGACCGGATGTTGACCAGCAGTTCCGCCTGGTCGGGGATGATGTTCTCCTTCGTGCCCGCGCGGACCGAACCGACGGTGAGCACTGCGGTGTCATCACCGGCGACCTCGCGCGAGACGACGGTCTGCAACCGCATCACCGTCGCCGAGGCCATCACCACCGGATCGATCGCGTTCTGCGGCTGCGACCCGTGCCCGCCGCGACCGAACATGGTGATCTTCACGCTGTCGGCGGCCGACATGCTCGGCCCGCTCATCATGCCCACGAACCCGCTCTGGAACGGGAACACGTGCTGCCCCAGGCACACGTCGGGTCGCGGGAACCGCTCCAGGAACCCGTCGTCGAGCATCGCCCGCGCCCCGGCTCCGAGCTCCTCGGCCGGCTGGAACACCGCCACCACCGTCCCCGACCAGCGCGAACGCGCCGTGATCAGCAGGTCCAGCGCGCCCAGCAGGCTGGTGACGTGCATGTCGTGACCGCACGCGTGCATCACCGGGACGTCCGATCCGTCGGACGAGGTGGCCCGCTGCGTGCTCGCGTAGTCGAGCCCGGTCTGCTCCTGCACCGGCAGCGCGTCGAAGTCCGCGCGCAGCAGCACCGTCGGCCCGTCCCCGTTGCGCAGCACCCCGACCACACCGGTGCGGCCTACGCCGGAGGTGACCTCCAGCCCGAGGGCCTCCAACCGCCGGGCGACCTCCGCGGCCGTGCGGTGCTCCTGGAACGACAGCTCAGGATGGGCGTGCAGGTCCTTGTACAGCGCGATCAGGTCGTCGCGGATCGCGTCCAGTCGTCGGAACACGTCGTCCATGAGCCCTCCATACGCCGACTACCGGCATGATTGCGGGCCGAACGGCTGCCCGGAAGGCCAGACCAGGCTCTCCTGGACAGGACGTCCGTTCGCTTCCAGACGCATGATCGGCATCGCCTTGCCCACCGGGTTGCCCTGCCCGGCCTGTTCGTTCTGGTAGGCGATCTTGCCGGTGGCGCCGCCGAACGGCTCTACGCAGTCGATCGCCTTGATCTTATCGGCCACCTTCGTGTACAGCCGGTTCACGTCGGGGACCTCTCGAGCGCCCTTCGTGGCGACCAGGAACGCGTCGTGGACCGACATCGCGTAGCCGTCGAGCAGGCCGTCATGGCCGTCCAGCCCCGTCTCGACGAACTGGGATTCGAAGGATCCGTAACTGGCCTGGTTCTCCTCCTGCCCGGGCTCGTTGGCCCACTGCCCCATGGTCGCGACGCTGGTGTAGAACACCCGCACCTGCCGGTTGTCGAACTCGGGCAGCGGCCGATTCACGATGTTGGTGGCGTCATCGCTGGTGACCACGTCCATGTCGCCCACTCCGGAGCAGGATCCGTTCTGCGACATGGTTTTGAGCAACGGGTCCAGATCGATGCCGCGACCGGCGAAGTACAGGTACCGCGGCTTCTCCAGGCAGATCCTCGTGTAGACGCGGGCGAACTCACCCGCCATGAAATCCGCGCGCGGAGATCCCTCGGAGCCGCTCAACGAGGTGAACCGCACCGTGCTGAACTCCCTGTCCCGGTAGGCGTCCTTGAAGGCCCTGGCCAGCGTGCGCGCGTAGATGTCGGTCTCGTTGGTGTCCTCGACCAGCATCACCTTGTCCGCACCGCGTTCGCGCAGGTAGGCCGCGCCGGCCCTGGCCGCGTCGATGTTGGTCGGGGTGATCCGGAAGAACTTGTCGAGGTCCTTCTTGTCGTCGTCGACGTGCTTGTTCATGTTGTCGGCGCTGGCCATTCCGCTCACCACGGCGATTCCGGCATCGGACAGCCGACTCGCGGCGGTCCGGGTGTGTTGGAGGCTCTGCCCCAACCCCACGACCGCGACGATGTGCTCGCGCTCGCGGGCGGCCTGGATCTGCCGCGCAGCTTCTTCCGCCTCCTCGACGGAGGTCCCGTAGTTGGCCAGCAACAGCTTCACCCGCGGAGACGTGCCCCCGACGACGAGTTCGGCGTTGGCGCGCCGTGCCGCGGTGAGCGCTCCCTCCACACCGTGACGAACGCTGGAACGGCCGATGCTGGCGAGTCGGGGATCCGGGGTCATGTTGTCGAGCACCACCACGGTGACGGAGTTCGGCTCGGTCACCCCCGCGTTGTGCTCGGCGACGCGTTGCCTCAGGTCACCGACGGCATCGTTGGGGCCGAACGAGGTGTTCTCGACGTTGAGCCCCACGCAGTTGGACGACGGTTCGACCGTCGTCATCGCCGTGTCGCACGGTTTCCAGGGCTGCCACACCGCCAGCCCGGCGGCGACCGCTGCGACGACCACCAGCGTGGCGATGACCTTGTGGCGGCGCAGCCAGGAGCGGGGCTGCACCGGAGCGGACGGGGTGGAGCTTCGGAACAGGGGCATGACCGGTCCAATCCGAAGGGTCAGAACAGCTGGTCAGCACGGCGCGCGGCTTCGTAGAGCGCCGCGACGTCCGGGCGGTGTGACAGTGGTGCGAGTTCGTGGAAGCTCTGCACGACGATGTTCTTGCGCTCCCGGTCGGGACCGGCCAGCGGATTCGCGATCAACCAGTGCGCGGCGATCAACCGGGCGAGCACGTTGCGCACCTGGTCCCGCTCGGCGGGTCCGTCCCGCAGGTCCTGCTCGACGAGGTCGGCGTAGACCTGGGCGTTGTCGCGGTGCAGCGGTTTGTCGTCCGGAGCGCTGGTGACCAGGATCAGCAGGTCGACCCACTTCTGGTGCGGCATCTGGTCGAAGCGTTCGTGCAGTGTCTCGACGACCTCGCCGAACCGGCCCAGGGCGAGCAGGCAGTAGGAGGTTCGGGCGAGGTCGCGCCGGGTGTGCGGATCGTTGAGCAGCGCCTTGAACTGCGTCTCGTACGAACCCCCGTCCTGCTCACCGCGCGCGTTGAGGGCGAACAGCAACGTCCGGGCGATCCACGGGTGCAGCAGGGACTGGTCCTCGGTTCCGCCGTCGCGGTCCGGGGCGATCACCCACAGCGCGCTGCGCAGCTCGGTGAGGATGCGGCCGGTCTGCGGCAGCGAGACGAGGCTGGTCGACTCGGCCGGGACGAGCCACGGCGCGGTCGCGAACGGAGCCGCGTTGACGAATTCCGCGAGGTCCACGTCCTGCAGCTGCTCGGAGACGCGCAGGTCGGTCAACCGTTGCTGCCAGGCTTCGGGGGTCGACTCGGCGGGTTCGAGGATGTCGCGCCTGCCTTCCCGCAATCGGGCGGCGGGCAGCATTTCGGAGACCGCCTCGACCGCCTTCGGGAGCCCGGCGGTGGCGCGCTGGGCCAGCTTCGCCTCGCTGAAGTACGGGCTGTGCCCGATCAGGCTCGCGGTCTCCTCGATCTCCAGCGGTTCCAGCAGCACAGGGTGCACGGACGCCTGAGGTCTGTCCACTTCGGAGTTGTTGCGCCAGTGGCCCGCGTCGCGGCAGCGCGGCACCACCAGCACCTCGTCGGATCTGGTGGCAGCGGACTTCCACGGTGCGTGCCAGTGCGATTCCCACTCGGGGTTCCACCGGCCGCTGGTGCCGATGAACAGCAGCGGATCGTGCTCGTTGTGCTGCCTCAGATGTCGTTCGCGCGCGGCGATGATGTCGCTGAGGAACTCGTACCCGCCGGGGTGGTCGAGGTTGTCCAGCAGCACCACCCAGTTGTGCGAGTGGGTCTTGCCCGCCTCGTTCTCGCAGGAGCACGCGCTGCCCAGCTCCGGGCGCGCCATGACGGGGTGGTTCTCCCGCACATCGGCCAGGAAAGCCGAGGTCAGCCAGGCCGTCATGGCCTCCGGTTCGTTGCGGGCCCGTCGGCTGAGCTGGATCAGCGCGTCCAGCGGCTCGGCGCCCTCGGCCTCCGGGATGTCGGCGTGCCAGCGCTTGGCGCCGGCCAGCGACCTCCGGCCGATCGTGCGGATCAACCGCGGCAGCACCAGCTTCGCCGCGGTGACCAGCACCGGGTCCAGCATCGGTTCGGCCGCGTCGGCGGTGGAATCCACCTGGCCCGCGATGTCGTTGGCGCGTGGGCTTTCGGCGAACTCGCGCAGCGCGGCGCTCATCTCGGCCCTGGCCTTCACCCGGTCGAAGGTGTCGAGGTTGGCCTGCACGGCGACCAGCCCGAGCGCGAACCGGGTGAACTTCGCGCTGCGCCGGGCGCGCCAGCGACGGGAGAGGTCTTCGGAGATCGCGGCCAGCGCCACGACCGTGGTCGCGGGCTGCTCGCGCCCGAAGTCGAACGGCTTGGCGTGCACCACGCTGTTCCCGCAGTCCTGCGAAATGGACTGCAGAGCTCGGGTTTTGCCCGATCCCGTCGGCCCGAGCAGCACCATGATGGGCTGAGCGCTGGAAGGCTCATCAGTTGCCCGGTTCCACAAGAGGCGTCGAGCGAGCATGGCGCTGTCGGTCAACCGCACGGGCTCCGTCATCCGCATCCCCTTCGCCTCGGACACCGCTGCCCGAATTGCCCGTCGATCTTACGGGGGCCGGGAGACCGCGTGGGGCCGTTTCGCCGAGAACGCCCTGCGGCGAACGGCTCAGCGGTGGGCGGGGAACTCGATGACCTGCTGATAGGTGGGGCGGTTCTGCCAGGAGATCTTGTCCTGGTCGATGCCGCCGACCTCGTTCTGCACGATGGAGTCTGCGCACCACTGGTCGCCGGGGTCGCAGTCGGCGTCGCCCGGGTAGGTCTCCTCCGACGGGGTCGCGGCGGCCTGGGCGAGGGTGTCGAGCAGCATCTGGCGGCACGCGCCCGGGTCCCCACCGCCGCACAGCGGTGCGCCGAAGCCGCCGGGGACCTGCTCGCCGAGAACGGCGCGGATGTCCTTGGAGACCTGGCCGAACCAGCCGAACTGGAACGTCGAACCCTGGTGGCCCTGGCCGACGTGCAGACCGGGTTCGCCGTTCTGCCAACCCGACGGCGACTCGTTGATCTGCATCATCGCGGTCATCGCCTGGTAGGCGGGGGTTCCGACGGCGGGTTCGAACTCGGCGCGGACCAGCAGCGGCCACCACGCGTCGAACAGCTCGATGGCCTCGGCGTGCGCGTAGGACTTGCTGCCCGGCGAGGTCTCGGTGCGCTTGCCGCCGTCGGCCAGCCACGTGCGCAGCTCGTCGACCAGCGGTTTCGAGCGCTCGTCGGGTTCGCCGATGACGCGCAGCAGGTCGGGAAGGACCCGTTCGGCGCGCAGGTCGGTGACCGCGGCGTCGGCCATGGCCCGCACGAGCTCGGCGCGGCTGAACTCGTCACCCGAGGCGATCTGCTCGCGCACCCGGCGATCGAGCAGATCGCCGCGCTGCACCGCGCCCTTCTCCGCCCGGTCGCCCGCGGTTCCCGGGGCCTGCTTGTTGTTCCAGCTGATGTAGTAGTCCTGGTTGAGGGAGTTCGGGTGCTCGGCGAAGGGCTGGTAGGTCGCCGTGTTGGTCTCCGGGTCCCAGCCCGGCCACTCGTGGGCCGGGTCCGAGACGATCGGCATGCTGGGGTCGACGTGGGGCCGGCGCACCACGTTCGCCCCGGAGTTGAAGTACGCGGTGTCGCGGGAATCGGCGTAGAACCAGTTGAACGTGTAGTTGATGTCGTGCGCCGCGCGCTGGAAGTCCTCCGCCGAGGACACCGCCGACGGGTCGTTGAACTTCTGGAACCCGATGATCGAGTCCACCTCGTGCAGGAAGGTCGACCGGGCGGTGGTGTAGGCGACCGGCTTTCCGTCCACAGTGGCCCGATGCGTGACGGGTCCGTGGCGGGTGCGGAAGGACACCAGCCGGTAGGAGCCCTCCGGGGTGTCGTCGCCGAGGTTGGGCTTCCAGGAGTTCTGCCGCTCGATGGTCTGCATCGGCAGGCATTCGCCGTGGAAGCGGTAGAAGGTCGAGTCCTTGGTGACCGGGCCGCCGTCGGGCGAGCACAGCTCGACCGCGTAGGTGTCGATCATGTCCTGCGAGGCGGTGGTGGCGCTCCACGAGTAGTCCTGGCCGCGGCCGAGCAGCGTGTAGAAGCTCAGGCCCGCGAACGAGGCGCCCTTCGAGGAGATGCCCGGACCCTGCAGCTCTTGCAGGGTCAGCAGCTGCGGCGAGAAGTAACCCGTCTGCGGGCCGAACACCGCCACCGGGTGACCGCTCTCGGTGTGCGCGCCGGAGACCACGAGCGCGTTCGACATGCCCCTGCGCTCGGCCATGTCGGCGGGCAGGACGCCGTCGTCGAACATGCCGCGCAGCGGGTCCTCGGGATCGACGACCGGCCGCGAGGGCTTCTCGTCGGGTTGGTTCGCCGAGCCGGTCGGGTCGAAGACGAGCTGCTGGTCCGCGGCCGATCCCGGATCCGGCATCGCCACGCCCTCGGGATTCGCCGGGGCGTTGCCGTACTCGAAGGAGCTCCCGTCATGGATCGTGCTGATGGCCTCCGGGTCGTTCTCCGCGCGGAAGGCCGCCCAGACCTGCTCACCGCGTTCGGGCCCGAAGCGCTCGTGCAGCGACATCCTGGCGACGGCGTTCTGCACCTCTCCCCCACCGCCACCGCCGAACTGGGCTCCGATCAGCGACGCCAGCACCACCAGGTCGGTGAGCTCGAACGGCTCGATGCGGCCCTCGTTGGTCACCGGGTCCACGTGCCCGGTCGCGACGTACTCGCCCGGGAAGTAGCGACCCCGGTGGGACTCCTGGATGTAGGCGTTGATGCCGTCGACGTAGGACTGCGCGTCCTGCAGCGCCATCCGGCCGCGCTCGCCCTGGGCGGCGACCCGGTCGATCTGGTCCCGCAGCTCCTCCTCGGTGTAGGGCGAGACGGAGAAGAAGCTCTGCTCCAGCTTCCGGTTGGCGGGCGCGCCTCCGGCGAACGGGGTCACCTCGCCGCGACCGGCGTGGCGCAGCGCGTCCATCAGGAACAGCTTGTCCTCGGCGGTGGTGTAGCCCGCGCCGAAGGTGGTTCCGGAGCGGGTGTCGCCGTAGACGTGCGGGACGCCTGCGGTCTTGTCGCGGACGACGGTGACGTCGGCGCGCGGCCGGTAGGTGCGCTCGACGTCGTCCGGCCGCACGCCGAAGGAGTGGTCGTTGAAGAACTCCTGGATGGTGCCGGTGGTCAGCTCGCGGTACCCGCCTACCAGCGCGTCGTACTTCTCGAGCTGGTCGTCGGAGTGCTTCGGGCGGGTGCCCAGCAGCATGTGCGAGACCAGCTCGGCGAAGGTCGCGTTGCCGTTCTGGCCCGGCGGGAGGATGTCGTGGCACTGCTGGCGGCAGTAGTCCTCCGGCGGCTGGGCGTTGGCCCCCGGGGCGATCAACAGGGATCCCGCGATGACCGCCACGAGGGTGACGACCAGTGAACGTCGCGCCATGCCACGCCCTTTCCGATGCGGATCTGATCCGGCACCGGAACGCTAGCTACCCCGACGGTGAATTGAAAGATCTTCACATTGGGGTTGATCCGATCGGCCCAACCTCAGGCCGACTTCACGCCGCTGCGCTGACGACCGAGCCCGTCGATCTCCATCTCGACCACGTCACCCGGAGCCAAGAACGGGAAGCGCCCGGACATCGCCACGCCCTCCGGAGTGCCGGTGATGACCAGGTCTCCCGGCTCCAGCGTCAGGTACTGCGAGAGGTGGCGGACGATCTCGCCGACGCCGAAGATCATGTCGGCGGTGCTGGAGTCCTGCCTCGGCTCTCCGTTGACCCAGCTGCGCAGCCGCAGCCCCTGCGGGTCGGCGACCTCGTCCGCCGGCACGAACCACGGACCGACCGGGTTGAACGTCGGCGCGCACTTGCCCTTCGACCACTGGCCGCCGGACTGCTCCTTCTGGAAGGAGCGCTCGGAGACGTCGTCGGCCAGCACGTAACCGGCCACGTGCGACAGGGCCTGCTCGGCGCTGTCGAGGTAGCTCGCGCGCTGCCCGATGACCACGCCGAGCTCGACCTCCCAGTCGACCTGCTCGGCGCCGCGCGGGATCACCACGTCGTCGTGCGGACCGACGACGGTGTTGGGGTGCTTGAAGAACAGGATCGGCACTTCCGGTGGCGCGGAACCGGATTCGGCGGCGTGGGCGGCGTAGTTCTGCCCGATGCACAGCACCGCCATCGGCCGCGCGATCGGAGCGCCCACCCGCATCGCCGTGCCGTCGGCCGGGTCGTCCACGGCGGTGAGCTCGCCCGCGGCGAGCGCTGCCCGGGTGCGGGCGACGCCGTCACCCGCGAGGAACTCGCCGTCGATGTCGCCGGTCAGCGGGCTCAGGTCGAACAGCCGCCCTCGATCGTCGAGCACGTGCGGACGCTCCTCCGAGAACGACCCCAACCTCAGGAACTTCATGACCGACCTCGTTTCGCCTGTGTGAAACCCGTTCAAGCAAGCGAAATCCGATCAGCGCGGACAGAGCGCGTCAAGACCCGCGCAGCTTGCGCGAGACCACACCCAGCGCATCGGTGAGGGCGCGCAGCTGGTCGCGGTCGAGCACGTCGATGAGGTGCTCGCGGACGAGCTCGACGTGCCCCGGCGCGGTCTCCTCCAGCTTGCGCCTGCCGGCCTCGGTCAGGCGGGCGATGACGCCCCGGTCGTCGGTCTCGCAGGTGCGGCGACCCACGAGCCCGGCCTTCTCCAGCTGCGTGACCTGGTAGGTCAGGCCGCTCTTGGAGGTCACCACGAGCTGGGCGAGCTCGGACATGCGGACCTCGCCCTCGGGTGCCGCCGAGAGGCGGACCAGGATCTCGTACTGCGGGTGGGACAATCCCGCCTGTTCGCGGAGCTGCTGCTCGACGCGGCGGTTCACGAGGTTGCCCGCCTCGACGAAGGCGTTCCAGGCGGCCATCTCGTCGGCGTCGAGCCAGCGCGGTTCGGTCACTCCCCCATTCTATCTTGTTCGAATTTGAACCACGAGGTACATTTGATTCAAATTCGAACGAGGAGGTTCCCGATGGCCGAGCGCATGCCCGCCCTGTACCTCAGCCACGGCGCCCCGCCGCTGGCCGACGACGAGCTCTGGCCCGGCGAGCTGGCGGCCTGGTCGGCCGACCTGCCTCGCCCCGAGGCGATCCTGATCATCTCCGCGCACTGGGAGGAAGCACCGCTGGCGATCGGCGCGACCAGCACCGTCCCGCTGGTCTACGACTTCTGGGGCTTCCCCGACCGGTACTACGACGTCCGCTACGCCGCGCCCGGAGCCCCGGCCCTGGCCGAGCGGGTGCGCGCGCTGCTCGGCGGCGCCGAGACACCGGTGGTCGACGTGCCCGATCGCGGCCTCGACCACGGCGCCTACGTGCCGCTGAAGGAGATGTACCCCGACGCCGACATCCCCGTCCTGCAGATCTCGATGCCGACCCTGGAGCCCGCGGCCCTGATGCGCGTGGGCCGGTCGCTCGCGCCGCTGCGCGACGAGGGCGTGCTGATCGTCGGCAGCGGGTTCTTCACCCACAACCTCTCGGCCCTGCGCTCGGCATCGACGCCGAACTGGTCGGTGGAGTTCGACGACTGGGGTGGCCGGGCCCTGGCCTCGCGCGACATCGACGCGCTCCTGGACTTCGAGCACAAGGCCCCGGCCGGGCGGTTGGCCCACCCGCGCACCGAGCACTTCGCGCCGCTGTTCGTGACGCTCGGAGCCGCGGACGAGGACCTCGACGCCCAGCGCGTCCCGATCGAGGGCTTCTGGTGGGGCCTGGCGAAGCGCTCGGTGCAGTTCGGCTGAACCTCACCAGCACGACGACCGTGGACAACGGATCCGAATTGGCCGGGCCAAACGGATTTCGATCATGGACGGTTCGGACCAAACCGCCCCCGGTCCGGGGAGGCCTGGGCGACCCGGAAAAGGTCAGTGGCGGAGTTGGCGGTGGACTGCTTCGACCACCTCGGTGAGCGGGGCCCGGGTCTCCTCGGTCCAGTTCTCGCCGCAGCGGGGCGTCGGGGCCGAGACCGACATGCCCGCGACCACCTCGCCCGCGTGGTCCCGGATCGGGACCGCCAGGCAGCGGCAGCCGATGATGTACTCCTCGTCGTCGACGGCGTAACCCTCGCGGCGCACCTCGTCGAGCTGGGCGAGCAGTTCCGGCAGCGCGGTGATCGTGTTGTCGGTGAAGCGCTCCAGCTTGACGTCCTCGTAGCGGGCCACGACCTCGTCGTCGGTCAGCCCCGCCAGCAGCGCCTTGCCGAGCGCGACGGAGTGCGCGGGCAGCCGCATGCCGACCGCGGAGACGAGCTTCATCGGCTGCGGGGACTCGGCGATGGCGATGTAGACGTTCTCGATGCCGTCGAGCCGGGACAGCTGCACGGTCTCACCGGTCTGCTGCGCGAGGCGTTCCATCAGCGGCAGCGCCAGGCCGACGATGTCGCGGTGCCCGGTGTAGCCCTGGCCGACGGTCCAGGCCTTGAGCCCGAGGCCGTAGGTGCGGGTGGTCGGGTCGAACTCGGCGAAGCCGCGGTGCACGAGGGTGCCGAGCAGGCCGTGCACGCTGGACAGCGGCAGCCGCAGCGTCTCGGCGATGTCGCTGAGCCGGTGCCTCCCCCGGGAGAGCAGTTCCAGGATGATCAGCGCGCGATCCGCGGACTTCACCAGGTTGTGCCCGTGCGAGCTGGCCGCTTCGTCAGCCGTCACCCCTCGAATCCTCCTGCTCCCTCGTCGTCCCGAGCGGGACTACCGAACAGTACAGCGAGCGAGAAGCGACCGCGCGGCTCCACCATGGGCGCATGAGATCGGCTTCTCCGTTCCACCCGCTGGCCTCGGCGATCGACCTGCCGGAGGCCGAGCGGCGGCGCATCGAGTGGTGGCGCGAGCACCGGATCTTCGAGCGGAGCCTGGAGCAGACCGCCGACGGCCCGCTGTGGGTGTTCTACGAAGGTCCGCCGACGGCCAACGGCACGCCCGGCACCCACCACGTGGAAGCCCGGGTGTTCAAGGACGTCTTCCCCCGCTTCCGCACCATGAAGGGCTTCCGGGTGCCGCGCCGGGCGGGCTGGGACTGCCACGGCCTGCCGGTCGAGCTGGCGGTGGAGCGCGAACTGGGACTGAGCGGCAAACCTGATGTGGAGCGGCTGGGCATCGCCGAGTTCAACGCGCGCTGCCGGGAATCGGTTCAGCGCTACGTGGGTGAGTTCGAGGCCGTCACGACGCGGATGGGTTACTGGATCGATCTCTCCACGGCCTACTGGACCATGTCGGCGCCCTACGTCGACAGCGTGTGGTGGGCGCTGCGGCGGATCTTCGACGCCGGGCTGCTGGTGGAGGACTACCGCGCCGCGCCGTACTGCCCGCGGGACCAGACGACGTTGTCGGCGCACGAGGTCGCGCAGGGCTACGAAACAGTCGAGGACCCTTCCGTTTTCGTGCGCCTGCCGCTGGAAGAGCCGCTGGCGGGCCATGATGCCCAGCTGCTGGTGTGGACGACGACGCCGTGGACGCTGGTGTCCAACACCGCCGTCGCGGTCCACCCCGAGGTCACCTACGTGCTCGCGCGCGGTGAGCGCGGCACGTTCGTGGTCGCCGAGTCGCTGACCGACGTCTTCGGGGGCGAGGTGGTGGCCCGGATTCCGGGCCGCGATCTGGCAGGACTCGCCTACCGCCCGCCGTTCGACCTGGTGGAGGTCCCGGACGCCCACCGCGTGGTGCTCGCCGACTACGTCTCCACCACCGACGGGACGGGCTTGGTGCACCTGGCACCGGCGTTCGGCCCGGACGACCTCGCGACGGGCCGCGCGAACGGGCTCGCGGTGGTCGACCCGCTCGGCCCGGACGGCCGCTTCGACCCGGCGCTGCCGCTCATCGGCGGCATGTTCTTCAAGGATGCCGACCAGGTCCTGGTCGAGGACCTGCGGCGACGGGACGCGCTGGTCGGCGAGGGGACGATCGAGCACGCCTACCCGCACTGCTGGCGCTGCCACACGCCGCTGATGTACCTCGCGCAGCCCTCCTGGTACATCCGCACGACCGCGATTCACCAAGCGCTGCAACGGGAGAACGAGAACACCCGCTGGTACCCCGAGCACGTCAAGCACGGCCGCTTCGGCGACTGGCTGGCGGGCAACGTCGACTGGGCGCTGTCCCGCAACCGCTACTGGGGCACTCCGCTGCCCCTGTGGCGCTGCGCGGACGGGCACGTGACGGCGATCGGTTCCCGCGCCGAGCTGGGCGAACGCACCGGCCGCGATCTCTCCGAGCTCGACCCGCACCGGCCGCACATCGACGAGATCACCTTCGCCTGCCCGGAGTGCGGGCAGCGGGCCGCGCGGGTGCCGGAGGTGATCGACGCCTGGTTCGACTCGGGTTCGATGCCGTTCGCGCAGCTGGGCTACCCGCACGCGCCGGGAAGCGCGGAAGCGTTGGCGCGCAACTATCCGGCGGACTACATCTGCGAGGCGCTGGACCAGACCCGCGGCTGGTTCTACACGCTGATGGCGATCGGAACGCTGCTGTTCGACCGCTCCAGCTACCGGAACGTGGTGTGCCTGGGGCACATCCTGGCCGAGGACGGCCGGAAGATGAGCAAGCACCTGGGCAACGTGCTGGAGCCGTTGCCGCTGATGGAGGCCCACGGCGCGGACGCGCTGCGCTGGTTCATGCTGTGCAGCGGTTCTCCCTGGTCGCCGCGCCGGGTGGGGCACGAGGCGCTGCGCGAGATCGTCCGCAAGGTGCTGCTGACCTACTGGAACACGGCCTCGTTCTTCAACCGCTACGCGGCGCTGTCGGAGTGGGCCGAGCCCGATCCGCCCGACGAGCGGCCGGTGCTGGACCGGTGGGTGCTGGCGCGGCTGAACCAGGTGGTGCGGCAGGTGGATTCGCGCTTGGAGGACTACGACACCGCCGGGGCCGGCCGGGTGCTGGCGGAGTTCGTCGACGACCTGTCGAACTGGTACGTGCGCCGCTCGCGCCCGAGGTTCTGGGACGGCGAGGTCAACGCCCTGCGCACCTTGCACGAGTGCCTGGACGTGCTGACCCGGCTGCTGGCCCCGTTCATCCCGTTCCTCACCGAGGAGGTCTGGCAGCGCACCGTTCGCCCGGGGTCTCCGGACTTGCCCGATTCCGTGCACCTCTCGGCCTGGCCCGCACCCGGCCCGATCGACGAGGAGTTGCTGTCCCTGGTCGACGTCGAGCGGAGGCTGGCCGTGGCGGGGCGGTCGTTGCGCCGCGACGAGGCGCTGAAGGTGCGGCAGCCGCTGGCGACGGCGGTGATCAGCCCGGAGCTGCCCGCCGAGCTGCGGGCCGATCTCGCCGAGGAGATCAACGTCCGCGAGGTCGTCACCGGCGACGTCGCCGGAACCGGGTGGCCGTCGGAGGAGCAGCGGGAGGTCGGGATCGCGCTGGACACCGCGATCACGCCGGAACTGCGGTTGGCCGGGCTGGCGCGGGAGATCATCCGGTTCGTGCAGAACTGCCGCAAGCAGGACGGCCGGGAGATCACCGACCGGATCTCGTTGCGCTGGAGCGGTTCCGCGGAGGTCGGCGAGGCGTTGCGGGCGCACCGGGACGAGATCGCCGCAGCCGTGCTGGCGGCCGAGGTCGTCGAGAGCGCCGATGCCGGTGAGCACGCCGACGCCAAGCTGGGCATGTCGGTGACGCTGGTCCGGGCATAGCGAAAGGCCGTGGACGGCGAGCGCGTCCACGGCCTTTCCTCCACCTTGAGCGGGCCCGGCCGGGGCCAGCGGGATGACAACCCCGGCCGGTTCGCTCGTCAGGAGTTGATCTGCTCGGTGATCACGTCGTTGTAGGCGCCGACGCGGGCGTAGACACCCGGGAAGCCGGGCTGCGCGCAACCCTGACCCCAGGACACGACGCCGATCAGGCGACCGTCGGCGACCATCGGGCCGCCCGAGTCACCCTGGCAGCTGTCGATCCCGCCTTCCGGCACACCGGCGCAGACCATCGACTGGTTGCTGTACTCCGGGTACGCCTTGGAGCAGGTGTCGTCCGAGTTCACCGGCAGCTGAGCCATCTGCAGGTGGTCGGCCTGCTGGCCGCCCTCGGAGGTGTTGCCCCAGCCCAGGATGGTGGCCTGGGTGTCGGGGGCGTAGGCCGCGTCGTCGGCGGTGGCGAGCTCGATGGGCTTCTCCTGCACCGGGGCGCCGAGGGTCAGCACGGAGACGTCGAAGCCCTTGGTGGCGTCGGTGTACTCCGGGTGGATCCAGACGTTGGTGACGTCGGAAACCGTGCCCTCGGTGGTGCTCATGGTGGTGCGGCCGCTGACGATCTTGATGTCGGTGGGCTGCTGACCGGTGGTGCAGTGCGCGGCGGTGAGGACCTTGGTCGGGGACACCAGCGAGCCACCGCAGAACTGCTGACCGTCGGGCGTGGTCAGCGCGACGGTGAACGGGTGGTCCGCGATCTCGGCGTCCTGCCCGCCGACGATGTACGGGTTGACGTCGGCCGGGGCCGCCTGGGCGACCGAAGCCGAGGTGAGCGCGGCAACGGCGATCGCCGCAACACCGGCGATCCGGGCGAGGCGACGTGGGGCATCGACCATCGTGAATCTCCTTGTCCGAAGGTCTTGCCGCGAGAACTCGAGCCGAGGGCCTGCCTTCCCCCAACCGGAACCCCGCAGCAATCTTGATCGAACACTAACCAACCCCAGAACAACCGCGAAAGAGAAGGATTTTGCCGCTTTTCCCCATTAACCCGCAGGTCACAAGCCCAAGGAAATGAAAATATCAACCACCAGGCGACAATTGCTCAACGCACAGCACAACATCGGGCAAGCACCGAAGGTGCTTTCTCCTCACCCCACCAAAGCAACCGGCACCGCCGCGGGTTCTCAGACGTTCTCTGGGGAGGACGCCGCGACGCCGCGTATTCACATACTCAAGGAGTGACGCCCGGACCCAGAGGACGTCTGAGGTTCCGCCACCCGCACCGCCGAGCAAAAGGACCCCGGCCCAGGACCACAACAAAAAGATGCCCTCGGCGCACCCCGATTGCGCCGAGGGCACCCTCGTTGCGGCCGGACCCCTCCGACCGGTGCGCCATCGATCCCCGAACCGACGGCGCTGACGCGTTCCCGGCCCCGACAACCGTTCGGAACGCGTCACCTATGGTGTACCGATCTTGGGTGGAATATTCCAGAGCCAATCGGTGGAGCTCACTCGATTGATCGTTAAACCTGTTGGACCAATCCACCCGGATGGCCTAACGATCATGGAGGTCCCGGGCGTCACCGGGGCACGAGGCCCGCATCGTAGGCGAGGAGCCCGGCCTGCAAGCGGTTCTCGCAGTCGAGCTTGACCAGCATTCGCGACACGTAGCTCTTCACCGTCGCCTCCGAGAGGTGCAGCCGCGCGGCGATCTGCGCGTTGGACATGCCGCGACCGAGGCAGGTGAGCACCTCGATCTCCCGCTCGGTGAGCTCGCGGGTCAGCCCGACCGCGCGTTCCCGGGCGCTCTGCTCCCCGCCGGTGGCGGCCAGCAGGCGCCGCTTCGCCTCCTCCGAGAGCACCGTGTGCCCGTCCGCGGCGACTCGCACCAGCCCGATGAGGTCCTGCGGCGGCGTGGACTTGACCAGGAACCCGACCGCCCCGGCTCGCAGCGCGCGCAGCACGTACTTGTCGGCGTCGAAGGTCGTCAGCGCGACCACCGCGGGTGCGTCGGGCAGGGTGCAGATCCGCTCGGTGGCGGTGAGCCCGTCGACACCGGGCATCCGCAGGTCCATCAGCACCACGTCGGGCCGGTGCCGCACGACGGCTTCCACGGCGGCGGCACCGTCCCGCGCCTCGTCGACGACCTCGATGTCGGGTGCCGATCCGAGGATCGTGCTCAGATGCGCGCAGACCATCGGCTCGTCGTCGACGACGAGCACCCGGATCGTCTCAGGCATCGGCGGTCTCCTCGGTGGGCACGTACCCGGGCAGTATGGCCTCCACCTCGAACCCGTCGCCGTTGGTGGCGCCGGAGCGGAACGTCCCGCCGACAAGCTCGACGCGCTGCTGCAACCCGAGCAGCCCCACTCCCCCTCCGCTGTCGGCGAGTTCGGGCACGGGCCCGGTGGGCGCGGTGTTGCGGACGCTCACGCGCACCCGGTCGTCGCTGTAGAGCACGCGGACGTGCACGTCGGCTCCGGGCGCGTGCTTGTGCGCGTTGGTCAGCCCTTCCTGGACCACGCGGTAGGCGGTCCTGCCGACGGCCGGGGTGACCGGCCCGGGGTCTCCGTCCGCGGTGAACCGCACGGACATGCCCACGGCCTCGGACTGACCGATGAGCTCGCGGAGATCCGGCACGTCGCTGGGCGTGTCCGCGCCGGCATCGCCGCGCTCGTCGTCGCTGCGCCGCAGCACCCCGACCAGGTCGCGCAGTTCGGCGAGCGCTTCCCCACCGCTGGCGCGCAGGTCCTCGGCCGCGCGGTGCACCGCCGGGTCGTCGCTGACCACGCCGAGCGCACCGGCCTGCAGCACCATCAGGTTGACGCGGTGGGTGACCACGTCGTGCATCTCCACAGCCAGCCGGGCGCGCTCGTCGGCGCGGGCCTGCTCGGCGAGCAGTTCGCGCTCGTGCTCGGCGCGTTCGGCACGTTCCCGCAGCGCATCGGCGAGCCTGCCGCGCTCCGCGGCGTAGAGCCCGAGCACGATCGGGAAGATCGTCCAGGCCACACCGGTGATCACCACGTCCGGGTGGGGAGTGTGGCCCAGCCGCAGGCCGACCGCGGCCACCACGGCGATCAACGCCCAGGCGAGGTAGCGGTGTCCGCGCCCGTGGACGATCACCGCGTAGAGCACCCAGGGCGTGACACCGGGAACCCAGGGATCGGTGGACACGTTGATCTGCAACAACGGCCCGGGGCCGAACTGGATCAGCAACATCTGCGCGACCGAGAGCAGGGCGACGCCCCACAGCAGCACCATCGAGCAGCGGCGGCGCACCAGCAGCCCCAGGCACAGCAGGTCGTTGGCGACGTCGCTGAACCACAGCCCGCCGATCCAGTCGTAGGTGCCCGGCAGCGCGTCGGTCGGGTAGTAGCCCGCCAGCACGCGCGGGAACACGAACAGCGCGACGACCAGGCAGATGTCGAAGACGGCCTCTCGCTGGGTGTTCCAAAGAAGCCGCCAGAGCGGTCGTTTCACCAGGCCCACGTTAGGGCCGCCGAGCCCGGTTGCGAAGCCGGACCCCACCGCACGTCGCCCAGGTCTAGACGAAAGTTGCACCGGGCGTGAGCGGGCACAACCTTCGTCGCCCGCGCACTCGACCAATCGCGGTGTTGATCAGAGCACGATCCGGGTTGACTGGTGGCACAACGACGGTTCCTGGGGGAATTCATGCTCATCGATCAACCGGACACCCGGCGCACAGCGCCGCGCGCGGCGCTGCATCTGCTGGCGAAGTGGCCGGTGCTCGGCATCGCCGGTGTCCTCGCCGCGGCGCACGCGATCGCGGGTGCCTTCGGGGACTACTGGGTCGACGAGGTCTACATGCTCGCGGCCGGCAAGTACCACCCGAACTGGGGCTACGTCGACCAGCCGCCGCTGACGCCGATGATCGCCGCCGCGATGGACTTCATCGCGCCGGATTCGATGTTCGTGCTCCGGCTGCCCGCCGCGCTCGCCTCCGGCGGTGCGGTGGTGCTGGTCGCGCTGCTGGCCCGCGAGCTGGGGGCGGACCGCCGCGCGCAGAGCATCGCCGCACTCGCCGGCGCGACCGGGCTGTGGAGCAACCTGATCGGGCACTGGGTGGCGCCCTACACCTTCGAGCCGCTGCTGTGGACGGCGCTGCTGCTGCCGCTGGTGCGCTGGCTCCGGCAGCACGCGCAGGGCGTCGCCGACGACCGGCTGCTGCTGGCGTTCGGGGTGCTGCTGGGCATCAACCTGCAGCTGAAGTTCCAGGTCGTGGTCCTCTGCGCGGCACTGCTGGTCAGCGCCCTGGTGGTGGGCCCGCGGGCCGTGCTGACCCGGCCCATGCTGTGGGCGGGCGCCGGGATCGCGCTGCTGATCGGTTCGCCGACGCTGATCTGGCAGGCGGTGAACGGGTGGCCGCAGCTGGCGATGTCGTCGATCGTCGCGCAGGAGTCCCCGACGCTCTCCGGTGGCCGTGGCGGGACCGCCGTGCAGCTCGTCCTCTTCGCCGGGGTGCTCGGGACCGCACTGGTGCTGGCCGGGCTGTGGCTGCTGCTGAGCAAGTCGTGGCTTCGCCCGTACCGGATGTTCGCGATCACCACGATCCTGCTGTGGGTCTTCTTCGTCGTCACCGCCGGTCGGCCCTACTACCTGATCGGGATGTACGGCCTGCCGATCGCGGCGGCGACGGTGAGCCTGCAGCGGCGCAGGGAGGCCAAGCCGCCCCGCTGGGGGTGGGCGGCTTGGCCCGTCTACGCGATCTCGCTGGTCGCGGCCGGATTGCTGATCCACTCCGGCGCGGAGATCAACAGGGGCTTCTCGGCCGCGATCACCAAGGTCGACGGCGACCGGATCAGCGACACCATCGCCCAGGACGTCTCCCGGGCCTACCTGTCGCTGCCCGCCGAGCAGCGCACCCGCACCGCGGTGATCGGCGAGAACTACATCTCCGCCGCGATGCTCGACGTCGGCGGCGCGCACCACCCGCTGCCCGAGGTGTTCAGCCCGCACCGCGGCTACGGCTACTTCGACGCACCATCCGACGAGATCGACACGATCGTCTACTACGGACACGACGCCGAGGAGCTCCGCCCGTACTTCACCGACATCCGGCCCGCGACCCCGGGCGAGAACCTCAAGGGCTGGATCGCCACCGGCAAGACCCAGCCCTGGTCAACGATCTGGCCAGCGCTGAAATCCCTCTAAACCGCACGTGCCTGCGGGAGATTCGGAACAATCCGGGGGAACAGCCCACGAAAGGGGCCTCGATGCCTGAAGACGGACTGCGGCTCCGCCCGCCGCGCAACCGGGTGGAACGCCGGGCGATCGCCTGGTGGACGGCGCAGGCGCTCGCGCTGGTGCTGCCGCCGGTGATCCTGCTGGTGGTGCTGGGGGTCCTGATCGCGCCGGCCCGCTTCTGGCTGCTGCTGCCCGCGGTGCTGATCGCCGTGCTCGGCGCGGCCTACACGGCGGTCATGCCGCAGTGGCGCTACCGGGTGCACCGGTGGGAGATCACCGACGACGCCGTCTACACCTCGGCGGGGTGGCTGCGGCAGGAGTGGCGGATCGCGCCGATGTCGCGGATCCAGACCGTCGACACCGTGCGCGGACCGCTCCAGCAGCTGTTCGATCTCTCCAGCGTCACCGTCACCACCGCGTCGGCGGCCGGACCGCTGAGCATCGACGGCATGGACCGCGAGCAGGCGGCGGCCGTCGTCGAGCAGCTCACCACCGCGACCCAGGCGACACCGGGAGACGCGACGTGAGCGCCGTGGACGGGCAGTGGCACCGGCTGGACGCCAAGTCGATCCCGGCGGCGGGAGCGGTCGTGGCGGCGCCCGCGCTGGCCACTCTGCTGGTCATGGTCATCGCGGGTGCCGGGACCACGCCGGTGCTCATCACGTTCCTGATCGGTCTGGGCACCGCGCTCCTCGTCGCGGGGGCCGCCACCTACCAGTGGGTGTTCTACCGGTACCGGATCACCGAGGAGCGCTTCGAGCAGCGGCTCGGCGGCCTGTTCCACAACCACCGGTCCCTCGCGCGCGACCGCATCCGCACCGTGGACCTGACCGCGGCGCCGCACGAGCGGCTGTTCGCCCTCACCACGGTCAAGATCAGCACCGGCGCTCAGGGCACCGAGGCCACCATCCGGTTGCAGTCGATCCGGCGCTCGGCGGCCGAGGCGTTGCGCCGCGACATGACCCTCGGCGGGTCCACTGTGGAGGAATCGCCGGACGAGGGCGTGCTGTCGCGGCTCGAACCGAAGTGGCTCGGCTACTCGGCGCTGACCGTGTCGCTGATGCTGGTGGTCTGGGGTGCCATCGGATCGGCGGTCGGCTCCTTCGACCAACTGCTGCGCAAGTGGGGCGTCTTCGACGCGCTCGGCGGCGCCGTCGCATCGCTGGGCATCGCGGTGTTCGTGCTCGTGGTGGCCGCGATCGCGCTGGTCGTCGGGGTGGTCGGGGCGTTCCTGCTGTCGCTGGAGATGTGGTGGGGCTTCCAGCTCACCCGCGAACCGGGCACCCTGCGGGTCAAGCGCGGCCTGCTGACCACCCGGTCGCTGTCGCTGGAGGAGCGCAGGCTGCGCGGCGTCGAGCTGTGCGAACCGCTGCCGCTGCGGCTGGCCGGCGGCGCCAAGCTGGCGGCGGTGGCGACCGGATTGCAGGAGCAGAAGCAGGACAACAAGCAGCCGGACAGCAAGGTCCTGCTGCCGCCCGCGCCCCGCGCGGAGGCCTGGCGGGTCTCGGCGGCGGTGCTGCGCGATCAGCCCTTCGACATCGCCCTCACCCCGCACCCGAGGGCCGCGCTGCGGCGCCGGATCGGCTGGGCGCTGTTCAGCGCCCTGGCCGTCGCGGTCGTGGTGGCGGTCCCGGCGGTGCCGGGCTGGATCCCGGTCACCTTCGCCGTCGCCCTCGTGGTGCTCGCGCTGCTGGCGGGCCTGGGCTTCGCCCTCGACGCCCACCGCGCTCTCGGGCACGCGATGGACGATCGATATCTGGTGGCGCGCAACGGAAGCGCGGTTCGCCGCACCGTCGCGCTGCAGCGCGAGAACATCATCGGCTGGCGGATCTCCCGCACGGTGTTCCAGCGCCGCTCGGACCTGATGACCGTCGGTGCGACCACGGCGGCCGGATCGAGCCTCTACCGGATCTACGACGTGCGCACCGGTGACGGCTTGGCGCTGGCCGACGAAGCCGTCCCGGGCCTGCTCACGCCGTTCCTGGAACGCGTTGCAGTGGAATAGGTTTCGAACCCTGGCGGGGAGCGCCCCCCGAATCAGCGCGCTCCCCTCTGGTTCAGTCCAGGTCGAACCGGCCGTTCTTGAGACCCCCGACGAACTCCTGCCACAACTGCGAGGCGAACTCGATGCGCCCCGCCCCCCGGTTCTTGGTGTCCCGCACACCCACGTGATCGGACCCGAAGCCGACCTCAACGCACTGGCCCTGCCCCTGGGAGCGGGAACTGGTGCGCCAGCCGGATATTTCCGCCATCTAAAGCTCTCCTATGCGTTGTTGGATGAAATCGACCGAACCTTCCGGGTCTACCGCATGCGCTCTCAAATGGTCCATCATCGTGGCGTAGTTCGTCAGCTCGATCTCGCGCTCCAGGTACAGCCCACCCACATGGGTCTCCAGATACACCACGTCCGGGTCAATGTGGTTGGAGTAGCGCAGGATCACGAACGGACCCGCCTGCGCCGGATGCGCTCCGGCGCCCAGCGGCATCACCTGCAACGTCACGTTGGGCAGCTGACCCAGCTTGAGGATGTGCTCCAGCTGCCTGCGCAGCACGCCGTCACCGCCGACGGGGCGGCGCAGCGCCGCCTCGCCGACCACCGCCCACAACTCCAGCGGGTTGTCGCCGGTGACCCGCTCCTGCCGCTGGATCCGCAGGTCCACGCGCCGTCCGATCTCCGCGTCGTGCGCGCGGATGAGCGTGGATTTGGTGATGGCGTAGGCGTATTCACGCGTCTGCAGCAATCCGGGGATCGCCTCCGACTCGTAGGTGTCGATGCTGGACGCCTCCGCCTCAAGACCCACGTAGGTCTCGTACCACTCGGGGAGCACGTCGCTGTAGGAGTGCCACCAGCCGCGCTTGCGGGCGTCGCGCGCGAGGTTGATCAACTGCTCGCGCTCGGCGTTGTCCACCCCGTAGAAGTCCAGCAACGCGGACACGTCGCCGACCGACGGGGATCTCTTCGCGGTCTCGAAGCGGCCGATCTTCGCCTGCGTGCAACCGAGATGGGTGGCCGCCTGCTGCTGGGTGACCTCCGAATGCGCGCGCAGCCTGCGCAATTCGGCGGCCAGCCTCCGGCGACGCACCGTGGGACTGACTGTCATGGCCTCCATCCTGCCCGGCCCACCACAACGAGTCACATCGTGATCACCCGTACGACATCTTCACGGGAAGCTTCTGCGGCGGGATGCTTGTCGGGGCGGCCCGCGCGGAGGGCCGGACCGCCAGGTCATGGGGGGTGACGTTCCAGGTGTATCTGCTGATGCTCGGGTCCGTGCTGGTCTGGGCCGTGTTCTTCGGAATGGGCCTGCTGCTCTGGCTACGAGCAGGCCACCTCACACCCCGCCGCAACCGAGACTGAAGTCGGCAACGAAACCCGGCCCCGCATGCGGCGCAGCCGCGAGCAGTGAGAACCACCCGAGCAACCGGCACCGCCGCGGGTTCTGAGACGTCGTCTGGCGAGTACGCCGCGACGCCGCGTATTGACATACTCAAGGAGTGGCGCACGGAGTCCAGGCGGCGTCTCAGGTTCCGCTACCCGCACCGACCAGCAAAACGACCACAAACATCGAATACCGGTCAGGGTCTCGGTACGTTGCGTAGGTTGCTTCTGGCTAGCTGCACCATCTTTCCGACGCCTCCCGAGAGGACCGTGCGGCTGACGGCCAGGGCGAAGCCCTTGACCTGCTCGCCGGTGATGTGCGGCGGCAGCGACAGCGCGTTCGGGTCGGTCACCACGTCCACCAGCGCCGGGCCGGGACGCGACAGCGCGTCGGCGAGCGCGTCGCGGACCTCGCCGGGCTTCTCCACCCGGACCGAGTTGATCCCGGCCGCGCGGGCGATCGCGGCGAAGTCCACGCCGTCGTGATCGGTGCCGAAGTCCGGCATCCCGTCGACCAGCATCTCCAGCTTCACCATGCCCAACGACGAGTTGTTGAACACCACGGTCTTCACCGGCAGCCGGTGGGTCCGCAGGCTCAGCAGGTCGCCCAGCAGCATCGCGAGGCCGCCGTCACCGGACATCGACACCACCTGGCGGTCCGGCGCGGCCAGCTGCGCGCCGATGGCCTGCGGCAACGCGTTTGCCATGGACCCGTGCACGAAGGACCCGAGCACCCGGCGACGCCCGTTGGGCGTGATGTAGCGGGCCGCCCACACGTTGCACATCCCGGTGTCCACTGTGAACACAGCGTCGTCGGCGGCCAGGTCGTCGAGCACGTCGGCGACGTACTCGGGGTGGATGGGCACCTGCGACTCGACGTTGCGGGTGTAGGCGTCGACGACCTTCTCCAGCTGACCGGCGTGCTCGCGCAGCATCCGGTCCAGGTAGGAGCGGTCGGTCTTGGCTCTGACCTTCGGCAGCACCGCGCGGATCGTCTCGGCGACGTCGCCGTGCACCGCCAGGTCCAGCACCGTGCGGCGGCCCAGGTGCGTCGGCTCGATGTCGACCTGCACCGTGTTGGCCTGCGGCAGGAAGTTGTCGTAGGGGAAGTCGGTGCCCATCAGCAGGACCAGGTCGGCCTTGTGCATCGCCTCGTGGCAGGCGCCGTAGCCCAGCAGTCCGCTCATGCCGACGTCGTAGGGGTTGTCGTACTGGATCCACTCCTTGCCGCGCAGCGCGTGCCCGACCGGCGCCTTGATCTTCTCCGCGAGCTCCATCACATCGGCGTGCGCACCGCGAGAACCCGCTCCGCAGAACATCATCGGCCGCTCGGCCCGGTTGATCTTCTCCGCCAGCGCCGCGACCTGCTCCGCCGAGGGCAGCAGCGTCGGCGGGTCCCAGTCGACCACGCCGTGGCCGGTCGGCTTGGCCGCCGACTCCTCGGCCACATCACCCGGCAGCACCAGCACCGACACCCCGCGACGACCGACCGCGGTCTGGATCGCCGAGCGCAGCAGCCTCGGCATCTGCGCGGGCTGGGAGAGCAGCTCGCAGAAGTGGCTGCACTCGTTGAACAGCTCCTCCGGATGCGTCTCCTGGAAGAAACCGGTGCCGATCTGCGCCGACGGGATGTGCGAGGCCAGCGCCAGCACCGGCGCGCCGCTGCGGTGCGCGTCGTAGAGCCCGTTGATCAGGTGCAGGTTGCCCGGACCGCAGCTGCCCGCGCACACCGCGAGTCGGCCGGTGACCTGCGCTTCGGCGCCCGCGGCGAACGCCGCCGCCTCCTCGTGCCGGGTGTGCACCCACTCGATGCCCTCGGTCCGGCGCACGGCGTCGACCACCGGGTTGAGGCTGTCGCCGACGATCCCGTAGATGCGCTTCACACCGGCCTGCACGAGGACTTCGATGAACTGTTCGGCGACGGTCGGCATGCGCTTCCTCCGTGAACCACGATCGAATCGGCCACCTTCCCGTCTACGCGGGGCACATCACCCCCGCAACCCGGTAGCCCGATCGAGCGAACCGGGTAACGTTCCGCGCGAAACCGGCGATCACCACCATGTCCGCCTCGAATGCGGATTTCCCGCTCTGCGAAAGGAATTTCGACGGTGTCCGTCCGCGTCTACACAAGGTGCGCCATTGCCGTGACGACTTCGGCGCTGGCCGGACTGATCCTCGGCGGATTCATCGTCGCCCAGCAGCAGCCGGCTCAACCGGCCATCGAGCAGGTGTCGCAGCTCACTCCCGCCGCGGGCGGTGCGGCGCTGCCCGAATGACCCGTCCGGCCCATCGGCTAGCGTCGCGGGCATGAGCGAACAGAACCGACTCTCCGACGGCGACGCCGCGCCCGAGTTCTCGCTGCCGGACGCCGACGGCAACACCGTCTCGCTGAGCGATTTCCGCGGCCGCTCCGTGGTCGTCTACTTCTACCCCGCCGCGAGCACCCCGGGCTGCACCAAGGAAGCCTGCGACTTCCGCGACAGCCTCGCCGAGCTCAACGACGCCGGTTTCGACGTGCTGGGCATCTCCCCGGACAAGCCGGCGAAGCTCGCGAAGTTCCGCGACGCCGAGGGACTCACGTTCCCGCTGCTGTCCGACGAGGACCGCGCCGTCATGACCGCCTGGGGCGCCTTCGGCGAGAAGAAGAACTACGGCAAGATCGTGCAGGGCGTCATCCGCTCGACCTTCGTCGTCGACCCCGACGGCAAGATCGCCAAGGCCCTCTACAACGTCAAAGCCACAGGCCACGTCGACAGGCTCCGCAAGGAGATCCTTCCTTAGCGATCACCTTGCTCGGCGTGTGCGGGTAGCGGAACCTCAGACGTCTTCTGGCTCCGGGAGAACCGGGACCTGTGTATGACCAGTACACGGCGCTACGGCTGTCCTCCCCAGAAGACGTCTGAGAACCCGCGGCGGTGCGAGTGGAGTCCCTCACTTGAAACGGCGGCGGCCACCGCCAAGCAGGACGAGTCGAGGAACAGCAGGTCAGTCCAGGACCATGTAGATGGCCACGCCCGCTGCGATGACCACTACGAGATAGCGGAGCAGGGTCGATGGGAGGCGTTGGGCGAGCTTGCCGCCGGCGTAGCCACCGATGACCGTGGTGGGGACCAGCATCGCCACCGCGACCCAGTCCACCGGGGCGATGAGCGCGTAGACGACGAGCGTGGCGGCGCTGCCGATCATGCCCAGCCAGCTCTTGAGCGCGTTGAGCCTGCGCATGCTGTCGGTCGCGGCCAGCACCAGGATCGCGATCAGGATCACGCTGCGCGCTCCGCCGAAGTACCCGCCGTAGATCGAGGCGAGGAAGATCCCGACGGTGAGCAGCACCGTGCGGTCCGGGGCGCCCTCGGCCGGTGAGCCGAGCCATTTGCGGATGGTGTTCTGGAAGGCCATCAGCACCGCCGACAGCCCGACCAGCGCCGGGACCACGGCGTCGAAGACCTCGCCCGGCAGCACCATCAGCAGCGCGCAGCCGAGGGCCGAGCCCACGCACGCCGCGATCGAGGTGGTCCACAACCTGCGCGGACGGCCGGTGAGGTCGTCGCGCTGGCTGACCGCCGCGCCGACGAAACCGGGCCCCTGCGCCACCGAGTTGGTCACGTTGGCCACCAGCGGCGGCATCCCGGTCGCCAGCAGCGCCGGGAACACCAGCAGGGATCCGCCACCGGCCACCGCGTTCACCGCGCCGGACAGGAATCCGACGACGACGAGCAGGGCCAGTTCAAACCAATCGGTGAACACGCACCGAAGTTAACCGGCGATGCCGGTCAGACCCCCACCGGGGCGAGCGACATCACGTCAGCCGGCGAGCTCGCGCAGCGACGGGAGCAGCAGGCGCAGCGCCCGGCCGCGGTGCGAGTCGGCGTCCTTCTCCTCCGGGGACAGCTCCGCGCTGGTGCGGGTCCCGCCCTCGGGGACGAAGATCGGGTCGTAGCCGAAACCGTTGGCTCCCCGGGATTCCCGGATGATCGTGCCGCGCCACTCACCGCGCACCACGGTCTCGCCACCGTCGGGCAGCACGAGCGCGGCGGCGGAGACGAACGCCCCGCCTCGCCGCTCGTCCGGCACGTCCTTGATCTGGCCGAGCACGAGGTCGAGATTCGCCTGGTCATCGCCGTGCGCACCGGCCCAGCGCGCCGAGAGCACACCTGGCATCCCGTTGAGCGCGTCGATCTCCAGGCCCGAGTCGTCGGCGACGGCGGGCAGTCCCGTCGCCCGAGCCGCGTCGGCGGCCTTGGCGAGGGCGTTGTCCTCGAAGGTGGCACCGGTCTCCGGAGCTTCCGGGAACTCCGGCACGTCGGCCAGCCCCACGACCTCCAGGCCCGTGACGCCCTCAGCTTCGAGGATGCGGCGCAGCTCGACGAGCTTCTTCTGGTTGCGGGTGGCCAGCAGCAACCGGCTCATGCCGCGCCCCCGGGCAGCTCACCCGGGTACGGCTCGGCGAGCGCGGTTTCCTGCAGGCGAGCGAGCTCACCGCATCCGGCCAGCGCGAAGTCGAGCATCTTGTCCATGGTCGAACGCGTGTAGGTGGCGCCCTCGCCGGTGCCCTGCACCTCGACCAGGGTGCCGTGGTCGGTGGCGACCACGTTCATGTCGACCTCGGCGCGCGAGTCCTCCTCGTAGGGCAGGTCCAGGCGCACGCGGCCGTCGACGACGCCCACGCTGACCGCCTGGATCGCGCACGACAGCGGCTTCGGGTCGGACAGCCGACCGGCAGCGCCCAGCCACGTCACCGCGTCGGCCAGCGCCACGTAGGCGCCGGTGATCGCGGCGGTGCGGGTTCCGCCGTCGGCCTGGATCACGTCGCAGTCCAGGGTGATGGTGTTCTCGCCCAGCGCCGCCATGTCGATGCAGGCGCGCAGGGACCGGCCGATCAGCCGGGAGATCTCGTGGGTGCGGCCGCCGATGCGGCCCTTCACCGACTCGCGGGAGCCGCGCGTGTTGGTCGCCGAGGGCAGCATCGCGTACTCGGCGGTGACCCAGCCCAGTCCGGAGCCGGTCCGCCAGCGCGGAACGCCCTCCTGCACGCTGGCCGCGCACAGCACCCGGGTACGGCCGAACTCCACCAGCACCGAACCCGCAGGCCAGTCCTGGTATCCCCGCGTGATCTTCACATCGCGAAGCTGATCGTCACTACGCCCATCCGCTCTAGCCACGGCTCAACCCTAAGCCCAGGCCCCGACCGACCGTCGAAGGCCCCGGCCGCACCGGCACGCCCCGGCGACGAGGGAGCCGTTCCAGTTTCGCGCGAAGTTCGAGTCCGGAATCTCGCACTCGAATTTCGCGCGGAATTGGAACGGCCTCACACCTCGTAGGTGGCGCCCGCCTGGACGAGCTGGGTGGGGCCGTCGAAGGTGGCGCGGGCCTCGGCGTGGATGGCGCTGTGGTCGGTCCAGGGCACCAGGTGGGTGATCAGCAGCCGCTCGGCGGCCGCGGTCTTGGCGACCTCGGCGGCCTGGCGGCCGGAGAGGTGGACGTTCATCGGGGCGTCCTCGTGGTGCTCCCAGGACGCCTCCGCGAGCAGCACGTGGGCACCGGCCGCCAGCTCGTCGAGCTGGCCGCACGGCCCGGTGTCACCGGTGTAGGCGAGCACCCGGCCCTCCGCCTCGACGCGGAATCCCCAGGTCGGGCACAGGTGCGCGACCTCGACCGCGCGGATGGTGAACGGCCCGACGGTCACCGGCTCGGTGCCGACCGGGCGGAAGTCGAAGACGTCGGACAGGTCGGTCTCGGCGAGCTCAGCGGCCGTGGGCGCGTACAGCGCGGCCAACCGCTCCGGGGCGTTGTCCGGGCCGAACACCGGCAGCCGCCGGGCGCGCGGGTCGTACGGCGGGTGGGGCCGGTAGCGCCGGTAGACCGTCAGCGCGCCGAAGTCGGCGCAGTGGTCGGGGTGCAGGTGGCTGAAGAACAGCGCGTCGAGGTCGAACGGGTCGATGAAGCGCTGCATCGCGCCGAGCGTGCCGTTGCCCAGATCCAGCGCGATGCGGGTGTCACCGGATTCCAGGAGGTATCCGGAGGCGGGCGAATCTGGCCCGGGAATGCTCCCGGCGCAGCCGAGGACCGTCAGCTTCATGCGACAGAGCCTGACACGCGAAGCGGCAGTACGGCATCGGCCGAGGGAGCCGGACCGAGAAAGCGGCGGGCCAATCGGGCGAAGCGCTCGGGTTCGCCGGTGACCCGGAACTCGTGCTCGGGCAGGTTGTCCGCTTCGGCGAGGCGGTCCTGCTCGGTGAGCACCCGGACGACGTCCTTGGCGGTCTCCTCCGCGCTGGACACCAGCGTCACCTGCTCGCCCATCGCGAGTTGCAGCACACCGGTCAGCAGCGGGTAGTGCGTGCACCCCAGCACGAGGGTGTCGACGTCGGCCTGCTGCAACGGGTCGAGGTAGTTCTGCGCGAGCCCGAGCACCTGCCGCCCGCTGGTGATGCCGCGCTCGACGAAGTCGGCGAACCGCGGGCAGGCCGCCGTGGTCAGCTCGATGTCCGGCGCCGCGGTGAAGGCGTCGTCGTAGGCCCGGGAACGGATGGTGGCGTCGGTGCCGATGACGCCGACGCGCCGGTTGCGCGTGGTGGCCACGGCCCTGCGGACCGCGGGCAGCACGACCTCCACCACGGGGATGGAGTAGCGCTCGCGGGCGTCGCGCAGGCAGGCCGACGAGGCGGTGTTGCAGGCGATGACCAGCATCTTCACGCCCTCGTCGACCATCGCATCGGTGATCGCCAAGGTACGGGAGCGGATCTCGGCCAGCGGCATCGGCCCGTAGGGGGCGTTGGCGGTGTCACCGACGTAGTGGACGGTCTCACCCGGCAGCTGGTCCATGATCGCTCGGCTCACGGTCAGCCCGCCTACGCCGGAATCGAAGATCCCGATCGGAGCGTTGGTCACCCGGCCAGTGTGCCAGGCTCGGCGCCCGAAACCCGTCGCCTAGTGCTGCGCGCCACCAGCCACGTGGCCATCGCCCCACCGACCGCGCCGAAGAGGTGGCCCTCCCAGGAGATGCCGGGCTGGCCGGGCAGCACGCCCCAGAGCATGCCGCCCCAGTAGAAGAACAGCACGACGGCGACCAGGATCTGGGCGATGCTGCGCTGGGCGAATCCGCGCAGCAGCAGGAACACCATCCAGCCGAAGATCACGCCGGAGGCGCCGACGTGGTAGCCGGAAGCTCCGATCAGCCACGTCCCGAGGCCGGCGACGATCCACACCACGGCGGTGACGCCGATGAACTGGCGGATCCCGCCCGCGAGCAGCAACCAGCCGAGCACGAACAGCGGCAGCGAGTTGCTGATGAGGTGCTGCCAGCCGAAGTGCAGCATCGGCGCCCAGAGGATGCCGTCGAGACCGTCGACGGTGCGCGGGAGGATGCCGTTGGCGTCGAGGTCCATCGCCGGGTTGGGAGCCGGGGTCGCCGCGTCGTAGAACTCGATGCCGAACAGCACCGCGATGCAGACGAGCATGCCGAACGCGGCCCGCAGCGGATTCGCGGGCAGCACTCGCGGACGTGGGCGTTCCATCGGGCGTGTCACGCCTTCGAGCGTAGCGCCAGGAATGACCCCGGGGATCGGGATCGACCCTGATTCCGACCGCGCCGCGATTGAGCATCGAGTGGGTTTCGGATCATCGGGGTTTCCGCCATCTGGCCCCATCGGATGATCTTCGCGGTAAGGTTCGGCCCCGTTGCGTCCGGTGGTCGAAAGGTGAAGTGTGCACGCCCAGGTCGACATCGCAGTTCAGGCGACGGCGCGTTCCGGACAGGCGCCGACCTGGGACGTAGGCACCGAAACCCTGCTGTGGACGGATCCGCGGGCGGGTGAGGTGCACCGCTACCGCCCAGGCCACGCGAACGCGACGATGACGTTGCAGCAGCGGACCGGCGGCGCGAAGCCCCGCAGCCGAGGCGGCCTGGTGCTGCACCTGCAGGAGGGCATCGCGCTGTTCGACGCCCACGGCGAGCAGCGCACCTGGCTGGTCTACTGGGCCCGCGAGGGCGTGCAGGCCGGCGCCACGATGGTCGACCGCAAGGGTCGGCTGTGGGCCACGACGATGCGCGAGGACGAGTCCGGCGACGGCTGGCTGGCGCGGGTGAACCCGGACGGCTCGGCGGGTGTGATCATCAAGGACCTCAGGGCCGGGTTCGGGCTGGCCACCAGCCCTGACGACTCCCGCTTCTACATCGCCGACGCGGGCACAAGCCGAATCGAGGTCCTCGACTTCGACGTCAACGCGGGCCTGATGGGCAACCGGCGCACCCTCTGCGAGGTCGGCGGCCAGCCTTCCGGCCTGGCGGTGGCCACCGACGGCTCCCTCTGGACGGCGGTCCGCGACAAGGGCGAGCTCCACCGCTACACCCCCAGCGGCGAGCTCGCGGAGACGATTCCGCTGCCGGCTCAGCGCCCCACCAACCTCTGCTTCGGCGGCCAGGACCTCCACGACCTCTACATCACCACGGCCCGCGAGGACCTCCCGTCCCCCACCAGCACGGACGGCACGGTCCTCACCCTCCGCACGACCACGGAAGGCCTGCGAGCCTTCGCCTTCACAGGCTGACCACCCACCCCAGACCGACCCGGTCCCGCCCCGGATTACGGCGGTAATCGGGTCCCCGATTACGGCGGTATTCCGAGTTGCGGTGGGGGCCGGGTGCGAAAAACCCCGCCTCCTTTGGGGGAGGCGGGGTTCTTCGGTGGGGGTTACGCCCAGAGTTGGCCTTCGAGGCGTTGGGCTGCTTCGTCGATGGTGCCGCTGTAGGCGCCGGTGGAGAGGTACTTCCAGCCGGCGTCGGCGACGACGAAGGCGATGTCCGCGGACTCCCCAGCCGCGGCCGCCTTCTCGGCGATCGTCAGGGCCGCGTGCAGGACCGCGCCGGTGGAGATCCCGGCGAAGATGCCTTCGTTCTCCAGCATCTGCCGGGTCCGGCGCAGGGCGTCGTAGGACCCGACGGAGAACCGCCGCGTGAGCACGTCGGGATCGTAGAGCTCCGGCACGAAACCTTCGTCGAGGTTCCGCAGCCCGTAGACGAGCTCGCCGTACCGGGGCTCGGCGGCCACGACCTGAACGCCGGGCTTGTGCTCGTGCAGGTACCGGCCCACGCCCACGAGCGTCCCGGTGGTGCCGAGACCGGCCACGAAGTGGGTGATGCTCGGCAGGTCCCGCAGGATCTCGGGCCCGGTGCCCTTGTAGTGGGCGTCGGCGTTGGCGGCGTTGCCGTACTGGTAGAGCATGACCCAGTCGGGGTTCTGCTCGGCCAGTTCCTTGGCCATCGCCACGGCCTGGTTCGACCCGCCGGCCGCGGGCGAGGAGATGATCCGCGCACCGTATGCCTGCAGCAGCTGGCGCCGTTCCTCGGAGGTGTTCTCGGGCATGACGCAGACCAGGCCGTAGCCCTTGAGCTTGGCGGCCATGGCCAGCGAGATACCGGTGTTGCCCGAGGTGGGTTCGAGGATGGTGCAGCCGACGGTGAGCCGGCCTTCCTTCTCGGCGGCCTCGATCATGTTCAACGCCGCCCGGTCCTTGATCGAACCGGTCGGGTTGCGGTCCTCCAGCTTCGCCCACAGCCGCACGTCGGGCGCGGGCGAGAGGTGCGGCAGCCCGACGAGCGGGGTTTCACCCAGCGCGTCGAGCAGCGAGTCGAATCGAGCCACGGGATCCTCCCGCGTCAGCTCATGCCGCCGGCGACGGCCGGCAGGATGGTGACGTTGTCGCCGTCGGTGACCTGGGCTTCCAGCCCACCGGCGAAGCGGACGTCCTCGTCGTTGACGTAGACGTTGACGAACCGGTGCAGGTTCCCCTCCTTGACCAGGCGGTCCTTGAGGCCGTTGTAGTTGGCGTCGAGGTCGTCGATCACCGCGGCGAGGTTGTCGCCCTTGGCCTCCACGGACTTCTGCCCGTCGGTGTGGGTCCGCAGGATCGTGGGGATGGAAACGTTGACTGCCATGGGGAATCCTCCTGTCCACAAAGGACTACATAGGGAACGCGAACAACGGACTTCGGGCGAGCCGCGGATCAGTCGCGGTCGGGAACCTCGTCGCTACCGGTGTGGGCGAACATGTACGACTCCACGACCTCCACCGGCTCCTCGGTGACCTGGCCATCGAGGATGCGGTAGGAGCGCAGCTCATGGGTCTGCGGGTCCCGCGTGGACACGAGCACGTAGTGCGCGTTGGGCTCCGAGGCGTAGGAGACGTCGGTGCGCGACGGGTAGGCCTCGGTAGAGGTGTGCGAGTGGTAGATGACCACCGGCTCTTCATCGGCGGAGTCCATGCCCCGCCACACCTTCAACTGCTCGGCGGAGTCGAACCGGTAGAAGGTGGGCGAACGCTCGGCGTTGATCATTTCGATCAAGCGTTCCGGACGGTCGGACCCTTCCGGTCCGGCAATCACGCCGCACGCCTCATCCGGGTGGTCCCGTCGGGCATGCGCGACCATCGCATCCACGAGGTCGCGTCGGATCACCAGCACAGCAACCATCCTAGTAGGTGGGGCACCGGCCTCCCAGCATCTGGAAACCGCGGGCGAACCGGTGCGGGTTCGTCGTTTCGGCAAACGACGTTCCACGATGATTCATTCCCGCGCGGAGGGGTAGAGGCGCGTGTAGCACGTCACCTCCCCGACCGGCTCGGCCGCGAGCATCCCGCGGACGATGGCGCGTTCGACGACGTCGGCGGCCACCGCGCTGAGCTGGTCCAATCGTCTTGCCCAGCCGGGCTCCCCCGGCTCCGGGAGAGCGTGACCGGTGCCCGTGGCCAGGCCGAACACGGTGTCGCCGTCGACGAGCAGGTGAGCGGGCCGGACGGCGCGGGCCAGCGCGTCGTGACCGGCCACGGCCAGGCGCCTGCACTCGGACTTGCTCAGCTTCAGATCGGTGGCCACGACGCCGAGGGTGGTGTTGAGCGGCCGGTCGACTGGTCCGTTACGGCCGGGTCTCCCCTCGTAACGCGACCGCGCGGCTTCCACTTCGCGGGAATCGGGTGCGCGGAGCCCCGGGGCGGACGTCCAGGGCAGCCCGGTGTCGGGATCGATGGCCGATCCGGCGGCGTTGACCACCACCAGCGCGGCGACGGTGGTGCCGTCGGGCAGCACGGCGCTGGCGGTGCCCACACCGCCCTTGACCGGCCCGACCACGGCTCCCGTCCCGGCCCCGACGTTGCCCTGGCGGGTCTCGGTCCGGGTGGCGTTGTCGCAGGCCCGGTAGCCGAAGTCGGCGTCGGGCCGGTTGCCCCAGTCGTTCATCGGCACGTCGAAGATCACCGCCGCGGGCACCACCGGCACGACCTGGCCGGGCCCGCCGACGGGGACGCCGTGGCCGCGCTCGCCGAGCCAGCGCATCGCGCCGTCGGCGGCGGCCAGCCCGTAGGCGCTGCCGCCCGCCAGCACCACGCCGTTCACGCGCTGCACGAGGTGGCTGGGTTCGAGCACGTCGGTCTCGCGGGTGCCCGGCCCTCCCCCGCGCACGTCGACGGCGGCGGTGGCACCACCGGGGGCGATCACGGCGGTCGCACCGGTCGCCCAGTGCTCGTCGAGCCGCTGGTCATGGCCCACCAGCAGGCCCTCCACGTCGACCAGCACGTCCAGTTCACCCGGCTGCAACGGCATCGCGCACCTCCCGTCGATCACGTTAGCCCGAGGTAAAGGAAGCTCGCCGACCGTTGTCCTGCCGTCTCCGCCTGTTCATCGTCACTTCTCAGCTCGCAAGACCTGGAGGCTGAGATGACGACTGCAAACCGCGATGTGGCGGTTCGCTCCGAACGCCGAGTGATCGGCAACGTAGTGCGAGGTTCCATCGGAAACCTCATCGAGTGGTACGACTGGTACGCCTACACGGCGTTCAGCATCTACTTCGCCGCGACGTTCTTCCCGAAGGGGGACTCGACCGCGCAGCTGCTCAACACCGCAGCGGTGTTCGCCGTCGGGTTCCTGATGCGCCCGCTGGGCGGGTGGATGCTGGGCCGCTACGCCGACCGCTTCGGCAGGCGCGCGGCGCTGACCCTGTCGGTCACGCTGATGGCGTTCGGCTCGCTGATCATCGCGCTGACCCCGGGTTACGACTCGATCGGCCTCGCCGCCCCGATCCTGCTGGTGGCGGCTCGCCTGCTGCAGGGCCTCTCGGTCGGCGGCGAGTACGCGACCTCCGCGACCTACCTCTCGGAGGTCGCCACCGAGGGCAAGCGCGGTTTCTACTCCAGCTTCCAGTACGTGACGCTGGTGTCCGGTCAGCTGGTCGCGCTGGGCGTGCAGATCATCCTGCAGCAGGTGCTCTCCGGCGACCAGATGGAGGCCTGGGGCTGGCGGATCCCGTTCGTCATCGGCGCCGTCGGCGCGCTGGTCGTGCTGTGGCTGCGGCGTGGCATGGACGAGACCGAGAGCTACAAGACCTCGTCGGAGTCCGGTGCCGAGCAGGGCACGGTCAAGGCGTTGCTGCAGTACCCGAGGGAATGCATGCTGGTGGTCGGCCTGACCCTCGGCGGCACGGTGGCGTTCTACACCTACACCACCTACCTGCAGAAATACATGGTCAACACGGGCGGCATCGACAAGCCCACGGCCGCGTGGATCAACTTCTTCGCCCTGCTGGCCTTCGGCGTCCTGCAACCCCTGGCCGGTGCGCTGTCGGACCGGATCGGACGTCGCAAGCTGCTGATGTTCTTCGGCGTCACCGGCACGCTGCTGACCGTTCCGCTGATGACCGTGCTGGGCGGCACGCAGAACCCGTACGCGGCGTTCCTGCTGATGATGGGCGGTCTGGTCATCGTCACCGGCTACACCTCGATCAACGCGATCGTGAAGGCCGAGCTGTTCCCGACCAACATCCGAGCCCTCGGCGTCGGACTGCCCTACGCGCTGACCGTGGCGATCTTCGGCGGCACATCGGAGTTCGTGGCGCTGTGGCTCAAGCAGGCGGACATGGAGAGCGCGTTCTTCTACTACGTCTCCGGCTGCGTGCTGATCTCCCTGCTGGTCTACCTGCGGATGCGGGAGACCTCGAAGGATTCCCGGATGGAGAGCTGATGACCGGCACCGGCCATACTCTGCCCTCGGAGGTGTGGCCGGTGCGGGTTCTGCTCGTCGAGGACGACGACGGCGTGGCTGACGCGCTCGTTGACGTCCTCGACTCCCACGGACACCGGACGACGCGCGTCAGCCGCGGTTCGGATGCCCTGCTGCGGCACCGGGACCACGACCTGGTGCTGCTCGACCTCGGCCTGCCGGACACCGACGGCCTGGAGGTGCTGCGCAAGCTCCGGCGCATCGGCCCGGTGCCGGTCGTGGTGCTCACCGCGCGCGGCGAGGAGCGGACGGTCGTGCGCGGCCTGCGCTCCGGCGCCGACGACTACCTGGTCAAACCAGTTCGGATGGCCGAGCTGCTGGCCCGCATCGAGGCCGTCGTCCGGCGTGGCAGGCGCCCCTCCCCCGGTTCCGAGCAGGTCGAGGTCGCCGACGTGCGGATCGACCTCCGAACCCGGCGGGTGCAGGTCGCCGGATCCGAGGTGGAGCTCACGCCCAAGGAGTTCGACGTCCTGGCGATCCTGGCTGCCGAAGCCGGCACGGCGGTGAGCAGGCAGCGGCTGATGGACGAGGTGTGGGGCGACGCCTACCTGGCGGTCTCGCGGTCGCTGGACGTGCACATCGCGCAGCTGCGCGCCAAGCTCGACCGCCCGGAACTGCTGGTGACCATCCGCGGCTTCGGCTACCGGCTGGGCGACGATGCGTAAGCGGCTGCTGCTGGTGCTGCTGACCTTCTCGGTGCTGGCGGTGGCCGGCTTCGCCGCGCCGCTGCTGCGCGCCACCGCCGCCGAACGCACCCAGCAGCTGGTGCTGGCCCGCAACGCCGACCTGGACCGCTTCGCCGGGCTGGCCGATCACGCCTTCGGCACCGGTGACGCCGCGGTGCTGCGCGCCGAGGCCCGCCGCTACACCGATCTCTACGGCGAGCCCCTGGTCGTGGTCGACGCCGCCCGCGCACCCGTGGTGGAGACCGGCGGGGTGCGCGCCGCCGACGTGGCCGGGCCGATCGACAAGGCCCTGCGCAACGAGCCCGCCGGGGCGGTGCAGTGGCTGCGCCCGTGGTCGCGGGAGCAGCTGGTCCGCTACCGCCCGGTCGGCGACGGGACGCGGGTGACCGGTGCGGTCGTGCTGGAGGCCTCCGTGCGGCGGGCCACCACCGACATCGCCGCGCACTGGGCGCTGATCGCGTCGGGCGCGTTGACCGCGCTGGTGGTGTGCGGACTGCTCGCGCTGGTGCTGGCCCGCTGGGTGCTGCGGCCGCTGGCCGACCTGGGCGCCGGGGTCCGGGCGATCAGCGCGGGGTCCCGGCGTTCCCGCGTCCCGGTCGATGCGGGCCCACCTGAGCTGCGAGAGCTCGCCGCGTCGTTCAACCGCATGTCGGAGGCGGTGGCCGAGGCCGACGAGCGGCAGCGGCGCCTGGTCGCCGACGCCTCGCACCAGCTGCGCAACCCGATGGCGGCCCTGCGGCTGCGGGTCGACGCGCTGGAGCGGCGCATCACCCCCGACGGCGAGGGGACCTACCGCTCCACCGTCGGCGAGGTCGATCGGCTGGAAGCGCTGCTGGACCGGCTGCTGGCGCTGGCCAACGCCGACCGGGCACCGGCGTCCGGCGAGCCGGGGGACGTGGCGGCGGCGATCGCCGACCGCGTGCGGGCGTGGCGCTCCGCGGCCGAGGACGCCGGTATCTCGCTGACCGCACCCGAGGCGGCACCCGCGCGGGTGGTTCTGTCCACTGAGGACTTGGCGCAGGTGCTGGACGTCCTGCTCGACAACGCGGTGAAGTACGCGCCCGGCGCCTCGGTCGAGGTGAGCTGGGACGGGCGCGCGCTCACCGTCGCCGACACCGGACCCGGGTTGTCGGACGACGAGATCTCTCTTGCGCCGCAACGCTTCTGGCGGGCCGATCACCACCGCGGCAGCCGGGGCAGCGGGCTCGGGCTGGCCATCGCCGGGCAGCTGCTCGCCGCGCACGGCGGCGAACTGCGCATCGCGCGCACGCGACCGCACGGGCTGACCGTGCGCCTCGACCTGCCGGAGGTGCGGTGATGCGACGGCGCGCGTTCCTCGGACTGGGCCTGCTGGCCGCGTGCGGACGCACCGAGCCGGTGCGCGAGCTGCGCATCGCCTCGGGTGAACCCGGCGGTTTCTACACGGCTTTCGGCACGCTGCTCGGCGCCGAGATCGCGGCCGCGGAACCCGACGTGCACCCGGTGGTGCTGCCCAGCCAGGGCAGCGTGGACAACCTGGAGATGCTGCGCGACGGCCGCGCCGACCTGGGCATGGTGCTGGCCGACGCCGCGCACGCGGCCCTCGCCGGGGAGCTCGGACCGCAGGTCCCGCTGCAGGCCGTCGGCCGGGTCTACGAGAACTACACCCAGCTCGTGGTGCCCGCCGACTCCCCGGTGCGCGACCTCTCCGAGCTGCGTTCGGTGTCCATCGGCGCTCCGAGGTCCGGCACCGCGCTGATGGGGGCGCGCCTGTTCGCCGACCGGCCCGAACTGCGCACCGAGATGCTCCCGCTGCTGGAGGCGGTCACGTCGCTGGAGCAGGGCCGCATCGAGGCTTTCCTGTGGTCGGGCGGACTTCCGACTCCGCTGCTGAAGACCCTCGACGACCGGATCGGGATCCGCCTGCTCCCGCTGAACGCGGCGGCCGCCCGCTGCACCCCCGTCTGCGACCAGCTCCAGGTGCCGCCGGGCGCGTACCGGAACACCTCGGGGACGGCCACCATCGGCGTCCCGAACATCCTCGCCTGCACCCCGAACCTGCCCGATGACCTCGCGGCGGCGGTGGTCCGGGTGCTGGTGCGCAGGGCTCCGTTCCTGGTGCCGCGCGAAACCGTCGGGACCCAGTTCCTGGACGTCCGCAACCTCATCGGCACCGGCGAGGTCCCCCTCCACCCCGGCGCCACGGCCACCTACCGCGACCTGCACGGTTAGCACGTCTCGACATCGGTTGCCCATGGCGGTTTTGGTCTGGATCGACCCGGCAGAACCGGCATCAACCCCGGGCAGTACCGCCCGGGGGTGAGGCTTCCGCGCCGAAAACCCGCGGCCTCAGCCGAGCAACGCCCCCACGAGGGAGTCCTGGACCCAGGTGAGCCACTGGTAGACGCCGAGGTGCTCGCGGCGGAGGTCGTCCTCGGGCAATTCCTCGGGCATGTCGTCCTCGACGTCCAGCGCCGTGCCCAGCGCCAGGCGGACGTCGTTGAGGGCGGTCAGCCAGTTGTCGGCCTGCTCGCTGGTCAGCTTGACCTTGCCGCCCATCGGTGGGCAGGTCTCCAGGACGAGCTGCGCCGCGCCGGTCTTGGCCTCCAGCAACGCCGGTTCGTGCAGCGAACGCATCGCGCCGGCGGCGTCGGTCTCCTCCTCGTCGGTGTCCCCGGTGTCCGGGTCGCGCCGGTAGAAGTCCGGCAGCAACCGCGCGACCACCCGGTCCTCCGGAGGCGTGGCCGGTCCGGTGCGGATGCCGGTCAGCTCGGCGAGCTCATCCTTGGGGGCCTCGTCGGCGCGGGCGGTGAGCATGTCCTTGATCTGCCCGACCAGCCCGCGGATGACGGCCGCCTCCTGCTGGGAGAGCTCGGCCTGCACGTGACCGTTCTTGGGGGTCCAGCCGTCCACTCACGAATCCTTCTGCATCGTCGCCCACAAGCCGGCGGAATGCAGCTTCGCCACATCTCCCTCGACCTTCTCCTTGGAACCCGAGGAAACCACCGCCTTGCCCTTGTGGTGCACGTCCAGCATCAACTTCGTAGCGTGATCCCGGGAATACCCGAAGATCTTCTGGAGCACGTAGGTCACATAGGACATGAGGTTGACCGGGTCGTTCCAGACCACGGTCACCCACGGCTTGTCCGTCGTGCCTTCGGCGTCCTGCTCGAGTTGCGCGCGCTCGATTTCAGCGGGCGAGGTCATGCCCCCATCGTCGCACGACCCCATAACACCCGTGCCCACCGCACGAACAAATCTCGACAACAGCTCTGGTCGTGGTCCTCCTGCGCAGCGGAACCTGAGTCACCGGCGCCACTGCTCGCGCACGCCACTCGGATCCCCCACACGCACCACGTAATCTCGTGCTCATGAGCTCTAGCACCGCGCTGCTGACCGACCACTACGAGTTGACGATGTTGGCCAGCGCTCTGCGTGACGGGACCGCGCACCGCGAGTGCACGTTCGAGGTGTTCACCCGGCGGCTGCCCAACGGGCGCCGCTACGGCGTGACCGGCGGTATCGGCCGAGTGCTCGACGCGGTGCAGAACTTCCGGTTCGGCGAAGCCGAGATCGCCCAGCTCGCCGAGCACGACGTGGTCGACGACCTCACCTTGGAGTGGCTGCGCGACTACCGGTTCAGCGGGCAGATCGACGGTTACCCGGAGGGCGAGCTGTTCTTCCCCGGCTCGCCGCTGCTGACGGTGCGCGGCACCTTCGCCGAGGCCGTCGTGCTGGAAACCGTGGTGCTGTCGATCCTCAACCACGACAGCGCCATCGCCGCCGCTGCCGCGCGCATGGTCTCGGCCGCCAACGGACGGCGGATCATCGAGATGGGCTCGCGCCGCACGCACGAGGAATCCGCGGTCTCGGCGGCGCGCATCGCCTACCTGGCCGGATTCACCGCCACCTCCAACCTGGAGGCCGGGCGCCGCTACGGCATCCCCACCGCGGGCACGGCCGCGCACGCCTTCACCCTGCTCCACGACTCGGAGCAGTCCGCGTTCGAGTCGCAGATCGCCGCACTGGGCACCGGCACGACGCTGCTGGTCGACACCTACGACATCAGCCGGGGCATCGACCTGGCCGTGCAGACCGCCGGGACCGGGCTGGGGGCGGTGCGCATCGACTCCGGTGACGTGGGCGTGCTGGCCCGCCAGGCGCGCGAGCAGCTCGACCGCCTCGGCGCCACCAACACCCGGGTCGTGGTCTCCGGCGACCTCGACGAGTACGCCATCGCCTCGCTGCGCGCGGAGCCCGTGGACGGCTACGGCGTCGGAACGTCGCTGGTCACCGGCTCGGGGGCGCCCACGGCGGAGATGGTCTACAAGCTGGTGGAGGTCGACGGCCGTCCGGTGGCCAAGCGCAGCTCGCACAAGGAGTCGCGCGGTGGCCGCAAGGCCGCGATCCGCCGCTACAAGGAGACCGGCACGGCCGTCGAGGAGGTCGTCCACGGCGTCGAAGCCGAGCCGGCGCTCGGACCGCACGACCGCCACCTCCAGATCCCGCTGATCCGCGACGGCAAGCTCGTCGACGACCTGCCGACGTTGGAGCAGGACCGCGAGCGGCTGCGCCGCGCCCTGGTGACCTTGCCGTGGGAGGGCCTGAAGCTGTCCCACGGCGAACCGGCCATCCCCACGACCTTCCTCGGAGCCTGACATTACGAAAGAATCGGGCATCGAATCCGCACGAGGGGAGGCGCGATGGGCAGGGCGTTGATCATCGTGGACGTGCAGAACGACTTCTGCGAGGGCGGAGCGCTCGCGGTCGCCGGGGGTGCCGGGGTCGCGGCCGCGATCTCGGAGTTCCTGGCCGACTCCGAGCATGAGCACGTCGTGGCCACCCGCGACTACCACGTCGACCCGGGAACCCACTTCAGCGACGAACCGGACTTCGTGAGCTCCTGGCCGAAGCACTGCGTTGCGGGCACGGCGGGCGCCGCGTTCCACCCCGAACTGGACATCAGCCCGGTGACCGCGGTGTTCTCCAAGGGCCAGTACAGCGACGGCTACTCCGGTTTCGAGGGCGTGGACCGCACCGACATGGACCTGCTGACCTGGCTGCGGGAGCGGAACGTGCACGAGGTCGACGTCGTCGGCATCGCCACGGACCACTGCGTCCGCGCCACCGCGCTCGACGCGCTGAAGGCGGGCCTGGACACCACCGTTCACCTCCAACTCACCGCCGGCGTGTCGCGCGCGACCGTCGAGCAGGCCCTCAACGACCTCGACGAAGCCGGCGCCACCCTCCTGGGAGAACCCGTGGTGGTCTCCTGACTCGTCGCGTCGGGGGTCGGCGGTAGATTTCCCGGGTGCCCACCTCTGTCCCGCGATGGTCCGACCCGGTCGCGTTCGAGTCCGATGACGCCGACGAGCTCCCACCGGAGCTCGTCGCCGACCTGGAGCGCGCGAACCGGGCCGACTCCGAAGAGCCCTCGCTGCCGCTGGGCAGAGCCCGCGAGGACATCCCCGACCTCGCGACCCTGATGAAGGTCGCCGTCGAGGCCGTCGGCGGCGTGCCGCGCGAGGGCCAGGCGCAGATGGCCGAGGCCGTGGAGCACACCATCACCACCGGTGAGCACCTCGCCGTGCAGGCGGGGACCGGCACCGGCAAGTCGTTGGCCTACCTGGTCCCGGCGATCCGGCACGCCGTGGCCGACGGCACCACCGTGGTCGTGTCCACCGCGACGATCGCGCTGCAACGGCAGCTGGTGGACCGCGACCTGCCGCGGCTGTCCGACGCGCTGGCCGAAACCCTGGGCCGCAAGCCGACGTTCGCGATCCTCAAGGGACGCCGCAACTACCTGTGCCTGAACCGCATCCACGGCAACGCGCCGTCGGAGCCGGACGAGGACGCGCTGTTCGACGCCTTCGCCGCCTCCGCGCTGGAACGCCAGGTGCAGCGGGTGCAGGAGTGGTCGACCGAAACCGAGACCGGTGATCGCGACGAGCTGGTCCCCGGCGTGACCGATCAGGCGTGGCGGCAGCTGTCGGTCACCGCGAAGGAATGCCTGGGCGTGCACCGCTGCCCGGTCGGCACCGACTGCTTCGCCGAGCGCGCCCGCGCCACGGCCGGTCGCGCGGACATCGTGGTCACCAACCACGCGCTGCTGGCCATCGACGCCCTCGACGACCGCCCGGTGCTACCCGAGCACGACGTCGTGCTGGTCGACGAGGCCCACGACCTGGTGGACCGGGTCACCTCCGCCGCCACCGGCGAACTCACCGCGAGCGCGGTGAAACTGGCCGCGCGGCGCTGCGGCCGGGCCATCGACGAGGAGACCGCCGACCGCCTCGACGAGGCCGCCGAAGGTCTGGAACTCGTCCTCGAGGACTCCTCGCCGGGCCGGTTGGAGGAGCTCCCGGAAGCCCTCGGCCGCGCGGTGACCGTGGTCCGCGACTCCGCGTGGGCCTGCATCTCGGCGCTGGGCCCGGAGCGCAAGGAGGACGTCGAGGGAAGCACCGCCCGCAAGCTCGCACACGCGCTCACCGAGGACGTGCACGACACCGCGGTCCGACTGCTGGAGGCCTTCGACGAGGCCCAGCAGCACGACGTCGTGTGGGTCTCCAACGAGCCGAACCGGCCCAAGGCCGTGCGGGTGGCGCCGATCGGCGTCGGCGGCCTGCTGCGCGACCGGCTGTTCGGCCAGCGCACGACGGTGCTGACCTCGGCGACGCTGTCGCTGGGCGGATCGTTCGACACGCTGGCCCGCCAGTGGGGCCTGCCCCCGCAGCAGCAGGTCGAGTCCGCGGCGGGGATGGCCACCGCGAAGGAGGCCCCCTCGGACGGCGGGACGCTGAAGTGGACCGGGATGGACGTCGGGTCGCCGTTCGAGCACCAGCGCAGCGGCATCCTCTACATCGCCCGCCACCTGCCCCCGCCCGGCCGCGACGGGCTCCCGCCGCAGGTCCTCGACGAGATCACCGAGCTCGTGCAGGCCGCGGGAGGCCGCACGCTGGGCCTGTTCTCCTCCCGCCGCGCCGCCGAGCAGGCGGGTGAGGAGCTGCGCAAGCGGCTGTCGACGCCGGTGCTGTGCCAGGGTGACGACACCACGGCGCTGCTGGTCAAGCGCTTCGCCGAGGACCCGGAGACCTCGCTGTTCGGGACCCTGTCGCTGTGGCAGGGCGTGGACGTACCGGGCGACTCGCTGCAACTGGTGATCATGGACCGGATCCCGTTCCCCCGGCCCGACGACCCGCTGGCCTCGGCACGCCAGCAGCGGATCTCCGAGCACGGCGGCAACGGATTCCTCACTGTCGCCGGGACGCACGCGGCGCTTCTGCTGGCCCAAGGCGCCGGTCGGCTGCTGCGGTCGCCGAACGACCGGGGCGTGATCGCGGTCCTGGACCCGCGCCTGGCCACCGCCCGCTACGGCGGTTTCCTCCGGGC
Organism: Saccharopolyspora sp. NPDC049426; assembly: GCF_040676935.1. Taxonomy (NCBI): domain Bacteria; kingdom Bacillati; phylum Actinomycetota; class Actinomycetes; order Pseudonocardiales; family Pseudonocardiaceae; genus Saccharopolyspora; species Saccharopolyspora sp. NPDC049426. The sequence goes on along the minus strand of NZ_JBFAPZ010000006.1, from coordinate 401,564 downwards.
GTCGCTCCCGCCGTTCTGGACCACCCACGACCCCGACGTGGTCCGGGGCGCGCTCAAGCGCCTCACCGCGGGCTGACCGAGCGGGTTGTGCTGCCCACAGTCGCTCACGCCGCGCGCTCGACTGCGGGTAGGTTCATCCGGTCCCCTCGACCCTTGGGAGCGTTGCCGTGTCCGAACGCCCGTCCTCGCCGGCCGCGAACCTCGCGCGCACCGTGGTGTTCGCCGCCTTCATCGCCGTGCTCGGGATCTTCCCCGGCTTCTACCTCGCAGGTGCCGCGGTGCCGGTCGTCCTGCAGAACGCCGGACCGCTGCTGGCGGGCAGTATCCTCGGCGCCCGGCGCGGAACCGCGTCGGTGCTGCTGTTCGCGGCGCTGACCGCGATCGGTCTGCCGCTGCTGTCCGGCGGGCGCGGCGGCATCGCCCCGTTCCTGGGCCCGAGCGGCGGGTTCCTGCTCGGTTGGATCCTGTCCGCGCTGGTCGTGGGCCTGATCGTGCAGCGCGCGGCGAAGCCGGGGCTCCCGGTGCTGCTGCTGGCGAACCTCGCGGGCGTGGCCGCCGACTACCTGATCGGCATCCCCTACTGGGGTTTGATGATCGGTGATCTGCCGTCGGCGGCGGTGCAGTCGCTGGTGTTCCTGCCCGGCGACGCGGTGAAGCTGGTGGCGGTGTCGCTGGTGGCGGTGGCCGTGCACCGGGCCGTCCCGCAGGCGCTGGCAGGTGCGGCGCGGCGGCCGGCCGAGAGCTGACGTGCTGCCGATCCTCGGGCGCGAACCCGCTTCGCGCGTCGGTGACCTGACCGGGCCGGAGCTGGCCTCGGCCGCGCACCGGGTCGCCCGACGGCTGCCGCCGGGCTCGCGGGTGGCCATCTCCGGATCGGACGAGACCGCCAGGCTGATCCACTTCCTGGGCGCTGACCTGGCCGGATGCGCGTCGCTGCTGGTCGACCCGGACTGGCCGGACCTCGACGCGGTGCTGGACGACGCGCGCCCGGAGGTGTTCCTCGACGCCGACGCGCCGCTGGGCGAGGACCTGGGCACCGAGGCGCCGGTGGGCGACGAGTCGACGTGGTTCTACCTGCCCACGACCTCGGGGAGCACGGGACGGCCGAAGGTGCTGGCGCGGTCGCGCGGCTCGTGGCTGCGCAGCTTCGCCGCCCTCGGCCTGCCGCTGAAACCCGCCGACCGGGTGCTGATCCCCGGGCCGCTGAGCTCGTCGCTGTTCCTCTTCGGCGCCCTGCACGCCCTCAACGGCGGCGCTGACCTGAGACTCCTGGGCCGCTGGTCGGCGTCGGCCGCCGCCGAAGCAGCGCGCGACGCGACGGTGGTCCACCTGGTCCCGGCCCAGCTGTCGGCGCTGCTGGCCGTGCTGGAGCACGACCCGCTGCTGCGGTCGCAGTGCGCGCTGCGGCTGGTGGTGTGCGGTGGCTCGAAGGTCGATCCCGCGTTGCAGGAGCGCCTGGCGGAAGCGGTGCCGGGCTGCCGCCTGGTCGAGTACTACGGTTCGGCCGAGATGTCGCTGATCGCGGTGCGCCACGACGAGCGGCTGATGCCGGTGGTCGACGTCGCGGTCCTCGACGGTCGCCTGCTGGTCCGCTCCGACCTCGCCTTCGACGGCTACCTGGAACGCGGCGAGCTCGTCCCCGCGTCCAGCGACTGGACCGGTGACCAGGCCGTTCAGCATCCCGACGGCGCACTGGAGATCCTGGGCCGCGCCGGTGCGGTGATCGACACCGGTGCCCGGTTGGTCGCGATCGAGGCCGTGGAGGCGGTGCTCCGGGAGGTCGACGGCGTGCTGGACGTGGTCGTCGCCGCCACCCCTCATCCGCGCTTCGGCTCGCTGGTCACCGCGGTCGTCGAGGGCGACGCGCGACTCCCCGACCTGCGCGCCCACGCCCGCGGGAAGCTGCACCCCGCCGAGCGCCCGCGCCGCTGGCTGTCCGTCGACGCGCTGCCCCGCACGGCGTCCGGCAAGCCCGCCCGCGCGGTGATCGCCGACCGGCTGAGCAGCGGGGAGCGGCTGTGACCCCGGTGATCATCGCGGCTCGCCGATCCCCGATCGGCGAGGCGGGCGGTCTCCTCCGCAACGTCGAGGCCGACCGGCTCGCAGCCCCGGTGCTGCGCGCGGTCCTCGACGACGCCGGGATCGACCGCGTCGACGACGTGCTGCTGGGCAACGTCCTCGGGCCCGGTGGCAACCCCGCCCGGGTGGCCGCGCTGCGCGCCGGACTCGGCGAGGCGACCCCGGGGATGACGATCGACCGCCAGTGCGCCAGCGGGCTCTCGGCCATCACCACCGCCGCCTCGATGGTCTCCGGCGACGAGTTCTTCCTGGCAGGAGGCGTGGAGAGCCCGTCGACGGCGCCGTGGCGAGCGTGGCGGCCGAGGAACGCGACCGAGCCGCCGCGCTTCTACCAGCGTGCCCCGTTCGCCCCCTCCGACATCGGCGATCCCGACATGGGACCGGCCGCCGACCTGGTCGCCGCCGAAGCCGGCATCGGCCGGGAGCGCCAGGACGCCTTCGCCGCCCGCAGCCACGCGCGCGCCGTCGCGGCCCAGGACGCGGGTGGCTTCGACGCCGAGCTGGTGCCGATCGGCTCCGCGACCAGTGACGAACGCCCCCGCCGGGGCTTCACCCCGGAGCGCCTAGCCCGGTTCCGCCCGGCCTTCACCCCCGACGGGACGGCGACCGCCGCGAACTCCTGCGGCATCAGCGACGGTGCTGCGGCGGTGCTGGTCACCAGCGAGGAGCAGCGCGCGAAACTGGGCGTGCCGGGTCTGCGGCTGATCGGGTGGCGGACCTCGGGCGTGGACCCGAACCGGCTCGGCCTGGGCGCGGTGCCCGCGATGCGCGCGCTGTGCGAGCAGCGCACTCCGGAAGTCGTCGAGTTCAACGAGGCCTTCGCCGGTCAGGCCCTCGCGTGCCTGGACGCGGCCGGCCTCGATGATGAGCTGGCGGGGCCCGATGGCGGCGCGATCGCGCTCGGGCACCCGTGGGGCGCGTCGGGCGCGGTCCTGGTGGTCCGGTTGTTCAGCCGGATGGTCCGGCAGGACGGGCCGCGCATCGGCATGGCCGCGCTGTCCTCCGGCGGCGGGCTGGGCGTGGCGACGATGTGGGAGCGAGTCGGTTGATCGAGTTCGAAGGCGTCGGGCACAGCTACGACGGGCGCGCGGTGCTGGACGGCGTGGATCTGCGGCTGCCCGAGCGGCGGGTGGCCTTCGTCGGCGCCAACGGTTCCGGCAAGTCCACGCTCGCCCGGATGATCAACGGTCTGGTGCGGCCGAGCCGGGGCCGGGTGCTCGTCGACGGGCTCGACGTGGCCCGCAACGGCCGCGAGGTCCGCCGCCGCGTCGGGTTCGTCTTCACCCACCCCGACAGCCAGATCGTCATGCCCACCGCCGGTGAGGACGTCGCGTTCTCGCTGCGCAAGCAGGGCCTTTCCAAGGCCGAGCGCCAGCAGCGCGCGGTCGAGATGCTGGCCCGGCACGGGCTGGAGGGCTACGCCGAGCATCCCGCGCACCAGCTCTCCGGCGGCCAGAAGCAGCTGCTCGCGCTGTGCTCGATGCTGGTGCTGGAACCGGACGTCCTGGTCTGCGACGAGCCCACGACCCTGCTGGACCTGCGCAACAAGCGGCACTTCGCCGAGGTGCTGGCCGGGCTGGAGCAGCAGGTCGTGCTGGTCACCCACGACCTCGACCTGCTCGCCGGTTTCGACCGCGTCATCGTCCTGGATCAGGGGCGGGTCGTCGCCGACGACGTCCCGGAGACGGCGGTCGGCCTCTACCGGGAGCTGATCGGGTGAACCCGCTGGGCCTCTACGAGCCGGGGACCAGCCCGCTCCACCGCTTCGGCGCGGGCTGGAAGCTGCTGGCGCTGCTGGTCTTCGCGATCGTCATGTTCGTCCTGAGCGCCCCGGCTTCGCTGGCGGTGTGCGTGCTGGCGGCGGTCGGCGGCTACGCGGTCGGGCGGATTCCGCTGCGCCGCGTCTGGCAGATCGGCCGGTTCCTGATCCCGCTGGTCGCGATCGTCTTCGCCCTCCAGTGGTGGATGCTCGACCTCGCCCGTGCGGAGACGATCAGCCTCCGGCTGCTGGCCACCCTCGCGGCGGCGAACCTGTTCACGCTGGTCACCAGGGTCGACGACCTGGTCACCTCGGTGGAACGAGCGCTGAGCCCGTTCGCCCGGTTCGGCGTGCGCCCGGAACGGGTCGGGTTCCTGGTCGGTCTGACGGTCCAAGCCATCGCAGCCCTGTCCACGATCGCCACCCAGGTCCGCGAGGCCCAGCGAGCGAGGGGCGCCGACCGGTCCCTCCCGGCCTTCGCCATCCCCTTCCTGGTCAGAACCCTCCGCCACGCCGACGACCTCGGCGAAGCCCTCGCAGCCAGAGGCCTCGGCGACGACTGACCGCACCCTCCCGCGCCGAGGTGGGGATCCAAATTTCGCGCGAAATTCGAATCCCCCGAGCGGGCGCGCCTTGCGAGCGTGCTCCGCTCAGAAGCGGTCTTCTCGACCGGGGAGGTCGATGCTCCGCTGGCCAGGGGGAAGTTCGACAGCGGGCTGCGCCCGAGCCTAGGGCCACTGGGCGAGGACTGTGACCGTGCCGGGGTCGACTTCGGTGAAGCCCGCGTCTCTGACCATGGCGACTCGGGATTTGCGCCAGGCCGTTTCGGGGTCTTCCCCGGGGTGCAGGTCGGCCCAGGTTTCCGGGGACGCCTGGCGGACCGCGCACGGGTAGCCGTCGGCCGCCCAGGACTCCAGGTCGGCGTCGAGGCCTTCGCCGTGCAGCTGCGCTGCCAGGATCATCGTGGCGTGCCCGACCTGAGCTGCGGATTTGCCCGCGCTCATGGGGACGTCGGGGTTGAGCCACAGGACCGGGGCGCCGGCCCTGACCGGCCCCGGCTCGTCGGGTTCGAGTTCGCTGCCCGAGATCTGCAGGCGGCTGAGCTCCTTGGGCATGTCCGCGACCCGCATCGGCAGCAGCGCGCGGACCTCGGCGCCACCGACCTCGACGGTGATGCCGGGCAGCGCCTGCACCGCCTCCCAGTGCGCGCCCCGGGCGCGGCGGGTGACCTTGCGGATGCGGCCGGAGATCCAGCCGTGCATCGCCTCGTGCCACTCCCCCTCCGGCGCGCAGCGCTCGTCGAGGCAGACGGCGAGCGCCGCCGCGGCGGCCGCCTCCAGCAGCGCCGTGCGGGCCGGGGGTTCGCGGCGCTCGATGCGCAGCACCATCGGCATCAGCACGACGTCATCGGGATCCTCGTCCGAGGTGTCGGCGGTGGCCTCACCCGGTAGCGCGAGCCACTGGGCGTAGCGGGAGAGGAGCGGGTCGAGCACGGATAGCGGCAACACGATCTGCTCAACTCCCGCCGCGCCGCAGGTGTTCCGGAATCACTGGTCGAGTGGCACCCGTCGCAGGACGCCGTCCTCGGCGTCGGCGGACTCGATCTCGGCGCGCGTCACGCCCAGCACGAACAGGACCGTGTCCAGGAACGGGTAGGACAGCGCGGTGTCGGCGACCTCGCGCAGCGCCGGCTTGGCGTTGAACGCCACGCCGAGCCCGGCGGCGGTGAGCATGTCGATGTCGTTGGCGCCGTCACCGACGGCCACGCACTGCGCGGCGGGAACGCCGAAGGACTCGGCGAACTGGCGGAGCGCCTTGGCCTTGCCCGGCCGGTCGACGATCTCGCCGATGACCTTGCCGGTGAGCTTGCCGTCGACGACCTCCAGCTCGTTGGCCGCGCTGAAGTCCATCCCCAGCTCGTCCACCAGCTGGTCGATGATCTGCGTGAACCCGCCGGAGACGACTCCGGTGTGGAAGCCGAGCCTGCGCAGCGTGCGGATCGTGGTCCGCGCACCGGGGGTGAGCTCCAGCTCGGCGGCCACCTCGTCGAGCACGGTGGCGGGCAGCCCTTCCAGGACCGCGACCCGCTGGCGCAGCGACTCGGCGAAGTCCAGCTCACCGCGCATGGCGCGCTCGGTGACCTCGCGGACCTGGTCCTCGCAGCCGGCGCGGCGGGCCAGCATCTCGATGACCTCGCCCTGGATCAGCGTGGAGTCGACGTCGAAGACCACCAGCCGCTTGGCGCGGCGGGACAGACCGGTGCGCTCGACGGCGAGGTCGACGCCGGTGCTGGCGGCTAACGCGGCCATCGCCTCGGTGAGCTCGGCGTCGTCCTCCGCGTTCGGGGCCGTGACCTGCAGTTCGAGCCCGGTGACCGGGTAGTCGGCGACGCGGCGGATGGAGTCGATGTTGACGTTGATCTCCGCCAGGGCCCGGGACACGTCGCTGAAGTTGCGGGCGGTCACCGGCTGCCCGAGCACGACGACGGCGTGCGTGGAGCCGAGCTTGGCCGCGTCGATGTCCTCCGCGCCGATCTCGACGTCGACGACCATGCCGACCGTCGCCATCGCCTGTTCGACGGCCTCCTGCAGCCTCTCCGGGTCGATCTCGGTGGACACGAGCACGCCCAGCACGAGGCGGCCGCGGATCACCACCTGTTCCACGTCGACGATGTCCACGCCGTGGCGTGTCAGGGCGGCGAAGAGCACGGACGTGACACCGGGCTTGTCCTTGCCGGTAACGGTGATCAGCACGGTGGTCGCATGAGAGCTCACGACTGCGGTTGTTCCTCTCTAACCGAGAAAGGTGGACTCAGAGGGCGTGAGGACGGCTGTGGTCAAGCGGCGAAGCCGCTTTCTCCTTCACCACCCGAGCAGCTCGCACCGCCGCGGGTTCTGAAGGCTTTCGTGGCGAGTACGCCGCGACGCCGTGTATTGGCATACATCAGGAGTGGCGCACGGAGTCCACGGAAGCCTTCAGGTTCCGCTACCCGCGCCGCTACGTTTGCCATTGACCTCACCCTCGCGAAAACGCAACGAGCCCCGGCAGGCTTTTGGCCCGCCGGGGCTCGCCGTCGAGCTAGCCCTACCCTGGCACAACCGTGCCGTTCGGGGCTATCGACGAGGTCACTTCTCGGTGGTGTCGTCCCGGTCCGAGTCGTCCTTGGTCTTGGGCGGCTGAGTCAGGGTGGCGGTACCGCCAGCGCCTTCCTCGTGCTTGTGGGCCAAGGTCTTGCCGGTGAGGGACAGGTGAGCCTCGAGCCGCATCCGCTCGGAGATGTGCGGGTAGTGCAGCTCGAACGCCGGACGCTCGGAGCGGATCCGCGGCAGCTCCTTGAAGTTGTGCCGCGGCGGCGGGCAGGAGGTCGCCCACTCCAGCGAGTTGCCGTAGCCCCACGGGTCGTCGACCTCGGCGACCTCGCCGTACCGGTAGCTCTTGAAGATGTTGTACAGGAACGGGAGCATCGAGGCGCCCAGGATGAACGCGCCGATCGTGGAGATCGTGTTCAGCGCGGTGAAGCCGTCGGACTCCAGGTAGTCGGCGTACCGGCGCGGCATGCCCTCGTTGCCCAGCCAGTGCTGGACCAGGAACGTGCCGTGGAAGCCGATGAAGGTCAACCAGAAGTGCAGCTTGCCGAGCCGCTCGTCCATCATCCGGCCCGTCATCTTCGGGAACCAGAAGTAGATGCCGGCGAAGGTGGCGAACACGATCGTGCCGTAGAGCACGTAGTGGAAGTGCGCGACCACGAAGTAGGTGTCCGACACGTGGAAGTCGACCGGCGGCATGGCCAGCAGGACACCGGTGAGACCACCGAAGAGGAAGGTGACCAGGAAGCCGACGCTGAAGATCATCGGCGTCTCGAAGGTCATCTGCCCCTTCCACATGGTGCCGATCCAGTTGAAGAACTTCACACCGGTCGGGACCGCGATCAGGAACGTGGTGAAGGCGAAGAACGGCAGCAGCACGGCGCCGGTGGCGTACATGTGGTGCGCCCACACGACGACCGACAGCGCGGCGATGCCCAGGGTCGCGTAGACCAGACCCGAGTAGCCGAACAGCGGCTTGCGGCTGAACACCGGGAAGATCTCCGAGACGATGCCGAAGAACGGCAGCGCGACGATGTAGACCTCGGGGTGGCCGAAGAACCAGAACAGGTGCTGCCACAGGATGACGCCGCCGTTGGCCGGGTCGAAGACGTGGGCGCCCAGGTGGCGGTCGGCCATGAGGCCGAACAGCGCGGCGGTCAGGATCGGGAACGCCATCAGGATCAGCACGCTGGTGACCATGATGTTCCAGGTGAAGATCGGCATCCGGAACATCGTCATGCCCGGTGCGCGCAGGCAGACCACGGTGGTCAGCATGTTGACCGCACCGAGGATCGTGCCCAGACCGGAGACGGCCAGACCGGCGATCCACATGTCCGCGCCGTGTCCCGGCGAGTGCAGCGCGTCCGACAGCGGGGTGTAGGCGAACCAACCGAAGTCGGCCGCACCACCCGGCAGCAGGAAGCCGCTGACGACCATCAGGCCGCCGAACAGGTAGAGCCAGTAACCGAACGCGTTCAGCCGCGGGAACGCGACGTCCGGCGAGCCGATCTGCAGCGGAAGGATGTAGTTCGCGAAGCCGAACAGGATCGGGGTCGCGTACAGCAGCAGCATGATCGTGCCGTGCATGGTGAACAGCTGGTTGTACTGCTCCTGCGACAGGAACTGAAGTCCCGGAACGGCCAACTCACCGCGGATCAGCATCGCCATCAGGCCGCCGACCAGGAAGAACGCGATCGAGGTGACCAGGTAGAGGATGCCGATCTGCTTGTGGTCCGTGGTGCGGAACATCCGCGCCAGGAACGACCCCTTAACCGTTTTGCGCACCGGATAGGGGCGCGTGGCGATCGGCTGTGGCGCGACGGCCGTCACGGTGCCTCCTGCACTCCCTTTGAAGCCTTCTCGGACCCGGACGGATCCGCCCCGACCCGGGTTGGGTCGGTGACCGCATGCGCGGCCCGGCAGGAGCCCTGCCGGGGAGCCGGTCGCAATGCCGCCGACTGCGGATACTAGTCCCGGGGTCCGGCCGGAGTTCGGCCGGGCCGTAGCCACCCTATTCATCGGGCCCTCGATCGTCACCCGCGGTGAGATCCATCAGACACACGGCGACCAGGACGACGTCGGGCGAACCGCCCACGAGGCGGACAGATAACCTACGTGGCAACAGGTCCGGCAGCCCGCCTGCGTTCGCACTGGGCAGCCCTGGGACGACGTCCACCAGATCCTGGAGGGGAAGCACGTGCGGAAGAGCACGATCATCGGCGCTGTGCTGGTCGGCGGTATCGCACTCGCGGGCTGCACACCGGCCGAGTACGACAGCAACCAGCCGCCGGCCCCGGGCACCCCGCCCGCCGACGCGCCGAAGATGGCCGGTCATGCTTCGACCGGCGAGCACGGCGCGAGCGGCCCGGCCGCTCAGCTGCTGAGCAACCGCCAGCAGGTGCTGGCGCTGGCGGAGCTCGGCGTCACCAAGGCGACGAGCCCGCAGGCCAAGGAGGTCGCGGCGGAGCTCCAGCGCTCGGCGACCGAGCAGATCGCTGAACTCGGGCAGCACGCGGGCTCCGGGCACACCGAGTCCGCCGACGCCTCGCTGTCCGCGCTGAGCGGCCCGGCCTTCGACGCGCAGTGGAAGCAGAAGGCGCTGGCCCTGGTCGACGAGGCCGCGACGCTGGCCAAGTCGGCCCAGAACGACGCAGAGCTCAAAGAGCTCGCCACCGAGCTCGTGACCGAGCAGCAGGAGATCACCGCGAAGCTCAACGCGCTGGCCTGATCCTCCGCCTCGATCCAGGAAGGGCACCCGCGATCCGTCGCGGGTGCCTTTTTCTTCGCTCTTCCCGCCACAACCTACCGGAAGTAAGCTACTGCAAGTAAGCTACTGCGGAGTAGATAAGCGGGCTGACTCGAGGGAGAGCAGATGCCGAACGTGTCCGGCAAGGTCGTCCTGATCACGGGAGGCGCCAGGGGTATCGGCGCCGAGACCGCGCGCGAGCTCGCCAAACGCGGCGCCAAGCTCGCCCTGGTCGGCCTGGAGCCCGAGGAACTGGCCAAGGTCACCGCCGAGCTCGGCGAGGGCCACTTCTGGGCCGAGGCGGACGTCACGGACCCCGACTCGCTGCAGGCCGCCGTCAACGCCGCGACCGCGAAGTTCGGCCGCATCGACGCCGCCATCGCCAACGCGGGCATCGCCCCGCTCGGCAGCGTCCGCGAGAGCGACCCGCGCGGCTTCCTCAAGACCATGGACGTCAACGTCAACGGCGTGTTCCACACCGCCCGCGCGGTGATGCCGGAGCTGGCCGCGAGCAAGGGCTACCTGCTGGTGGTGTCCTCCCTGTCGGCGTTCGCCCCGATCGGCGGCATGGCCGCCTACACCGCGAGCAAGGCCGCGTCCGAGGCGTTCGCGTCGGCCCTGCGCATGGAGGTGCTGCACCTGGGCGTGTCGGTGGGCTCGGCGCACCCGTCGTGGATCGACACCGACCTGGTGCGCGAGGTCGCAGGCGACCTCAAGACCTTCACCGAGATGCGCAAGCGCCTGCCGTGGCCGATGCGCGCGATCACCACCCCGGACGCGTGCGCGCGAGCCTTCGCCAACGCCATCGAGCGCCGCAAGCGCCGCGTCTACGTCCCGCGCGGGGTCATGCTCATGCACTGGCTGCGCAACCTGCCGGGTTCGGCGCTGGTGGAGCTGTTCATGCGGCGGCAGCTGATCAAGCTCATCCCGCAGCTGGAGCAGGAGGTCCGCGACCTCGGGCGGTACATGAGCGAACGGAACCAGAAGCTCAACGCCTAGTCGCGGTTTGGATATTGCGTTGCTTGGCGGTGCCAGTGGCAGAACCTGAGCGGCTTCGTGGACTCCGTGCGCCGCTCCTTATGTATGCCAATACACGGCGTCCCGGCGTACTCGCCACGAAGCCGCTCAGAACCTGCGGCGGTGCAGGTTGAGTCCCACACCTGAAACAGCGGCTCCGCCGCGTAGTCGCTTCCGCGGTCGTTCTGCCGGTCGGTGCAGTGACTCACCCGTCGCGGCTGCGCCGCTTGCGCAGGATCGTTCCTGCCCGCTGGGCCGGTGGCCGGGAGTGCGAGGGGAGAAGTCAGCCACCGGGGTCAGCGGGTGCGTTGCAGCGGGCGCCGCTGCTGCGGCGGACCGACCAGGCTGGGCGGCTGGCGGAACGGGTCCCGCCCCGCGAGCGCCGGGCGCTTGCTGAACACCGGCTGCTGCGGCAGGACCGGACGCCTGCGCGGGAGGCTCTGGCGGCTCTGGGCCGCCGCCTGGCGGCACTGCCGCTCGTGCTCTATGCGGGCGATGAGCAGCCAGACCGTCGGATCGCTGTCGCCGGTGGGCCGGTGCTGCGGCCGGCTCGTGGGGCTGATCCAGTACGGCAGCCGCACCAGCATGCCGCCGAGCACGGCGCCGACGGTGTTGCAGACGATGTCATCGGTGGAGCAGACGCGGCCGCTGATCGCGACGAACTGGATCGCCTCGATCGAGGACGAGCACAGGAGGCCGCCTAACGCGATCTTGGCCAGGTTGTCGAACCACGGAACTCGTTGCGGCACCAGCACGCTCAGCGGCAGCAGCAGCACGAGGTTGCCAGCCAGCTGGAGCCACGGCTGCGAGTCGCCGGGTGCGGCGGCCAGCGCCTCCGAGACGTCGTTGCCGATGTCGGGCCGGAAGGGCTCCAGGGTCGGCACCTGAGGTGTGAAGACCAGGTACCCCACGACCAGCACCGAGTAGGCCAGGGCGCCGTCGATCAACGGCTGCCGCATCACGAACGGCTCGGTTGAATAGCCGCGGAGCAATCCTGATCCGAATCCGACGGCGACCGCGATCAAGAGCAGTGTCGTCACCACCGGAACGAATCCGTCGAATGCCACGAGAATCTGCTGCACGTCCGCCGCACTTCCTCTGGCAGCCAGCGCCAGAACCACGAGGAACTCGGTTAATCCGCAACGGATCTCCCGAATACCTGGAAACCGTTGGGAATTGTCATTTCCAGCGGTCGGCGTTGACCGAAATCTTCTGGGGGTCTGCATCGGCCGGTGGCGGCCGGACGCCGCCTCGGGGTTTCGCGACGTCCGGCCGCCGGCCCCTGTCACCGAGCCGGCGACAGGGCGGGGATTCGCGAGGTGGGAGGCCATTCGGCGGAGTTCTGGGCCCTCGTCGGGGTACGGGTCCCATCCGCTGTCCGGCCGACCTCGACGCGGTCCCCGCGACTGGTCGGTTGATGTCCATCTGAATCGACTCCGTTCGCAATGGAACGTAACCGGCGAGGCCCGTTGAAAGACAGCCATGGCAAGAACACGCCATAGCGCTCAAGGCTCTCCACAATGGACGCGAATCAGCGGGAGAAACCGCCGCGAACTGCGATTCTCCGGAAGCAGGGCGAGATATTCGCGTGATCCGCCCGAAAATTCACAGCTTTGCCACCGCGCGGATATTCGTGAATTCCGCGTAACCGCACGTGAACACGATGACAAGTACCGTGAATAATGGGGAATCGCCGGGTGAACCCCCGGCCCCGCACGAAAACCCGGACGGCGTTCGCCGACTCAACCTACACGGCCGGAACCTCCCGCGCAGCGACTCCCGCAGAACCGAAGCGGCCCACCGGTGTTCACCGGTGGGCCGCTTCGGAGCCGGAGATCAGTCCCTCTTCTTCCTGAAGAAGCGGAGGATCGGGTCGTATCGGGTGTCGGCGACCCGTTCCTTCAGCGGGATGAGGGCGTTGTCGGTGATGTGGATGTTCTCCGGGCACACCTCGGAGCAGCACTTGGTGATGTTGCACATCCCGAGCCCGTGGTCTCCCCTGGCCTGCTCGGGTCGGTCGCGGGCCTCGTCGAGCGGGTGCATCTCCAGTTCAGCGACGCGCATCAGGAAGCGGGGACCGGAGAACGCCTCCTTGTTGTCCTCGTGGTCGCGGATGACGTGGCAGGTGTCCTGGCAGAGGAAGCACTCGATGCACTTGCGGAACTCCTGCGAGCGCTGCACGTCGACCTGCTGCATCCGGTACTCACCGGGTTCGAGATCGGCGGGCGGCGTGAAGGCCGGAACCTCGCGGGCCTTGGTGTAGTTGTAGGACACGTCCGTGACCAGGTCCTTGATCAGCGGGAACGTTCGCATCGGGGTGATCGTGATGGTCTCGTCCTCGGTGAAGGTGGACATCCGGGTCATGCACAGCAGCCGCGGCCGCCCGTTGATCTCCGCCGAGCACGAACCGCACTTGCCCGCCTTGCAGTTCCAGCGGACCGCCATGTCCGGGGCCTGGGTCGCCTGCAAGCGGTGGACGATGTCGAGGACGACCTCGCCCTCGTTGACCTCGACGGTGTAGTCCTGCAGCTCGCCGTCGGCGGCGCCGCGCCACACCCGGAAGTGCGCCTTGTACCCCATCACAGCTCCTTCGCCTGGACGTCCGAGAGCTCGTCCTCGGTGTAGTACTTGCGCAGTTCCTCCAGCTTGAACAGCTCCAGCAGGTCCGGCCGCATCGGGACCTGCGGCTGCTCGGTGACCTCGACTCCGTCTCCGGACTGCCGACAGGCCAGCAGCTTCTGGCGCCACCGGGCTTCCATCGCCGGGTGGTCGTCACGGGTGTGGCCACCCCGGCTCTCGGTGCGCAGCAGGGCCGCGCGGGCGACGCACTCGCTGACCAGCAGCATGTTGCGCAGGTCGATGGCCAGGTGCCAGCCGGGGTTGAACTGCCGGTTGCCCTCCACCTCCAGGTGCTCGGCTCGCGCCACCAGCTCGCGCAGCCGGTCCAGCGCTTCGCGCATCTCCTCGCCCCGCCGGATGATGCCGACGAGGTCGTTCATCGCCTGCTGCAGCTCCGAGTGCAGCGCGTAGGGGTTCTCGCTGCGGCCGTCGGCGGGGTTGAACGGGTCGGCAGCGCGCACGGCCGCAGCGTCCACATCGGACTCGCTGATCGACGGCCGCGCCGAGAGCCCCCGCACGTACCCGGCGGCGCCCGCTCCCGCGCGGCGGCCGAAGACCAGCAGGTCCGACAACGAGTTGCCGCCCAGCCGGTTCGAACCGTGCATGCCACCGGCGACCTCACCTGCGGCGAAAAGGCCGGGCACCCGGGAAGCCGCGGTGTCGGGCTCGACCTCGACCCCGCCCATCACGTAGTGGCAGGTCGGTCCGACCTCCATGGACTCGGCGGTGATGTCCACATCGGCCAGTTCCTTGAACTGGTGGTGCATCGACGGCAGGCGCTTGGTGATGGTCTCGGCGGGCAACCGCGTTGCCACGTCGAGGAAGACGCCGCCGTGCTCGGAGCCCCGGCCTTCCTTGACCTCGTTGTTGATGGCGCGCGCGACCTCGTCGCGCGGCAGCAGTTCGGGCGGTCTGCGGTTGTTGTCGGGGTCGTCGTACCAGCGGTCCGCCTCGGCCTCGCTGTCGGCGTAGTTGTCCTTGAACACCTCGGGGATGTAGTCGAACATGAACCGGCGGCCCTCGGAGTTGCGCAGCACACCGCCGTCACCGCGCACCGATTCGGTGACCAGGATTCCCTTCACGCTCGGCGGCCACACCATGCCGGTCGGGTGGAACTGCACGAACTCCATGTTGATCAGCGACGCCCCGGCGCGCAGGGCCAGCGCGTGCCCGTCACCGGTGTACTCCCAGGAGTTCGAGGTGACCTTGAACGACTTGCCGATGCCGCCGGTGGCGAGGATGACCGCGGGCGCGTCGAAGAGCACGTACCGCCCGGACTCCCGCCAGTAGCCGAACGCCCCGGAGACAACGCCTGCGCCACCCGCACCCGAGGAGTCCTTGAGCAGCTCGGTGACCGTGCACTCCTGGAAGACCTTGATGCGCGCCTCGTAGTCGCCGAACTCCGCGTAATCCTCCTGCTGCAACGAGACGATCTTCTGCTGCAAGGTGCGGATCAGCTCCAGCCCCGTCCGGTCGCCGACGTGCGCGAGCCTCGGGTACTCGTGGCCGCCGAAGTTGCGCTGGCTGATCCGGCCGTCCGGGGTCCGGTCGAACAGCGCCCCGTAGGTCTCCAGCTCCCACACCCGCTGCGGCGCCTCGCGCGCGTGCAGCTCGGCCATCCGCCAGTTGTTCAGGAACTTCCCGCCGCGCATGGTGTCGCGGAAGTGCACCTGCCAGTCGTCGCGGGAGTTGACGTTGCCCATCGAGGCGGCGATGCCGCCCTCGGCCATCACCGTGTGCGCCTTGCCGAACAGGGACTTGCACACCACGGCGGTCCGCAGTCCCGCCGAACGCGTCTCGATCGCCGCGCGCAGACCCGCGCCACCGGCGCCGATCACGACCACGTCGTACTCGTGCCGTTCGATCTCCACAATCAGTCCTTCAGTTGAACAGTCTGGGATCGCTGATGACTCCGCCGGCCACCAACATCACGTACAGGTCGACCAGGGCCACCGAGGCCAGCGAGCACCAGGCCAGCAGCATGTGCTTGCCGTTGAGCCAGGTGATCTTGGTCCAGAGCCAGTAGCGCACCGGGTGCTTGGAGAAGTGGTTGAGGCGTCCGCCGATGAGGTGCCGGCAGGAGTGGCAGGACAGCGTGTAGGCCCACAGCAGCACCACGTTGACCACCATCAGCAGCGTGCCCAGCCCGACTCCGACACCGCCGTCGGTGCCCTTGAAGGCGATCACGGTGTCGTAGGTGAGCACCGCCGCGACCAGCATCGCCGCGTAGAAGAAGTAGCGGTGCACGTTCTGCATGATCAGCGGGAACCGGGTCTCGCCGGTGTAGCGGCCGTGCGGCTCGCCGACCGCGCAGGCCGGGGGCGACGCCCAGAACGCCCGGTAGTACGCCTTGCGGTAGTAGTAGCAGGTCAGCCGGAACCCGAGCACGAACGGCAGCACGAAGATCGGCGGCGGGATCAGCCATCCCAGGTCCGGGAACGGTTGGCCGAAGTGGCTGGACCCCGGCACGCAGGCCGCGGACAGGCACGGCGAGAAGAACGGCGCCAGGTAGTTGTGCTCCGGTACCCAGTACCACCGGTTCATGAACGTGCGGACCAGGCCGTAGACCACGAAGGCCATCAGGCCGAGGAAGGTCAACAGCGGTGGAAGCCACCAGCGGTCCGTGCGCAGCGTGCGCGCGCCGATGCGGGCCCGGCCTGTGGAGCTAGCGAGTGCGGACATTCGTCGACCTCGTTGTCAGGAGTCGTCCGACGTGCTCAGCATGAGGCCGCTCATTGTGGATCCGGTCGCACCACGCCAGGTAGTCCCCCAAAGGGCGCAACTTCGCCTGAGGAAGATGCGAGATCACCTTCCTCGGCGGTGCGGGCCGAGCCCCGCACCTGGATCGGCGGTCACCGCCGCATCCGATCGCTCGGATCAGTGCCGGAACTGGCCCCCGAGCCCCTCGTCGTCGGCGTCCTGCCACAGCGACGGGTCGTAGGGGGTGTCCGGAACGATCACCACGTCGCGGGCGTCCTCGCCGGTCCGCGGGGTGGGGACCGCGGCGGACAGCTCGGCGGCGTCGATGTCGAGCCGCTCGATGTCGTTGTTGATCCGGCGCACCACCGCGGCGTCGCCGTAGCGCTGCCGCAGCGCTCCTGCGCTGGTCCGCAGCTGCGCCAGCACCCGTTGGAACTCGGCCAGTTCGGTCGTCGTCGGGGCCATCGCGAACACCTCCGCGCCTAGGTGGTGGGACCTCCGCCTAGACTCTGCCCGCCACGACCAAATGTGACAAGTACCACATCAGACGATCACCCGCGCCTTCCCCCGAACGGGCTACTACGGAGATTCGGTCGCCAAGCCGGACGCGGCCCGAGTTCGTTCGGCGCACGGCGGGCCCGAGATGGCCCGGCCGATGCGCTGACCGCCCCAGCCCAGCGCCAGGACGTAGGCCAGCGAGAGGAGCACCACCACCGCCGAGGCGGCGGGCCAGAGCCAGTCCGGGACGCTGGGTGCCGCTTCGCGGCGCAGCAGCTGGTACTCCGGCAGAGCGTCGCGGGTGAACTGCGAGGGCGTCGCGACGCCCGGCGTGTTCCGGGCCTCGTCGGCGGGCAGGTACACCGGCGTCGCGAGGATCGCGCGGCCGGAGTGCAGCCGGATGATCGTCTTCCACGGCCCGTGCACCGGCATCGGCTGGTTGGTGCGGTAGACGCCGGGCTCGATCTCGGTGAGCCGGTCGACGTGCAGCGAACCGCCGTGCCAGCCGGTGATGGTCAGCCAGGTCGGGTGCTGGGCGATCGGGGTCGGCTCGATGCGCACCACGGCCTGATCCGTGAGCTCGTCGACGGCGACGCTGGCGCGCACGCCGTCCGGCGAGGTTCCGACCAGCCCGTTGACGACGGCGACCGCGATCCCGGTGACCGCCAGCCCGAACAGGGCGTTGCGCGTGCGCGCGGGCGGCAGCTCACCGCGCAGCGCCCGCACCAGCAGCGCCCCGAGCAGACCGCCGCAGACGCCGCCGGTCAGCGACATCAGCACGCCCTCCGGCAGCATGTCCGGCGACCACGGCAGCCGGTAGGCCGCGGCGGTCCACAGGTATTCGCTGGTGTAGCCGATGGTTCCGATCAGGAGTCCGGAGAACACGCCCAGCGCCAGCGGTCTCCGGGTCAGCGCGGTCGCGGCCAGCTCCACGCACAGCGCCTCGATCACGTACATCGGGATCGCCGCGGTCGGTCCGCCGAGCACCGGCCCGACGAGCAGGGTGATGCCGCCGCGGGTCAGCACGAACAAAGCGACCGCGAGCACCGCGCCGCCCGGCCCGACCCACAGCCGCGCGGCCACCAGCGCGCAGCCGGCGGAGACGGCGATCAGCATCGGCTGGAAGACCATCCGGAACTGCGGGACTCCGAAGTCCCACTCCGCTTGGAAGACCGACAACCCCACCAGCAGCGCCCCGCAGAGCAGTCCGCGCCGGACGTACAGCGCGCGCATCGTCTCGGCGCGGCCGGTCCGCACGAACCTGCCCTCGCGTTCCAGCAGCGCCATGGCGACCAGCGACAGCGAGACGCCGCCGATGACCATCAGTCGCGCGGGTCCCCACAACGTGACGTCCTGACCGAAGAGCCGCTGCCACACGGCGTCGAGCGGGAATCCCAGCAGCGAGAAGAAACCGGCGAGCCCCAGCAGGAGTCCGCTGGTGGGCGCCTCCCAGCACTTGGTGATGCGCAGCGCGGCGCGGCCCGGGTGCTCGCCGACCGGCAGCACCATCGCGAGCGTGCCCGCGACGCAGAGCCCGAAGATCCCGAACAGGATCGGGTAGTGCGCGATGTTGGACAGCGGCCCGGATCCGCGCCCCTGCGTGATGCGCAGCGCGATGTCCCAGTAGAGGCCCAGCAAAGTCACCAGCAGCGAGGTCAGCGCCAGTCGCAGCGGGAGCGCGGCCCAGCCGGGAAGTCCTCGCAGCAGCCAGGAGTGCTCGGATCGTTCGGCGAGGCGGGCGAGCACCGTGATCTTCCCGGTGCGGTGGCCGTATCCGAGCGCGATCAGCAGTGCGGCCAGCAGTCCGGCACTTCCCGCGGCGATGAGGATCTGGACCAGGTCCGCGCCATCCGCCGGGACGGGGCCCGACGGCTGCTGGATGAACGAGGTCATGTCGTGATCGAACACTAAACCTTCGACAATGTCAGGCCGTACTGTGACATTCAACGTTGTCAGAGTGCTGGTTCACCCGAACGGTGGAATCTTTCGGTGACCCTTCCGCCACGCAGAATCCACGACACGCCGACTTCTTCAGGCGTCAAGTCTTGTGGCTCACAGTCCGGAGCACAAGACTCTCGGTCAGTTCCCGAACTATTGTGATCTGATCCTGTTGACTGCGAGGCAGCTTTGAGCATTCTCGGCACCCGGGTCCAACGTGTCGAAGACCCACGCCTTCTCACAGTCGGCGGCACCTACGTGGACGACCTGCGTGAACCCGCCCTGCAGGGCGCATTGCACGTCCTCTTCGTCCGCAGCCCGCTGGCGAACGCCACCATCACCGAAGTGGACGTCGAGGAAGCCAAGGCGGCTCCCGGCGTGCACGGGGTCTTCACCGCCGATGACGTCGACCTCCCGCCGTACCCCTCGGGCGGCAGCCTCTCCGGCCCCACCCCACCAGGAATGGACCGACCCCACCTGGCCAAGGGCGTGGTGCGCTACGTCGGCGAGCCGGTCGTGGCGGTCGTCGCCGAAACCCTGGGCCAGGCCCAGGACGCGGCCGAGATGGTCTCGATCGACTACGACCCGCTCGACGCGGTGATCGACCTCGACGAGGCGCTTTCCGACGAGAAGCTGGTGTTCCCGGAAGCGGGCACCAACGTCATCGGCACCGCCGGTGAACTCGACGACTCGCTGTTCGCCGACTGCGAGGTCGTCGTCACCAAGCAGATCCTCAACCAGCGCGTCGCCGCCGCCTCGCTGGAAGGCCGGTCGGCCGCCTGCGCGTGGGAGGGCGAGAAGGTCACCTTCTGGCTGTCCAACCAGAACGCGCAGTCCTGCCGCGACGAGCTGATGACCAATCTCGGCATGCCGCAGGAGAAGCTGCGGGTGATCACGCCCGACGTCGGTGGCGGTTTCGGCGCCAAGATCGGCTCCGAGCAGGAGGCCGCGCTGCTGTCGCTGGTGTCCAAGCAGGTCGGCAAGCCGGTCAAGTGGGTGGAGACCCGCAGCGAGAACCTGGTGGCGATGACCCACGGCCGCGCGCAGCGGCACGTGGTCACCATCGGCGGCCGTCGCGACGGAACGGTGCAGGCCTACCGGCTGGAGATCGTCCAGGACGTGGGCGCCTACCCGCGGATGGGTGCGTTCCTGCCGGTGTTCACGCAGATGATGGCCAGCGGCGTCTACGACATCCCCAAGGTCGAGTCGCGGGCGCAGACGGTGGTCACCAACACCACGCCGATCGGCGCCTACCGCGGCGCGGGACGCCCGGAGGCCACCGCCGCGATCGAGCGCGCGATCGACCTGTTCGCCGCCGAGATCGGTGCCGACCCGGCCGACGTGCGACGCGCGAACCTGGTCAAGCCGGAGCAGTTCCCGTACCAGACGCCGGGCGGGATGCTCTACGACTCCGGCGAGTACATCAAGGGCCTCGACTCGGTGCTGGACGCTGCCGACTACGCCTCGCTGCGCGAGGAGCAGGCCAAGCGGCGCGCGGACGGCGCCACCAAGCAGCTGGGCATCGGCCTGGCCAGCTACGTGGAGATCACCGCGCCGAACAACACCGAGGGCGAGACCGGGCACGTCGAGATCCGCCCGGACGGCAGCGCTCTGGTGCTCACCGGCAGCTCCGCGCACGGCCAGGGCCACTGGACGTCGTTCGCGATGCTGGTGTCCGAGCAGCTCGGCATCGACCTGGACAAGATCGAGGTCGTGCACGGCGACACCGACCTGATCCCCAAGGGCGTCGGGACGATGGGCTCGCGATCGCTCCAGCTGGGCGGCACCGCGGTCCACCGCGCCGCCGTCGACGTCAAGGACAAGGCCCGCAAGCTGGCCGCCGAGATGATCGAGAGCGACGAGGCCGACATCGAGCTCACCGACGGCAGGTGGCAGGTGCGCGGCGCCCCCAACGTCACGGTGTCGTGGGCCGAACTGGCGCAGAAGGCCGAGGAGGGTCTGGCCGCCGACGTGCACTTCGTGGAGGACCGGCCGACGTTCCCGTTCGGCAGCCACCTCGCGGTGGTCGAGGTCGACGTGGAGACCGGCAAGGTCGACTACCTGCGGCACATCACGGTCGACGACGCGGGCGTGATCGTCAACCCGATCCTCACCGAGGGCCAGCGGCACGGCGGCATCGCGCAGGGCGCGGCGCAGGCGCTGCTGGAGGAGGTCTCCTACGACTCCGACGGGAACCCGCAGAACGCCAGCTTCGCCGACTACGCGATCATCACCGCCGCCGAGCTGCCCAGCTTCGAGCTGCTGACGATGGAAACACCCACCACGCTGAACCCGCTGGGCGCCAAGGGGATCGGCGAGGCCGGGACGATCGGCGCCACCCCGGCGGTGCAGAACGCGGTGGTGGACGCCCTGTCCCACCTGGGTGTTCGGCACATCGACATGCCGACCACGCCCGAACGGGTGTGGCAGTCCATCAACCAGGCATAGAAAACCCGCTGATCTTGTTCAGGTAGTGCACCTGAGAAGCGTTGAGGAGTTCCTTCGTGCAAGTTTCGATCAACGTCAACGGCGAGCAGCGGAGCCACGAGGTCGAGGACCGCACCCTGCTCGTCCAGTACCTGCGCGACGACTGCGAGCTGACCGGCACCAACGTCGGCTGCGACACCACGTCCTGCGGCGCGTGCACGGTGCTGCTCGACGGCGAGTCGGTGAAGTCCTGCACCGTGCTCGCCGCGCAGGCCGAGGGCAGTGAGGTCACCACCATCGAGGGCCTGTCGGACGGCGAGCAGCTGCACCCGATGCAGCGCGCGTTCCAGTCCAACCACGGCCTGCAGTGCGGTTACTGCACGCCGGGCATGGTGATGGCCTCGGTGTCGCTGGTCGAGGAGAACCCGAACCCGACCGAGGCCGAGGTCCGGTCCGGCCTGGAGGGCAACCTCTGCCGCTGCACCGGTTACCACAACATCGTTCAAGCCGTGCTCGACGCGGCCAAGGAGAAGCAGGGGGCCGCGGAATGATTCCTGCCGCCTTCACCTACAAGCGCGCCACCACGGTCGACGAGGCGCTGAACCTGCTCGCCGAGCACGGCGACGACGCGAAGCTGCTCGCCGGCGGGCATTCGCTGCTGCCGCTGATGAAGCTGCGGCTGGCGGTGCCCGAGGTCGTCATCGACGTCGGCGGCCTGCGCGACCTGTCCTACATCCGCGACGAGGGTTCGCAGATCCGCATCGGTGCCCTGACCAGGCACCACGACATCGAGCACTCGGATCTGCTCAAGCGAGAGGCCCCGCTGCTGGCCCACGCCGCGGGCACCATCGGCGACCCGCAGGTCCGCCACCGCGGCACCATCGGCGGTTCGCTGGTCCACGGCGACCCGGCCTCGGACCTGCCCGCGGTCGCGCTGGCGCTGGACGCGGTCCTGGTCGCCCAGGGCCCGTCGGGCACCCGCGAGATCGCGATCACGGACTTCTTCACCGACTTCTTCGAGACCTCGCTCGGCGAGGACGAGCTGCTGGTGGAGATCCGGATCGAGAAGAACTCCGCGCAGGGCTGGGACTTCCAGAAGTTCACCAAGCGCGCCATCGACTGGGCGGTCGTCGGCGTGGCCGTCGCGGGCAACCGCGTCGCCCTGGTCAACATGGGACCCACCCCGATGCGAGCGGCAGGCGTCGAGGAAGCACTGGCCTCGGGCGCCAACCCCGCCGAAGCAGCGGAACGCGCAGCCGAGAACACCTCTCCCCCGGACCAGCCCACGGCCAGCGCGGACTACCGCCGCCACCTGGCCAAGGTCCTCGTCCGAAGGGCCCTCGAAGCCGCAGCCAACCGAGCGGGCTGACCACCACCCGAAGGGCACCTCCGGCCCCCGCCGGAGGTGCCCTTCGGCGTCAACGCAGGTGCAGGACCGGCTACGCGCACACCGCAGGTTGATCCAGCGTGATGTCCTGCTCGCCGAAATTGACCGGCTTGGCGGACCGCCCTGGAGGTGGCCTGCTCAAATGACCCTTGCGAGCTGCGGAAATACGGCTTTGGAGCCGGAAGCGGGTTAGCGTCGGGAGATGGGCGGTCGGGTCCGGGTCGGAACTTCGGGGTGGGTGTACGGGCCTTGGCGGGGGCCGTTCTACCCGGAGGGGTTGCGGCGTGCCGACGAGTTGGGGTTCCTGGCCGAGCGGATGAGCAGCGTGGAGCTCAACGGGTCGTTCTACTCGTTGCAGCGACCCGAGAGCTACCAGCGGTGGGCCGCGCAGACTCCCGATGACTTCGTGTTCTCGGTGAAGGGCAGCCGGTACATCACGCACATGAAGCGGCTGCGCGACGTCGAGACGGCGTTGGCGAACTTCCTGGCCTCGGGTGTGCTGGCGCTGGGCGGCAAGCTCGGTCCGATGCTGTGGCAGCTTCCCCCGTCGCTGCGCTTCGAGCCCGAGCGGTTGGTGGAGTTCTTCTCGTTGCTGCCGCGCAGCACCGCGCAGGCGGCCGACCTCGCCGCGCGGCACGACGAGCGGCTGGACGGCCGGGCGCTCACCGTGACCGACGCGGACCGGCCGATGCGCCACGCCCTGGAGGTCCGGCACTCCAGCTTCGCCACCGCCGAAGCCGTCGAACTGCTTCGCGAGCACGACATCGCCTTGGTGGTGGCCGATGCGGCCGGGAGCTGGCCGCATCTGGAAGACGTCACCAGCGACTTCATCTACCTGCGCTTCCACGGCGCCGAAGAGCTCTACGCCAGCGGCTACAGCGACGACGACCTCGCCCGCTGGGCGCGGTTGATCGACGCCTGGCGGAGGGGCGACTCACCCACCACCGACCACACCATCGCCGCCCCGGCCCCGGTGGCCGAAACTCGCGACGTCTACGCCTATTTCGACAACGACATCAAAGCCCACGCCCCGCACGACGCCATCACCCTCGCCGGTCTCCTCTGACCCCACCTCCCACCGACCCCTCGGTCCCGCCGGTGGTGACCGGATTTCAATGGAAATCAGGAACCCGATTTCAGTGGAACTCGGAACGCCGATTTCCACTGAAATCCGGTCAACGGGTGGGTCAGGGCGTCCAGTGGAGGGCTGTGGCGTCGTCGTGGGGTTTTGCTCTTGGGGGTGGGGAGTTGGTGGCTTCGGCTTGGCGGACCTGGGTGAGCAGGGTCGAGGGGCCTTCTGCGTCGAGGAGGTCTAGGAGGCCTGGCCAGTCGGTGAGGGCGAAGTGGTCGACGTGGCGGGAGGCGCCGTCGGTGAGGAGGGCCGCCCTGCGGAACGGGGGCGTCGTGCCGGTGACGGCGTGGTGGGCGGCTTCGGGAACCGTTGAGGCGACCCAGAACCCGTCCGGGGAGTTGCGGAGCTCGGCCACCGCTTCGCGGGTGTAGCTGGGGAGGCGGTCGATGCGCCCGTCGACGATCGGGCGGACTTCGCCGTCGACGTCGAGGACCAGCGGGCTGTCGGCCAGGACGAGGTGCTCCGCCTGGTCGCGGAGTCGCAGCAGCGTCACCGTCGAGGACGGGCTGTTGGGGTTGTTGAGGTCGCAGGTGTCGGCGTGGGCTCGGCGGACGCGGTCGATCGCCTCGGCCAGGACGTCGGCCAGCGCGTCATCGCTGATCGTGAGCAGTTCGGCGAGCGCCCCACCGAGACGTCGGACGAGCCAGACGACGTCGTGCGCGCAGCCGCTGTCGACGCCCGCCGGAGCGGTGGCGCCGTCGAGCACGAACGCCCAGTCGGGACCGATCGCGAAGTGGTCCTCGTTGCGGCGGCCCGGGGCCGAGATGGTCGCTGCCGTCGCGGGCATCTACTCGCCGAGATGGGGTAGCCGGTGCAGCGCCTCGACCAGCGGAGCGAGCTCGGGGACCTGCTCGGCCTCCGCGAGCGCCTTCTCCAGCGCCTCGTCGTGGGTGGGCCTGGCCTTCTCCAGCAGCGCGCGGCCGTCGTCGGTGAGCTCGGTGTAGATGCCGCGCCGGTCGTCGCGGCACAGCACCCGGGTCAGCAGCATACGGTCTTCGAGCCTGCTGACCAGGCGCGTCGTGGCGCTGCCGCTGAGAGCGGTGGCGCGGCCGAGCTGCTGCATCCGCATGTGCCAGCCGTCCTGCCTGCTCAGCGCGTCGAGCACGGTGTACTCGACCACCGACAGGCCGTGGTCGGCCTGCAGCGCCTTCTCCAGCGCGGTCTCGATCCTGCCGTGCACGGCTGCGAGCGTGCGCCAGCCGCGCGCCCGGACCTCCACCGCGTCGTCGGCGATCCCCACTGCACACCTCCCCTGCCGGTGACGTCCACCTCTTCCCCACTGTAGCGGTTTGCGCCGATATAGCGCGCCTGCAACTACCTGCGCGCGTGGCAACGCGCTCGGCGGATACGTGCTGGTCATCGCGGTGGCCCTCGGGCTGGGAACCGCCGTGGCGCAGTCCGCGCTGGTCTTCACCGCGGTCAAGCTGGCCGGAGCCGCCTACCTGATGTTCCTGGGGATCCAGGCGCTGCGCGCACCGGGAACGGAACTCGGTGACGCACCACCGCTGCCGGACGACGCCGCATCGGCGAGGGCGTGCTCGTCGGGGTCAGCAACCCGAAGAGCATCATGTTCCTGATGGCGGTGCTACCCCAGTTCGTCGATCGGGAGGCCGGCGGCGTCGTCGCGCAGATGCTCGCGCTGGGCCTCGCGGGGGCGCTGCTGCAGCTGACCTCCGACAGCACCTGGGGCCTGACGGCCTCAGCGGCGCGCACGCGGCTCGGCCGCTCGCCTCGGCGGCTCACCCATCTGACCCGAGCCGGTGGCGCCACGATGATCGGTCTCGGCATCACCGCGGCGCCACCGGTTGACCGGATCAGTAGTCGTCTTCGGGGAAGAACATCTCCTCGAGGTGGTCTGCCGTCTCGGCGACGAAGTTCAGCGGGTCGACGAACTCGTTGATGTCGAGGTTGAGCAGCGGGACGGCGTGCCGGAGCACGACGTGCTCGCCGATGACCACCGCACCGCACACCACCGAGGTCTGCCCCAGCTCGTCGAGGAGCTTGTGCAGGTCGACCTGGTCGGCTCGGCCGATCACCGAGACCACCTGGACCCAGTCCTCGGAGTCGTCGAGCCGCTCGCGGGCGACGATGACGATCTGGCTGCGGTCGTCCTCGTACTCGACGAGGATCCGGATCTCCTCCTCGCTGGACTCGATGATCCGGAACTCGGGCTCTTCCTCGAGCTCCTCGTCGTCATCGTCCTCCGGAGCCGGCTGGTACTCCGTGCGGATGAACTTGCTCAGGTCTTCCCAGGTAGCCACGTGGCCCTCCCAGCAACGGCACGGCATATCGCGGCGAAGTGTAGGGGATCTTCGACCGCCTCAGGGAGGTTTCCCGAGCGATGATCGGAACGAGGCCGACCGGCTCCGCCGAAGGCGATGACCTGCGGCTACCCAAGTCCTTTGTGGGCTCACCAGTTGTTCGTGTTTCCCCTCCGGTCGATCCCGGACCTAGCGTCGGGATCGGGAGTCGATGACGAGGAGGGACGATGGTTTCGAACGGTGTGCGGAACGCGGTCGTGCTGGTCGGCGGAGGCGCGAAGAACCTCGGCGGCCTGCTGTCGCGGACGCTCGCGGAGGACGGCGCGAAGATCGTCGTGCACTACCACAGCGAGTCCTCAGCGCCCGACGCGGAGAAGACCGTGCGAGCGGTGCAGGAAGCCGGTAGCCAGGCAGTCGCGGTGCAGGCCGACCTGACCGCGGTCGCCGACGTGCGACGGCTCTTCGACACGGCGGTGGACACCTTCGGCGGCCTCGACATCGCGGTGAACACGACGGGGATGGTGCTGCGCAAGCCGATCCTGGAGACCTCGGAGGAGGAGTTCGACCGGATGTTCGCGATCAACGCGAAGGCCGGCTACTTCTTCATCCAGGAGGCAGGACGACGTCTCAACGACGGCGGCAAGATCATCAGCTTGGGCACCTCGCTGCTGGCCGCGTTCACCGACGGCTACTCCACCTACGCGGGCGGCAAGGCCCCGCTGGAGCACTTCACCCGGGCCGCCGCCAAGGAGTTCGCCGATCGCGGGATCTCGGTGAACGTGGTCGCGCCGGGTCCGATGGACACCCCGTTCTTCTACCCGCAGGAGACGCCGGAACGCGTCGAGTTCCACAAGTCCCAGGCGCTCGGCGGCCAGCTGACCAAGATCGAGGACATCGTTCCGATCATCCGACACCTGGCCACCGAGGGCTGGTGGTTCACCGGGCAGACGCTGTTCCCCAACGGTGGCTACACCACTCGCTGACCGACGAGCGGGAGCCGGCGCGGGCGCGGAGGGGGCACCCACGCCGGCTCGTCGGGTCAAGGGCCTGCGCGCGTCACCGACCTGGGGATACGGTCAACACGTGCGCTGCAACCCCATTCCCGGGACCCGCTCGGCGGTCCGATCCTGATGACGCTCGACCTGCACAAGCTCGGTCACCTCATCGCGGTCGCGGAAGAGGGCGGTTTCACGCAGGCGGCACGTCGGCTGCACCTGTCCCAGCAAGCGCTGTCCACCTCCATCCGCGCGCTGGAGCGCGAGGTCGGCGTGGAACTGCTCGACCGCGGCGGTTCGAAGCTGACGGTCCTGCCCGCCGGTGAAGCGCTGATCGCCGACGCGAGGCTGCTGCACGGCGCCGCCCGGTCGGCGCTGCTGCGCGCCCGGCGGATCGGCCGCGGCGAGACCGACGTGCTGCGGATCGGGCACACGCCCGCGGTCACCGGGGACGAGGTCACCGCGCTGCTGCACCGGGTGCACGAGGTCCAGCCCGAGCTGTCCACGCAGGTCAACCAGCGCTATCCGGGCGAACTCACCGAGGGGCTGGTCGCCGGGGAGCTCGACCTCGTGCTGTGCCGAGGCATGACGCCCGACCGCGGGCTGGTCGCCACGACGCTGGCGCACCACCGGCTCCGGGTCGCGGTGGCCGCCGATCACCGGCTCGCGAGGCGCGATTCGGTCGAGCTCGGGGAGCTCGCCGACGAGACGATCGTGGTGTGGGGGCTGCCAGGTCGCTCCGGCTACACCGACCTGCTGATCGAGTGCTGCCGCCAGGCCGGTTTCGAACCGGACATCCGACGCAATCCCATCCAGGGCACGCCTCCGGTCACCGCGGTGCAGGGCACCGACGATCTCGCGCTGGTCACCGCGGCGGCGGGACCGGCCGCCGGCGGCACCGTCCGAGTGCTCGAACTCCTCCCGCCCACGTTCGTGCCGTTGCACGCGCTGTGGCCGCAGCACACGAATTCGCCTGCGCGCGAAGACTTCCTGGCCGCCGCCACCGAGGCGTGACGACCGCACAAGTTCCACTGCAGATCTTGTGAAAGTTTCGGCGCCACAAGGCTTCACGTCCGATCGGACCATCAAACCGCACTGCGAACGGATGATTGACCGGACGTTCGCGACTCCCGTACCGTCCCGGACGATGTCCGACTGGTCGAACATCGTTCGCGACAACGACGGAGATGGGAACCATGGCACTGGCAGCGGACGACCTCAGGTTGTCGATGAACTGGATGGACACGCTCATCCTGGTCATCTACTTCGCCGTGGTCCTCGGCATCGCGCTGGCCGCGCGCCGCAGCGTCAGCAACAGCCTTGACTTCTTCCTGGCAGGCCGTGCGCTGCCGGCGTGGGTCACGGGCCTGGCGTTCGTCTCGGCCAACCTCGGAGCCACCGAGATCCTGGGCATGGCCGCCAACGGCGCTCAGTACGGCGCCTACACGGTGCACTGGTACTGGATCGGCGCGATCCCGGCCATGGTGTTCCTCGGCCTGGTGATGATGCCCTTCTACTACAACTCGAAGGTGCGCAGCGTTCCCGAGTTCCTGCTGCTGCGGTTCAGCCGCTCGTCGCACCTGCTCAGCGCGGTCATCTTCGCGGTCGCCTCGGTGCTGATCGCCGGGGTGAACCTCTACGCGCTGGCGATCGTGCTCAAGGCGCTGCTGGGCTGGCCGCTGCCGATCTCGATCCTGCTGGCCGGGATCTTCGTGCTCGCCTACATCGTCATCGGCGGCCTGTCCTCGGCGATCTACAACGAGGTGCTGCAGTTCTTCGTGATCGTCGCCGCGCTGATCCCGCTGACCGTGCTCGGCCTGGTCCGCGTCGGCGGCATCGACGGGCTGATCGAGAAGGCCACCGCGGCGCAGGGCGACATGTTCCTGTCCACCTGGGCCGGAACCGGTTTCGGCGAGACCAACCCGCTGGGCACCAACTGGCTGACCATCACCCTCGGCCTCGGTTTCGCGATCTCCTTCGGCTACTGGACGACGAACTTCGCCGAGGTGCAGCGATCCCTGTCGGCCAAGAACCTCTCGGCCGCGCGCCGCACCCCGCTGATCGCGGCGTTCCCGAAGATCTTCATCCCGCTGATCGTGGTGCTGCCGGGCATCATCGCGCTGATCATCGAGCCGACGATCGGCAAGACCGGTGGTTACGACTACAACGACGCGATCCCGATCCTGATGCGCGACCTGCTGCCCAACGGCGTGCTCGGCCTCGCGGTCACGGGCCTGATGGCCTCGTTCATGGCGGGCATGGCGGCCAACGTGTCGAGCTTCAACACGGTGTTCACCACCGACATCTGGCGGGCCTACATCAAGCCGCACATGCCCGACGGGCACTACCTGAAGGTGGGCCGGGCGATCACCGCGATCGGCGTGGTCATCGGCATGGGCACGGCGTTCCTGGCGGCGTCGTTCAGCAACATCATGAACTACATGCAGACGTTGTTCGCCTTCTTCAACGTCCCGCTGTTCGCGACGTTCATCCTGGCCCTGTTCTGGAAGCGGATGACCGCCAAGGCCGGTTTCTGGGGCCTGCTGCTGGGCACCGCGGCACCGATCGCGTTCTACTTCGCCTACCAGGCCGGCGTCGTGGAGATGGGCTCCGACCAGGACGCGAACATGACGGCATCGATGATCGCGTTCGCGGTCGACCTGCTGGTCAGCGTCCCGATCGCGCTGGCGACCAAGCCGAAGCCCGCCGCCGAGCTCGAAGGGCTGGTCTACAGCCGAGCCTCCGCCCGGGACAAGGGAGTGGTGGCCGCCGGTGACGACGCGTGGTACCGCAAGCCGGCCGTTCTCGGCTGGAGCGCGCTGATCCTGTCCGCCCTCTGCTACATCCCGTTCACCCTCTAGGAGCCCGCGATGGCCGAAAACCCGCGCGAAGAAACCGAGATCGCCCACCACGCAGCCGAGATCGACGACCTGGAGCGCAAGTCCGGCACGGCCTCCCAGCTGTTCGACGTGCGAACGGTGATCGGCGGCCTGTTCCTCCTCTACGGCGTGCTCATCAGCGCCGCCGGGATCTCCCCCGACGCCGCCGAGCTCGACAAGGCCCAGGGCATCAACATCAACCTGTGGACGGGGGTGTCGATGCTGGTCGTCGGCGCCCTGTTCATCCTCTGGCTGCGGTTGCGACCGCTGCAGCCACAGTCCAAGGAGTGACCGACCGCGAGCGGGAGGCCGTCACCGTCTTCGCCCCAAACAGTTGACTCCCATCGTGGGTTGATGTTCATAATGTGAGCCGCTGCATGCCAGCGCAGTGCAACGGCGCACGACGGAACGGACCCACATGTCAGACACGGCAATCCTGATCAACACGGGCGTGGCGGTGGCGGCCATCGTGCTGCTGATCGTCAAGTTCAAGCTCAACCCGGTGATCGCGCTGGTCCTGGGCGCCTGCTACCTGGGGCTTTCCACCGGGCTAGGCGTCGAGAAGACGGTCGACGCGATCACCACCGGTTTCGGCGACATCATGGCCGAGATCGGCCTGCTGGTCGCCTTCGGCGTGCTGATCGGCGCCGTGCTGCGCGATCTGCGGGCCATCGACCGGCTCGTGGAACTGCTCCTGCGCAGCTTCGGCCCTAACCGGTTACCGCACGCGATGGGACTGACCATCGCGACCTTCCTGCAGTCCATCTTCCTGGACGTGCTGCTGATCATCTCCGCGCCGCTGGCCAGGGCGATCGCCCCGAAGCTCGGCCGCTACGGCACTGCGAGGATGGCCACCGCGCTGGCCATCTCGCTGGAGTGCGGCATCGTGTTCACCGTTCCCGGGGTCGGCGCGCTGGCCCTCGCCGGACTGCTGCACGTACCGCTGGGCACCTACCTGCTCTACGGGCTGGTCGTGATCATCCCGACGGTCGCGATCTCGATCTCGCTGATGACCTTCGTGCTCACCCGCGGCTGGTGGAAGCCCGAGCTCGACGAGCTGCCCGCCACCGCCCCGGACGAGCCGGTCCGCGGCGAAGGACCCGGCGCGATGGTCGCGCCGGAAACCGGCAGGCAGGCGCCACTGCTGCTGGCGTTCGGCCCGCTGCTGGCCGCCCTGCTGCTCATCGCCGCCGGTGCCCTCGCCGACGCGGTGGACCTGCACAACCCCGTGCTCGCGCTGCTGTCGGATCCGGTCGTCGCCCTGCTGCTCGGGCTGGTCGGCACCTGCCTGGTCGGCCACCGCCACCTGGGCCAGTCCGCGCTGGACGCCTCGCTGAGCCGCGGATTGCGGGACAGCGGCCAGATCCTGCTGCTCAACGGCGTCGGCGGTTGCCTCGCCGGAGTCATCGACCAGGCCGGTCTCGGCGACATCCTGGGCAAGTTCTTCTCCGCCAACACCTTCGCCCCGCTGCTCGTGGTCTGGCTGATGGCCGCCGTCCTGCACGTGGCGGTCGGCTCGGTGACCATCTCGGCGATCACCGCCGCCGGTCTGCTCGCTCCGCTGGCTCCCGTCCTGGGCGTCAACCCGGTGCTCATCGCGCTCGCCGCGGGAGCCGGTTCGCTGTTCATGGTCCACCTGACCAGCAACACCTTCTGGTTGTTGCAGTCGCTGCTCGGCCAGACCACCCGGGGTGCCCTCAAGACCTGCTCCGTCGGTGTGTCCGTCGCCTCGGTGGTGGCCATGGGCCCGGTCCTGGCGCTCAGCCTCGTTCTGTAGGAACACCTTTCGCGAAGAGAGAAGCAATGGGCAACGACAGCACCCGGTACCCGCTGGAGGGCGTGCGCGTCCTCGAACTGGGCAACTACATCGCCGCGCCGACGGCCGGCCGGATGTTGGCCGACTTCGGCGCCGAAGTGATCAAGGTCGAGCGGCCGGGCAACGGCGACGAGCTGCGCGGCTGGCGCCTGCACGGCGGCTCCACGTCGATGTTCTTCCACACCATCAACAGGAACAAGAAGTCCGTGGTCCTGGACCTGCGCAGCGACGAGGGCAGATCGACGGTGCTGGACCTGGTCCGGCACTGCGACGTGGTTCTGGAGAACTTCCGCCCCGGCACGCTGGAGAAGTGGGGCCTGGGGCCGGAGGCGCTGGAAGCCGCCAACCCCGACGTGGTGCTCGCCCGCATCTCCGGATTCGGCCAGACCGGGCCGCTCTCGCAGCGGCCCGGATTCGCCGCGGTCGCCGAGGCCATGGGCGGCATGCGGGAGCTCGTCGGTGAAGCCGACCGGCCGCCCTCGCGGGTCGGGGTGTCCATCGGCGACTCGATCGCCGGGCTCCACGCGGCGTTCGGGATCGTCGTCTCGTTGCTGGAGCGCAGGTCGGGACGCGGAACCGAGACTCCGCTGTCGGACCGGGTGGTCGACATCGCCCTGCACGAGTCGGTCTTCTCCATGATGGAGTCGCTGGTCCCCGACCACCTCGCTCACGGCGTGCGGCGGCAGCGCGTCGGCGGCCGGATGGAGGGCATCGCGCCCACCAACGCCTACCCGTGCGGTGACGGCAGCAGCGTGGTCATCGCGGGCAACGGCGATTCCATCTTCCGCCGCTACATGCAGGCGATCGGACGTCCCGACCTGGCAGAAGACCCGGGCCTGGCGACCAACGCCGGACGCTGGGAGCGCCGCGACGAACTGGACCGGGCCATCGGCGAGTGGACCTCGGCCCGCTCCCGCGACGACGTGCTGGCGGTCCTGGACGACGCGGGCGTGCCGGCGGGCCCGATCTACACCGCCGCCGACATCTGCGAGGACGAGCAGTACCGGGCGCGCGACATGATCCAGGACATGCGCGTGGACACCGGTGGCGACGAGCCGGTCGACGTCGGGTTCCCCGGTGTCGTGCCGGTCATCGGCGGCACCTCGCTGCCGCTGCGCACGCCGGGCCCCGAGCTCGGTGAGCACACCGCGGAGGTGCTCGGTTCGCTGCTGGCAAGGACACCCGAGAACACCGGCGAGGAGCGGAAATGACGCACGGATTCCAACCGCAGGCCACCCTGCGGGACGTGACGCTGCGCGACGGCCTGCAGCTGACCGGCAAGCAGCTGTCCACCGAGCGCAAGGTCTCGATCGTCCGGGAGCTGCTGGCGCTGGGCGTGCCGAGCGTCGAGATCGGTTCGCTGGCCCGCCCCGACCTGGTCCCCTCGATGGCCAACACGCTGGAGGTCGTCGAGGCGCTCACCGCCGAGGAGCGGGCGCGCTGCTGGGTGTGGGTGGCGACGCCGCGCCACGTGGAGCGCGCCGCCGCTGCCGGAGCCGTCAACTTCCAGTACTGCCTGTCGGCCTCGGACGCGCACAACCGCGCCAACATCGGGCGGTCCACCGAGGACAGCCTGGCCGCGATGCCGCGCGCCGTGGAGCTGAGCCGGGAGGCGGGCGGCCGGATCCAGCTGTGCATCGCCACCGCGTTCACCTGCCCCTTCGACGGCTACGTGCCCGAGCAGCGGGTGCTGGACATCGCCGCCGATCCGCGCGCCGACGGCGCCGCCGACGTCGTCCTGGCGGACACCCTCGGCCAGGCCGTTCCCGCGCAGGTCAGCAGCCTGATCACGCAGGTCGCCGAGCGCACCCCGCAGCGCCGGATCGTCTACCACGGGCACGACACGTGGGGGCTCGGAGTGGCCAACACGCTGGCCGCCGTGCAAGCCGGAGCGGCGGAGGTCGACGGGGCGCTGGGCGGTCTCGGCGGCTGCCCGTTCGCACCCGGTGCCAGCGGAAACGCCGCCACCGAGGACCTGCTGTTCGCGCTGCGCCCGGACTGGCTGAGCACCGAGGTCTTCGCCCGGCTGGTCGCGCTGTCCGGCGGAGTGCTGGAGGAGCTCGGCGAGCCCAACCGCTCCCGCGCTGCGCAGGCGTCCCGGTCCAGCGCCACCGCGTTCCCGTGGGCGGTGGGGACGGAGGTGTCCTGCCGGTGAGCGGTCAGCGCGGGAGCCGGCCGCCCAGCGCGCGCGTGATGCGCTCGGCGTGCTCGATCAGCACGTCGATCCACGCCTCGCACTGCTCGTAGGGCATCCGCAGCGTCGGCCCGTGCACCATCACCGCGCCCAGGAGCTCCGCGTTCGCGTCGAAAACCGGTGCGGCCAGGCCGGAAGCGCCGTCGACCCGCTCGCCGACGGTGATGGCGTAGCCGTCGGCCGCGGTCTTCTTGATCAGCCGGGCGAGCTCGTCCCGGTCGGTCACGGTGCTCTCGGTCAGCTGCGGGAGCTCCTCCGCCAGCGCGCGCTCGGCCGACCCGGGTCCCCACGCGAGCAGGACCCGGCCGGCCGAGCCGACCGTGATCGGCGCGATGCTGCCGACCGAGACCTCCCGGCGCAGCGCGTGGCGGGTCTCGGCGACCGCCACGCACACCCGGTGCGTCCCCTCGGCGCGGAAGAAGCACGCGGTCTCGCCGGTGATGTCGCGGAGGTCCTTGAGCACCGGGTTGACCACGCCCAGCACGTCCAGGTCCTTGCCGGCCGCCGCTCCCCAGTAGGCCATCCGGACTCCGATGCGGAAGCGGTCCTCCGCGCGGTCCAGGAATCCGTGCCCGACGAGGTTGGTCACCAGGCGCTGCACCGTGGACTGCGGCAACCCGGTGATCTGCTGGATCTCCCGCAGGGTCAGCTCGGGGCGGCTCAACGTGAAGGCGTTGAGGATCTCGGCGATCTTGCCCAAGACCAGCAGCGGCCGCTGAGTCGCACCGCCCGAATCGCGTTCCTCCGGCATGTCCCGAACATACGGCAGACAGGGCCGCTCGTTCCGGGAAGACCGGAACCGCGGTTGGTGCTTTCGGTTGATCTCGGTTTCCCGGCGGTCGATCACCGGGTACCGCAGCGGGTGAGGGAAGGAGACGTCCGATGACATCGTTGGTGACGTTCCTGATCGCCGGGATCCTCCTGGTCGCCGTCGACGGGCACCTGCTGCGGCGCAGCGGGACCGCCTACCTCCGCGAGCTCGGGGACAACGCGGGGCCGCTGAACCAGTTGGTGACCGTCGTGTTCCACCTGGCGACGCTCGGCCTGGTCGCGCTCATCGCGATCCTGCCGATGGATCTGGGCGGCGAGCCCAAGACCGTGGTCGGCCGGATCGGCGTGCTGCTGCTGGTGCTGGCCGTGTCCCACGCGCTGACGATCTGGAGCTTCGGCCGCATCCGAGCGCGCCACGAGTCCGAGGTGCTGACGGCAGAAGTCGCGCGGCGGAGCTGATCCGGGTCAGGCCGGGTCGCCGCGTTCGCCGAACCAGTGGGCAAGGCGGCCTCGGCGGCTGACCGCGCGGAGCCGGTTCTCGGTGGCCTGACGCTGGGCGACCGTGGTGACGATGAACAGCTCGTCGCCGGTCTCGATGCCGGTCTCCGGGCTGGGCACGAAGGTGTGCCGGTCCCGGATGATCAGGGTGACGACGCCGGGCTCCGGCAACCGGAGTTCGCGGACCGTGACCGCGTGCATGGCCGAGTCCGGTGGCACCGACATCGACAGCAGTTCCGCGTCGAGGACGTCCAGCGGGGCCGCCTCGACCTGGACCTCTCGCGTCGCCTCGCGCGGCAGGATGCGCAGCCACCGGGCCAACGGCCGCAGGCTCGGTCCCTGCACGACGGTGAACACCATGACCAGCACGAACACGATGTCCAGCAGCCGCTGGCTGTTCGGGACGCCCTGCACTACCGGGAAGGTGGCGAGCACGATCGGCACCGCGCCGCGCAGCCCCGCCCAGGACAGGAACGCCTGCTCCCGCAACGGCACCCGGAACCAGACCAGCGACAGCACCACCGCCAGCGGTCGCGCGAGCAGCAGCAGCACCAGTCCGATGACCAGCCCCGGGATGATCTCGACGGTCAGGCGGGTCGGCGTGACCAGCAGGCCGAGCAGCACGAACAGCCCGATCTGGGCCAGCCAGGCGAGCCCTTCGGCGAACGACCGGGTCGCCGACCGGTGCGGCAGCCCGCTGTTGGCCAGCACCACCCCGCACAGGTAGGCGGCGATGAAACCGCTGGCGTGCACGGCCCCTGACGCGGCGAAGGCGACGAACCCGAGCCCGAACGACGCCAGCGGGTACAGCCCGGACGCGGGCAGGGCGATGCGCGGCAGCACCACGGCGCCCAGGAACCCGATGCCGAGCCCGAGCAGCGCCCCGAGGCCCAGCTGGTACCCCAGGCTGGCCATGACGTGTCCCGGTGAGAACACCAGCGGGGTCACGCTGAACAGCAGCACCAGGATCACCGTGGGCGCGTCGTTGAAACCCGACTCGGCCTCCAGCAGTCCCGCCACGCGCCGGGGCAGCGGCAGCACCCGCAGCACCGAGAACACCGCCGCCGAGTCCGTCGAGGACACGATCGCGCCGAGCAGCAGCGCCAGCTGCCAGTCGAAGCCCAGCAGGAAGTGCGCCCCCGCGGCCGTCACGAGGAGGCTGACACCGATGCCGACGGTGGCGAGGATCCCGGCGGGCGCCACGAGTTTTCGCACGTCCGACCACTTCGTGGTCAGACCGCCTTCGACGAGGATCACGGCCAGCGCCGTCGTGCCCAGGTTACGGGCCAGTTCGGCGTCGTCGAAGTCGATGCCGAGCCCGTCCTCGCCCAGCAGCACGCCCAGCGCGAGGAACAGCAGCAGACTGGGCAGTCCCACCCCGCGCGCGACGCGGGTGCCCACGACACCCGCCAGCAGCACCAAGGCACCAGCGAGCAGCACCCAGTTCAGCTGCTCCAGCGACATGTGACCCCCGCTACACAATCGGCCAGTGATACTAGCCAATCGCTTCACCGGCCACCGGAAACGGGCTCTTCAACCATCCATCGCGCGCAAAAGCAAGCAAGCCGTGATCGACCTCTCTGGCGCGGTGGCACCAGGGCACGTTATTTTACTCGTCAGTAGGTAATGCCCGGCCGACGCCGGCCGATTGGAGACGCACCGTGTCAAACGCCCATCGGGGACAGGCTGGCGGCGCTCGGAAGCGCGACGCCATGGGCCTCGGCCTCGCCGCCCTGACCAAGATCGCCAGCGCGCCGATCATCGACAAGTTCGGGCTGCGCAAGCAGTTCGAGACCCTGGTGCAGACGGGCACCCGAACCGGCTTCAGGGCCGCCGGCGCCGCGACCAGGTCCTTCAAGAAGGTCCAGGGCCACAACGAGCCCGTGCGCCTGACCCCCGCCCCGGCCAAGGACCTCTTCGACCTCGAACCCGACGAAGAGCAGTCGCTCATCGCCGAGACGGTCCGGGAGTTCGCCGCCGAGCAGCTGCGGCCCGCCGCCGTGGACGCCGACGCCAAGCTCACCCCGCCGGCCGACCTGCTGGAGCGCTCCGCCGAGCTGGGGCTCAGCGCGGTCGGCATCCCCGAATCCCTCGGCGGCATCGGCACCGAACGCTCCGCGGTCACCAACACGCTGGTCGCCGAGGCCCTCGCGCACGGCGACATGGGCCTGGCCGTCGCGGTGCTCGCGCCCTCGGCCGTCTCGACCGCGCTCACGCTGTGGGGCGACGAGGACCAGCAGGCCACCTACCTGCCCGCCTTCGCCGGCGAGAACGTGCCCGCCGCCGCGCTCGCGCTGCAGGAGCACGTCGCGCTCGGCGACCCGCTCAAGCCGAGCACCACCGCCAAGCGCACCCCGAAGGGCTACCAGCTCAGCGGTGTGAAGTCGCTGGTCCCGCGCGCCGCGCAGGCCGAGCTGTTCATCGTCTCGGCGAGCCTCGACGGAAGCCCCGCGCTGTTCCTGGTGGAGTCCTCTACCTCCGGTCTGTCCGTCGAAGCCGAACCGGCCATGGGCCTGCGCTCGGCGGCGACCGGCAAGCTGCACCTGGACCAGGTCGACGTCCCGGTGACCGCGCTGCTCGGCGAGGGCAAGCTCGACGTGTTCACCGACCTCGTCCGGCTCTCCCGGCTGGCCTGGGCCGCACTCGCGGCGGGCACCGGCAAGGCCGTGCTCGACTACGTCATCCCCTACGTCAACGAGCGCACCGCGTTCGGCGAGCCGATCAGCCACCGCCAGGCCGTGGCCTTCAGCGTCGCCGACATCGGCATCGAGCTGGAGAGCATCCGGCTGACCACGCTGCGTGCCGCCGCGCGCGCCGAGCAGGGCAAGCCGTTCGCCCGCGAAGCCGCCCTGGCCCGGAAGCTGGCCACCGACAAGGGAATGCTCATCGGCAACGCGGGCGTGCAGCTGCTCGGCGGCCACGGCTACACCAAGGAACACCCCGTGGAGCGCTGGTACCGCGACCTGCGGGCCATCGGCGTGATGGAAGGCGCGGTCCTCGTCTGAGGACCTTCGAGACGCGAAGGACTCTATTCTCATGATCAATCTTGAGGTCCCGAAGAAGGCGACCGCGCTGGTCAACCAGGCGTACCAGGCCGCTTCCGAGGTGTTCCGCCCGATCTCGCGCAAGTACGACCGCGCCGAGCACGAATACCCCAAGGAGCTCGACACCCTCGCCGCGCTGCTGGACGGCCTGAACTCCTCCGGCGAAGGCGGCGCGGGCGCGGCCGGCGTGCGCAAGGGCGGCGACGACGGCGCCAAGGGCAACCGCAACGGCGCCAACCTGAACCTGGTGCTGGGCACCATCGAGATGTGCTGGGGCGACGTGGCCATGCTGCTGGCCATGCCGCGCCAGGGCCTCGGCAACGCGGCGATCGCCTCGGTCGCCAACGAGGAGCAGGCCAAGCGCTTCGCGCAGGTGTGGGCGGCGATGGCCATCACCGAGCCGCACACCGGCTCGGACTCGGCCAACATCACCACCACCGCCGAGCTCGACGGCGACGAGTACATCCTCAACGGCGAGAAGATCTTCGTCACCGCCGGTGGACGTGCCGACACCGTGGTCGTGTGGGCGACGCTGGACAAGTCCCTCGGCCGCGCGGCGATCAAGTCGTTCGTGGTGGAGAAGACCCGTCCGGGCATCGAGGTGGAGCGCCTGGAGCACAAGCTCGGCATCAAGGCCTCCGACACCGCCGTCATCCGGTTGGACAACTGCCGGGTGCCGAAGGAGAACCTGCTCGGTTCCCCGGAGATCGACACCAAGTCCGGGTTCGCCGGGGTCATGCAGACCTTCGACAACACCCGCCCGCTGGTCGCCGCGATGGCCATCGGCGTGGCGCGGGCCGCGCTGGAGGAGACCGCGAAGGTCCTCGCCGAGGCGGGCGTGACGGTCGACTACGACCGCCCGGCGAACTCGCAGCACGCCGCCGCCGCTGCGTACCTGCAGCTGGAGGCCGACTACGAGGCCGCGTACCTGCTGACGCTGCAGGCCGCGTGGATGGCCGACAACCGCAAGCCGAACTCGCTGCAGGCGTCGATGGCCAAGGCCAAGGCCGGCCGCTCGGTCGTCGACATCACCCTGCGCTGCGTCGAGCTCTGCGGCACCGTCGGCTACACCGAGGAGTCGCTGCTGGAGAAGTGGGCCCGCGACTCGAAGATCCTCGACATCTTCGAGGGCACCCAGCAGATCCAGCAGCTCATCGTCGCCCGCCGCCTCCTCGGCAAGTCAAGCGCCGAACTCAAGTAACCCACCCCCACACCCCACCCCAACCCCGGGACCAGCCGCGACGGATTACCGCAGTATTCAGGGACCGGATCACGGCGGTATTCAGGAACCCGATTACCGCAGTTTTCAGGGACCCGATTACTGCGGTATTCGGGTCACCCCGGTCGGTCTGGACGGGTCGTCCCTGGTGGGCGCGGGGGTTGGTGGGGTGATGTGGCGGCTGGGAGTTGGTCGGGTCAGCTCTCGGTGCGTTCTTCGAGGGTGTTGCCGACGAGGGTGTACAGGGTTTCGGCCAGGCGTGTCAGGCCTGGTTCTTCCGTCGGGTAGTGGCCGCAGTTCTCCAGCATGACCACCGTGGTCGGGCCTGCGACCCGGTTGAGGAAGCGGAGGCTGATGTCCGCCGGGGTCCAGTCGTCGTTCGCCGGGTGAGCGAGGACGAGTGGCACTGAGCCGAAGTTCTCCGGCGGGGTGTGGCCGTAGCGGACGAAGCTGGTGAGCAGGCCGATCGGGGTCCTGGCGCCGCCACCTCGCGGGTCGGCCGCGCACAGCGCGGAGAGCTGCGGATCGCGGCTGATCTTGCGTTCGTCGGCGAGCCACCGCATCGGCACCCGGACGTCACCGGCGAGCCGTTCCAGCACGGCGAGACCGGCCGGCGGGATCGCACCGAGCGGACCGCGGGCGGCCCGACGACGGGCCTCGGCGTCGGCAGGGTCGAGCAGGCAGGTCGCGACCACCGCCGACACCTGCCCGGTGCGGGCGGCGACCTCGTAGGCCAGCATCCCGCCCATGCTCGCGCCGAACAGCACCAGCGGCCGGTCGTCGCGGAGCCGCTCGGCGAGGACGAGCTCGCACAGCAGTTCCACCCAGTCGCCATAGCGGATCCGGTGCGGACGCGGCACGACGGTGTTGCCGTAGGGCGGCAGGTCGACGAGCAGCAGGTCAGCCATGCCCGCGATCGGCGAGCACACCGGCCACAGCGCCCCCGAATGACCGGCGGCGCCGTGGATCACCATCACCCTCGCGGACGCTTCCGGAGCCGCGACCCGCGCGATGTGCACGCGACCGTCCCGCCAGTGCCACCAGGTCGACGTCGGCTCCACTTCGGAGGCACGCCGCCGGTAGGAATCCGGCAGGAAGCGGGCGTAGCTCTCGCTGTCCACCTCACCAGAGTGAGCGCGAAGCCCCCCGACTAC
Source organism: Saccharopolyspora sp. NPDC049426 (assembly GCF_040676935.1). Lineage (NCBI taxonomy): Bacteria > Bacillati > Actinomycetota > Actinomycetes > Pseudonocardiales > Pseudonocardiaceae > Saccharopolyspora > Saccharopolyspora sp. NPDC049426. The sequence continues at coordinate 361,345 of NZ_JBFAPZ010000006.1, read as the reverse complement.
AACTCACCCCCGTTCGCGTCGGCTTCCGCAACTGCGCCGCGAACGTCCGGAATGATCAGCAGATGCCGGTGAACGGTGCCCTCTTCGCGATCAACTGCGGCGCGAACGGGCCGTCGGGAAGTGCGAGGAACCTCAGTCCAGATCGGACACGTCGCCCGGTCCGCTGGACCGGCCGTTCCTGCTGGTCAGGGTCGCGCACATCGTCGGAGTGCGGTCGCGACCGGCCGCCGGGGACCGATGCGGGTCTGATCCGAGACCGGCCGACCGGCGCGGGTGCGCCGGTCCCGGTGGGAACGTGAGACACAATCACGACCATGACCAGCGCAACCGCGGCACCTCGCCGGACCTCCACGCTGGACATCGCCATGCTCGTGCTCGCGGTGTTCTCGCTCGGGCTGCTCTGCTACGCCACGTTCTTCGACACGACGCACGAGACCGCGCACGCGGTGTTCGTCATCGACACGGCGATCTGCGGTGTCTTCTTCGCCGAGTTCCTGTGGCGGTGGCGCGAGAACTCGTGGAACCGGCGGTTTCCGCTGCAGAGCTGGTACGAGATCCTCGGCATGATCCCGGTCGCGCACCCCGCGCTGCGCGGTTTCCGGCTGCTGCGTGTCGTCGTGCTGCTGATGCGCCTGGCCCGCACCGCCGATCGCGCGTTCGGCGAACGCATCACGCAACGGTTCATCGAGCGGTTCTCCCGGCCGATCGTGCTGGCCATCAAGAAGCCGATCACCGTCGCGGTCCTCGACGAGGTCGTGAAGGTCGTCGAAACCGGCCACTACCCCGAGAACATCGCGCGTTCGCTGGGCGAGCACCGCGAGGTGCTGCGCGAGATCGTCACCGAGAAGCTCAAGAACGACCAGCAGGTGGGCCGGATCAAGCACCTCCCGTTCCACGACGAGATCGTCAAGTCCATCGTGGACACCACGATCCGGGTCATCCTCGACGTGCTCAACGACGAGCGCACCGATCGCTTCTTCACCGAGGTCGTCCGCGAGAACCGCGGCCAGATCCGCCGCTCGGTCCAGCTCGGCCACCACGAGTCCGAGCCCGAGCCGCCAGCGGAACCCAGCGCCTACAGAGCTCAGTACCAGCAGAAATAGGTGTCGGACCGGCCCTGCCTCGCGCAGTGGACCTCAGCCCCTCACCGGTGCCCGTCGGGCTGTCGGGGGCCGTACCGGGAATCGTCCCGTTCCGGGAGGTCGAGCTCGCCCGACAGCCGCGCCGACAGCGACGAGGTGCGCTCGGCATCGGAGTCCTGCTGCTGCTTGCGCTGCGGAGTGATCGGCGGCATGAAGCCGCCGGCACCGCCGGGCGAGATCCCCGCGGTGGCCGGATTCGCGCCGCCCGCAACGGAAATCCCCGGAACCGGTCCGGCCTGCGCCGCACCTCCCGGGCTCGGGGTCATCTGCGCCGCACCCGCACCACCGGGCATCGAGGCCGCGCTGGTCAGGCCGGGCGAGCTCGACGACCCGGCGCCGCCGGTGGGAACCGAACCCGCAGCGGCGGAACCGGACGGGGCCGTCGATCCGGCCGTGACCTGCTCCGCCTGGTCGGCGATCTTCGAGACGACACCGCCGATGGCCCCGACGACCTTCATGACCTCGTCGACGTGCCCCAGCAGGCCCTGCGCGCTGTTGAGCAGGTTGCCCATGTGCCCCGAGATCCGGACACCGCACTCGGTCGCGATCTGCACGACCTGCGGGATCGCCGCCGCGATGCTCGCGCCGAAGGTGGCCTGCGCGGCGGCGATGGCCTGGTTCATGATGACGACGATCCGGCCGACCGCCTCGTTGACCAGGATCGTCACCTCGTGGGCGGTCTTGACGACCGCGTCGCCCATGCCGGCCAGCGCTTCGCCGAGCCCGGTGCTGGCCTCGCCGATCCCCTGAAGGCCGCCCACCAGCTCGGCCGCGGTCTTGAGGTACTCGGTGGCGGCAGCGCCCGACCAGCCGCTGGTCTCCGGACCGGCCGCCTGACCGTAGGAGTCGGAGATCGAAGCGACGCCGCGTCCGGTGTCCCGCAGGCTCTGCGCGCTGGAGGCGACCGCGCCCGGATCGCCCGCGAGCTGCTGCAACGGCTCCCCCAGGAACGGCACCAGGTCGGCCAGGAAACCGAATCCGGACCCGGCCAGCGCCGACAGCGGGTCGCCCGTTCCCCCAGCGGGCTCGCCCGCGGAACCGTAGCTGCCGGAGTCCCACCCACCGCCGCGCACCGCGTCGTTGGTGGAGCGCACGTCGGCGACGAACCGCACGGTTCCCGCCGATCCCAGCGGAAGGCTCAGGTCCACGCTCATCGGGCATCCCCTCCGCGCAGCGCCGCGACACCTTCGTCATCAGCTCGTTGGTAGTCCTCGGCGCTGCCCGCCAGACCCCGGCTCACGCTGTTCAGAGCTCCGGACGCGTACGACACCGCCTGCGCGGCCCGGGAGATGGCGTCGCCGAGCCCGAGGGTCGCGAACTCCATGAACGTGCCGAGCGCGTTGCTCGCGGGACCACCGGTCATGGCACCGGCCGCGGCCGACAGGCCGTCGGACAGGCCCGCCACGGTTCCGGCGTGAGCGCGGATCTGCTCGTGGTCGACGTGGAAGTCGGTGCTCATCAGACGATCACCCTTGGGTTGTCGAAGAAGTCGTCGTCGTCCTGCGGCTCCGGCTCGCCGGTGTCGACGGGCATGTTGTCCCGCACGAAGTCCAGGGCCGGGCCGCCGCCGAGGTAGTCGGTCATGATCTCCATGACGTGGGTGCCCACCATCCGCTGCGCCTGCTGCGCGGTCGCGAGGATGAGCTGGGCGAGCTTCTCGGCCTCCATCGCGCGGGCCGCCGGGGTCAGGCGGATGTCCACCAGCGCACCGCTGGGCCCGACCTGCACCGAGATCTCCCCGCGCGGCGAGGACGCCGTGCCGCTGACCTGCCCGAGCGCGGCACCCGCGGCCTTCGCGTCGGCCGCCGCGCGCGCCAGCGTCGCGTCGTAGTCCGCGAGCCACTGCTGTGCTGAGTTCACCGTGATTCCTCTCGAAGGTCAGCCCTGTTCGCGGGCGATCGCGACCAGGTCCACCAGCGCCGCGCGCACGACCGCTGGTCGCAGCGGGTTGATGCTCACCCATCCGCCGTCGGTCCGGCTCACCCGGATCCGCCCGTGCGGACCGTCCAACCAGGACAGTTCTTGCCCCTGGCGTCGGTGCCCGCGGCCGGTGCGCCGGGTCGCGCCGAGCTGGCCGCGACCGGTGAGGTCCGGGAGCACGCTCACCAGCCGGTCCAGCGCCCCCGGATCGCCGCCGCAGTCCCGGACGAGTTCGCGGAAGCGCCGCCGCTTGGTGCTGTCGTCGTCGATCCAGTTGAGCTCGGCGACGTCGTCCACCACGCGTTGCGGGAGGTTGATCGGCATGGACTTCGCCGGGTCCCGCTCCGGCACGAGCGCGAAGAGCTCGTCGACCAGGGCGTTCGCGGCGACGCGGCGGATCCGCACGGTGGTGGCGAGATCGTCGTCCAGCGGCTGTTCGAAGATCAGCGCCGAGGACCGGTAGACCATCGCCAGGACACCCGTCGTCCCGGACTCCCCGATCAGCACCAGGTCGACGGTGCCCCGGTGCTGCCGGAGCGCGTCGAGGAGTTCGGCGGCGGCTCCGGTCGGGCCGTCCTCGTCGGCGAGCCCGCGCGCCCGCAGCGTGTGCCCGGCCGCGGCGAACAGCACCTCCCGCTCGCCGGCGATGCGCCCGAACGACGGGATGCGCAGCGGGAACGGCCAGCTCGCCCCGGCGTGGGCGGCGAGCAGGTCGAGTTCGATCTGTCCGAAGTGGATTCCGTCGCTGCGCGGACGGGTGAGCGCGGTCGTCATGTCGCCGTCCCCTCGGTGCCGCGCAGCGCGTCCGCGGCGGCGGTGTCGGTGTTCTCGTAGCCGGTGGCGGTCTCGTGCAGGGCGCTGTGGAAGTCGCCGAGCTCGGTGTGCGCTGCGGTGATCTCGTGGCTCAGCCCGGACTCGCCTGCGCTCTGCCGCAGCCGCATCGCCAGGTGCAGGGCGGGTGGCGCGGTGCCCAGCATCGGCATCCGCTCGGCCAGCTGCCGCGCGGAGGTCACCAGCCGCTCGGTCTGCTCCCCGACCCTGGACAGCTCCCCGACCTGCGCGGCGAGGTTCTCGGTGGTGACTCGGTATCCGCTCAACGGTCCACTCCCGTCTCAGCCGATGACCGGCGCGCTGGCCGGTCGGTCGTCGTCGAAAAGCCCCTGGTCGATGGTGGGCAGCTTGTTCTCGTGCACCTGCTGCTCGTCGGCGTCAGCCCCGGCGGCTCCCCGCGCGGGCGCCATCCCGTTAGCACCGGCACCGGAGGCGCCGCCGAACATGCCCCGCGCACCGAGCAGTCCGAGTCCCGCACCGGCACGGCCCGCTCCGCCCAGCGGATCGGTGCCACCGACCAACTTCGCCCACGGCACCCCACCACCGGTGGCCGCTCCACCCGCCCCGGAGAACCCCGCCGCCGAGGTGGACGCGGGCGCCGACCCCCAGCCGGCGCCCTGCGCTTCGGCCGGAGCGATCGCGGCACTGCTGCGGCGCAACGCCGCCTCGTACTGCGACATGACGTGCACCGCCTCCGCCTTCTTCTCGGCGGCGTTGGCGGAGGCGAGGAACATGCTGGTCCCGCCGGCAGCGGCGGCACCGACGGCCGCGCCGATCATGGCGCCGGGCACCGCGCCGACGCCTCCCGCAGCGGCACCGATGACACCGCCGACCACGGCACCCGCGCCCGCCCCGGCGACGCCGGTGCCCATCACCGTTCCGGTCGCGTCCCCGGGCGGTGGCGGCATCGAGTTCCGGGCGGAAGCGAGGGCGTCGCCCGCGTTCTGGGCGGCGTGGGACACGGTGCTCGCCCGCTCCCCTACGCCTGAGGTCCGGTCACCGATCTGCCCGAGCCTGCTGGTGGCCGCGTCGGCGGACTCGCTGGTCCAGTGCGTTCCCATCTCCGCGCGGTGCCGTTGCATCGCATCGGCGTGACCGGCGAGTTCGGTGCTGTGCCTGCCCCATTCGTCGGCGACACCGGTGACGTCTGCGACGTCGGCGTTGTCCCACACCATCGCGTACAGCTGCTCGTGGGTGTAGGCGTTCCAGTTGGTGCCCTCGGGCGGGATCGGCGAGCCGAAGTAGCCCTCCCACACGTTGGTGAGGGTGCGCACGACGGGTTTGCCCACCTCGCCGACCGGCCCGGCCTGGTCGAGCACCGACGTGGTCGCCCTCGCCAGGTCCTGCACCCCCGCGGACGCCGCGGCGACGACGTTCACCTCTCCGGTTTCGGTCATGTCCGGTTCTGCCTTCCTCTGATCGGCCGGTACCGACGGCCGAAGTCGCGTCGCTGGAAGGCGAAACGCGCCCGCTGCCCCCATGCCAGCGGCGCTCCTCCAGCGCGGTACCGAAAGATCACCAGAAGGCGACGTCCGAAACATCGGTGATGTTGCTGATGTTCGCGACGGGGCACAGCCGCTGCTCCCACGCAACGTGCCCTCAAGAGCGGTCCCGGTACTTGACCGCTAGTTCGAGGCGCGACGAGCAGTCGAGTTTGCGCAGGATTCGCGACACGTGGGAGTCCACGGTGCGCACGGACAGGATCAGCCGCTCGGCGACGTCGCGGTTCGTCAGCCCCTGGGCGACGAGTTCGACCACCCGCATCTCGGCGCCGGTGAGGCTGTCCCAGCCGTGCTTGGGACGTCCGCGCGGGCCGGACGCGCCCAGCTGCACGCCGTAGGAGCGCAGGTTGGCGGCGGTGCGGTCGATCTCCCGGTGGGCCGCCATCGCGGCGAACCTGTCGATCGCGCTCTGGTAGGCGGCTTTGGCGGCGTCGGACCTGCCGGAGGCGGCCAGCGCCACCGCGGCGTCCTGGGCGGCCTGCGCGGCGGCCAGCGGGGTGCTGTTGTCGGCGAAGTCCTGCGCGGCGGCGAGCAACCGGTCCACGTCGCGGTCGACCAGACCCGTGCAGTAGCCGATCCTGCTGTCGTCCTCGTCGCTCCACTCCCGCATCCGCTCGATGAGGCGGCGAGCGAGGTCGCGTTCACCCCCGGCCACGGCGATGCGCACCAGTGGAACGCAGACCGGGGCGACCGAGCGGTCGTGCCGCATCCCAACGTCGTGGTCGACGACGTCGCGCACGACGTCGACCGCCCGCTTCAGGTCGCCGTCGACGCCGGCCAGCACGGCGCGGGTGACCATCATCAAGGACTCGTAGAACATCGCCACGCCGTACAGGTCGGCTTCGTCGGCTAGTTCGGCGTGCACGCGCGCGGTCGGCAGGTCCCCGCGGTTCAGGAGGATCGTGGCCGCCACCGCGTGCAGCGGGCCCGCCATGCCGTGCTGGTGCGGAAGCGCCAGCCCTTCCTCCACCTCGGCCAGCGCCCGGTCCCACTCGCCGAAGTTGAGCGCCGTCACGGCGGCGATGGTGTGCGTCCACGGCAGGAAGCCCAGGCCGAGTTCGCGGGCGACCGGCCGCGCCTGCTCGATGGTCTCGGTGACGGCGGGGTCGTGTTCGAGGTTCTGCAGCACCGCGCGCAGCAACCGGGACATCAGCCACTGCGCGCGGTCGTAGGCCGCGATCTCCAGCAGCGCCGACGCGCGGTCGAGCTGATCACCGGCAGCGGCGTAGTCGCGGAGCAGGCACTGCCCGATGGCCCGGATGTTGCACAGGTAGATCTCGACGAGCGGGTCGTCGGCCGCTGCCCGGCTCGCTCGGGCCACCGCGCGCTGGGTGGACTCCAGGTCTCCGGCGAGCAGGTGGGCGTAGGCGTCGAGCGCGGCGAGCCGTGCGGGCAGTTCCCCTTCCCGCCGTTCCGTTTCCCAGACCGCGAGGGCCGCTTCGGCGTCGAACTCACCGTTGGCGATGACGCCCAGCACGACGAGCAGCCGGTGCCGGATCGCCTCGTCCGGATCGGCCAGCAGTCCTTCGGACGCCGCCCTGCGCGCCTGCTCGGTCCGGCCGCTCCACAGCAGGGCCTCGACCCACGCCACCCGCAGCTCGGGCAACCGCGGGTCGCCGGGCAGCAGCGCGGCCACCGCCCGTTCCAGCAGTCGCGCCACGGCCGGTGTGGCTCGGGAGGTCAGCTGGTGGGCTCGTTCGGCGAGCCAGTCGACGGTCCAGGGATCCACCGGCGCGTGCACGAGGTGGTCGGCCACGCGCTCGGCGGGTGCTCCCCGGTCGGCGAGCGCGCGAGCCACCGAGCCGCGCAGGCCCGCCGATGCGGCGGCGACGTCGTCGCGCACCAGCGGATACCGCACCCGCACCTCGCCGCCGGACTCGTCGACCAAGCCCCGGGCGGACATCCTCGCGACGGCGGAGAGCACCTCGCTCGGCGTGGCACCGGCCACCGCGGCGAGGTCGTCGACGGAGGCGGTGTCGCCCAGCAGCGCGGCGCAGCGCAGCACGTGGACGTCGGAACCGGCCAGGTCCGCGGCCCAGGCGGTCACCTGCGCGAACCTGTCCGCGGCGTCGATCCGGCTGAGCAGCCACGGATTTCCCCCGGCGTCAGCAGCGTTCGGCGACGGTCCCTGGAGCATCGCGCTGACGGCGTCGTTCGCCAGAGGGGCGAGGTCGTGCACGATGGCGAACCGGTCGAGCGCGGCGAAGCGCTCCGGTGCGACGCCGCGATGCCGGCCCGCCACGACCAGCAGCGGACGGCCGTAGATCTCCCCGGCGAGGCCGTGCAACGTCAGCAGCGTGTCGTCGTCGGCGTGGTGCAGGTCGTCGATGACGACCATCGCGGGCTCGTCCCAGTCCGGTGTTCCTGCCGACAGCGAGGTGCGCCCGCCCGGCCGCAGCACCGGCACCCGGTGGAGGTGCAGCCCGGAGTCCCGCATCGCCGCGAGGTGCGCTTCCAGCAGGGCCGTGACCCCGATGCCCGGATCGGCGCGCACCACGACCAGCGCCCCCTGCCCGACCTCCGCGGCCGAGGAGGCATCGGCCAGAACGCGCAACGAATCGTCCCGCCCGACGAGCGTCACGCCACCCCCAGCTGTTCGACGACGTTCGAACACACACTACGGCGAACCCCACTGCCCCACACCACTTTCGACAGAACAGCGGCCAGGAACGGGCGGCTCACCCATGAGTGGCTGACCTGGGCACATCGCCTACGCGCAACTGCACGGCGGTGGAACACGGACCAAAGGCCCTTACGGTTGGCGATTTTCACGCGCTTACTTGCTGGGACCTCCGGAGCGGGTCCTCTGCCCCTCGGGCACCCCTCCTCTGCAGACCGACGCGACAGGAATCCGTCATGGCGCAGCAATCCGCTCCACTCCCACCTCAACCCCCGGTCGCACCGAAGAACGGATTCGGCACCACGGCCCTGGTGCTGGGAATCATCGCCCTGCTGTTCGCCTGGATTCCGTTCGTCGGTTTCATCGGCTTCGTCCTCGGCGTGCTGGCCATCGTGTTCGGTGGCATCGCCGTCAACCGGGCGCACAAGAGGTTGGCGAACAACAAGGTGATGTCCTACTTCGGTCTCGCGCTGGGCGTGCTCGCGTTCGTGATCTCGATCGCGATCTTCAGCACCGCCGTCAACTCGATCAGTCGTACCACCCCGCCACCCGCGAGTGCGCCCGGCGGCGAGGTGACCGACCACGCGTTCGGCGGCACCGCCTCGTGGAGCGGTGGTGAGCAGATCACGGTGGCCGGTCCCGATGCCGTGGCCGCGGACAACCCGTATCTCGGTCCCGCTGACGGCAAGCGCTGGATCGCGGTCGACGTGACCGTCAGCAACACCGGCACCAGGCCCTACCAGGTGATGAGCACCGCCTTCACCGCCCAGCACTCGAGCCGCGTGGCGCAAGAGGCGTTCATGTCGGAGGCGAACGACTCGCTTCCGAGCACCGAACTCGCTCCGGGGCAGAGCGTTTCGTTCACCAAGGTCTTCGAGGTCGAAGACTCTTCCGGGGAGTTCAAGCTCTCGGTCAAGCCGAACGCCTTCGCCTCCACCACGGCGTACTTCACCGGCGCCGTCTAATCCAGGTCTTCGAGGAAGTCCGGTGGGCTGTGGCGGTCGAGGGCGCGGAAGAGGACCGCGTGCTCGGTGCCGAGCAGTGCGCCGTTGGCGGCGAGGATCTTCGGGATGAAGTCCGCCGGGGCGGGATGCTCCGGGAGCGCGGCGAGGTAGGCGCGGTGGGCTTCCAGCGAGGCGACGCCGAGCTGCACCGGCCTGCCGGTGACGTCCACGCCGTGCGTCGCGTCCAGCTCCCCGGCCATCCCCGGGAGGAGGAACCACCGCGCGCTCCACGTGTCGAGGCCGTCGTCGTCGATCTGCTCGGGGAAGATCCACCGGTTGCCCGCGTCGTTGATTGCATCGATGGTGGCCAGGCCCGCGACGCGGTGATCGGACTGGTTGAACCCCATCGGCGTCTCGATCTCGTACGACGTGCCGACCACGGCGTCCGGTTTGAAGCGGCGGATCTCGCGGCAGATGTCGTGGCGGAGGTCCAGCCCGTAGACCAGCACCCCGTCGGGGTGCTGGAGCACGGTGAGGTGTTCGACGCCGACCGTCTCGCACGCCGCCCGCTGCTCGGCCAAGCGCAGCGCGGCGGTCTCCTCCGGCGGGTTGGGCATGCCCGCTTCACCGTGCGTGAGCAGTAGATATCCGACGTCGATGCCCCGCGACGTCCAGCGCGCGACTGCCGCTGAGGTGCCGTACTCCATGTCGTCCGGGTGTGCGACGACGCAGAGCACGCGCCGGAAGGTCTCATCGGGCAGAGCGGGCAACAACTCGGTCATCGCAACGAGCCCCCTCGGTTGGACGTGCCCCGATTCTGCACCCGCGCCCACCGGTCCGCCGCAGGCCGCGAAGCCGTCGAACAGCAGTTTCCGCGGCGTGCGTTCCGGTAATCTTCGCCGCGTGCGGTGGTTTCTGGCGCAGGACCCGGTGAGCCCGTTGGAGACGACCTCCTGGCTCGGCAGCATCGGCTCGTTCGTGCTGGCCATCCCGGCCACGCTGCTGTCGATCTGGGCGTTCCGGCTCAGCTGGAAGCAGCAGCGGGAGCAGGAGCGGCAGGCTCGCGAAGCGTCGCGGGCCATGCAGATGGTCGTCGACGAGCTGCGGGCCATCGCCACGACGGTGGAGTCCGTCAGCCTCCAGCGCGACACCGGCCCCGCCGTCGCGATCAGCGAGCACGAGGACGTCCACCCGTGGTTCGCCCCGGTGCCGACCACCGACGACGAGGAGCCTTCAACGAACTTCGGCGGAGCTCCCGAGCCACCGCCCGGGTTCGGGTACGACCAGGGCTATTCGCCGTCGCCCACTCCCTCGCAGCCGACGCCCGCACCGGACGCTCTGAACTCGATCGCCACCAAGCTGGCCCGGATGGAATCACGCGCGGAGACGCACTCCCTCCGGTCGATGAGCCGTCAGCGCAGGACGAACCTCCTCGCCGCGGTCTCGGCAGCCATCGCTCTGATCGCCTTCGGCGCCGGCCTGCTCAACGCGTTCCCGTGGTGATCCTCATCGAGCCCCGACGCTGACGGCCGCGGTCCGCGCGACCGCCGTGTTCACGGCCGATGCTCCCCAGCTGCCCTGCTCGATCTCCTCGGCGCGCTTGGCGACTCGGCACGACCACTTCGGCGCCGGGTGCAGTGTCAGCAGAACGCCGCTGGCCGACAGCACCGCGATCAACGCCGCCGTGCGTCGGGGTACAAACCGTGCCGCTGCGGCGTGGTCAACCGTCGGACCACGCCGCAGCGTGGACATCGGCGAACTCCTCGAACGACCGCGGCGGACGGCCGGTCAGGTCGAGGACCGCGGTGCTCACCTGATCCTCCCTGCCCTCGCGGATGCCCTCCTCCACCGCCGCGATGCTCGCCGCGAACTCCTCCGAGTCGCCCGACGCCCGGTAGTGGGCCGCCTGCTCGTCCGTTCCGATCTCCGCCACGCGGACCTCGTGACCGGCGCGAGCGGTGATGATCGTCGCGGCGTCGGCGTAGCTCAAGGCCTTCGGGCCGGTCAGCAGGTAGTCGCTCTCACCTGTGCGTTCGGCGCCGGGCCGCAGCAGGGCGAAGGCGGCGGCCGCGATGTCGTGCGCGTCGATCCACGCGACCCGTCCGTCCCCCGCGGCGGTGCGGATCTCACCGCGCCGGCGGATCCGCTCGCCCACCGGGTGCGGGCTGAGGAAGTTCTGCATGAACGCGGACGCCCGCAGCACGACCCAGCCCGGCTGAGCCCGGACCGCGTCCGCCATCCGCAGCGCGCTGGGGGCGTTCGGCAGCACGATGGCCGAACCCAGCAGCACCACGCGGTCCACCCCGAGGCGCTTCGCCTCGGCGAGGAACGGCGCGACCAGCGGCATCGGGTCCACCGAGTTCACCGGAGGCACCAGGAAGACCGAGTCCACACCGCGCAGCGCAGGCGCGTGGGTGGCCAGGTCGTGCCAGTCGAACCGGATCGACCCGGGGTCACCGTGCACCGGGTTGCGGCTGGCCACCCGCACCGGCACGGCCTCGGCGCGCAGTAGTTCCACCAGGGCGGTTCCGGTCTTCCCGGTACCGCCGGTCACGAGAACGGTCACCGGGCGACCTCCGAGTTCAGCGATTCGACCAGTTCGGGCAGCGTTCCGGTCGCTTCGGCGTTGGCCAGCGGGTTCCAGTAGTCGCGGAAGCGGGTGATCAACCCGTCCTGGACGGTGATCACCACGACGTAGTCCATCCGGTAGGGCTTTCCGGTGCGCAGCGAGCGCCCGGTCGCGTGGTACTCGACGATCGCGGTGTCCGGCCGCTGCGTGCGGTGCGCGGTGAACGCGGGCACCTCCCGCATGTCGTACAACTGAGGGAATCCGGCGAGGTATCGGCGGACTTCCTCACGCCCGGCCAGGCTGCGCGCCGAATTCCCGGTGGCGAACGGGAACTCGGTGATGCCGTCCTCGGCCCACAGGTTGGCCACGGCGTCGGTGTCCTCGGTCAGCATCAGATCCAGCAGTCTGCGCATCGTTTCTTCAGGAGTGCGCGGCATTTTCCCTCCAGCGCTCATCGGGTCGTGCCACCGAGCCTGGTCGCGGCGGTGCCGCTCGGGAACTGACGGCTGAGCCCCGGAACGCCAGTGGGTGCCTGAGCTCGCCGAGCCGTGCCATTCTGATCGGGTGAGCAGAACTGACCTGGCCGATTTCCTGCGCAGGCGGAGGGAGTCGGTGCACCCGGATGAGGTCCCGGTCGCCGTCGACCCGCCGGGAAAGCGGGCCCGGCGCACTCCCGGGCTGCGCCGCGAGGAGGTCGCCGCGCAAGCAGGCATCTCGGTCAACTACTACGAGCGGCTGGAACAAGCCCGCGTCTCACACCCGTCGCCCGAGGTGCTGGGCGCGCTGAGCGCGGCGCTGCGGCTCACCGACGCGGAGCGCGAGCACATGGCGCGGCTGGCCGGGCAGATCCCACCCGCCACCTCCGAGCGTCGGCCCGTGCCCGCCGAGACCCGCCGTCTGCTGGACCAGCTCGGCCCGATCCCGGCCTACCTGCTCGACGAGCGGCAGGACATCGTGGCCTGGAACGACGCGGCGGTCGCGCTGATCACCGACTTCGGCCGGATCCCGGAGGAAGATCGCAACGCGTTGAAGCTGCCGCTCCTGCTGCGCGACACGCTCTGCTCCGCCCCGCCCGGCGCGGCAGGCGAGTTCGTCCAGCACACCGCGGCCCAGCTGCGCACTGCCAGCGCCCGCTACCCGACCGACCGCGCCCTGAACGAGCTGATCAACGAGCTCGCCGCCCGCAGCGCCGATTTCGCCGACGCCTGGCGCGACCACGACGTGCGCCCCAGGACGACCCTCCGCAAGCGCCTCCACCATCCGCGGCTGGGCGAGCTCGACTGCGACCTGCAAACCCTGCTGCTGGCGGGCAGCAACCTCCAGCTCGTCATGTACACGGCCGCCCCGAACACCCCTGCGGCCGAAGCCCTCCCCCCGCGCTGAGTTCCGAGGAGCGTTGCCCCGGGGCGGTTTTGGCCCGAACCGTTCCGTTTCGCCCGGTCAGTTCGGACCAAAACTGCCGTTCCAACGCGACGGGGCCACGAGCGCGCGCTCGTGGCCCCGTCGACGCGGACCCGGTCAGGGCTGATCCGGCAGGGTGTTGCAGTTGTTGATCGCCGCGCCTCCGGAGAGGCGGTCGGTGAGCCACGAGATCGCGTTGCTCTGATCGGCCAGCAGCGGGGTGACGTGGTTGGTCAGCAGGCCCTTGCCGAGATCCGGGATCTGGACGGGCTGGTAGGTGACCTCACCGCCTTGGGCGCACCAGTCCACGGCGAGCTGCCGGGCCTGGTCGTGCGGCACGATGTCGTCCTGCACGCCGGTGGCGACGCGGACGGCCGTGGCCGGCTTCCGGGCGCCGATGAGCTGGTCGTCGAGGACCTCCCGCACCGCCGGCTCGGCCTCGACGACCTCGCCGAGGGTCTGGCCGGTGGTGGTCCACTCGGCGCTGCGGCGGAAGGCGAAGCGCGCGATGCCGTCACCGATGCACGACGTGGACAGGGTTTCCAGCGCGGCCTTGCCGTCCTCGTTGAGGTACTCGTCGGCGACGGGCTGGAGTTCGGGGTGAGCCTGGATGAACCCGTTGAGCGACCAGCCGAGCGCGCCGACCAGGGCACTGCCGTCGATGCCTTCGATGACCTCGGTGAGGTTCGCGGGCGGGGCTCCGACGTAAGCGCCGGCGAGCGCGACGTCCGGGGCGTAGTCGGGCTGCAGCTCGGTGGCGGAGGCGGTGGCCCCGCCGCCCTGGCTGTATCCGTAGAGGGCGACGCGGGAGTCGGGGGTGACCGAGGTGTCGGGCAGCTGACGGGCCGCGCGCACGGCGTCGAGCACCGCGTGCCCGCCGTCGACGCGGTTCACGTAGGTGTGCAGCCGATCGGTGGTGCCCAGGCCCACGTAGTCGGTGACGACCACGGCCGCGCCTTCGGCCAGCAGCCGGTAGATCGCGATGTCCTCGTAGCCGACCGACACCGAATCGCCGTTGAAGTTGATCGGGCGTTCCAGGCCCATCGAGGCCGAGCAGGAGTCGCCCTGACCCATCGTCCCGGGCGCGACCGCCACCAGCGGGCGCGGACCCTCGCCGCGCCACGGCGCCGAGGGTTCGATGTAGGCGCCGGTCACCGCTGCGGGCCGGCCGTTGGAGTCGGTGGTCTTGTACATCAGGCGGGTCGCCGTGCCCGGCAGCTGCTGCCCGCCGATGCTGGGCAGGCTCAGCGCGAGCGGCAGCTCTTCGGTGCGCACCAGGGCGCCGTCGGCCGCGGGGAGTTCGGCGGGCGGGTCGTAGAAACCGGCGCTGACCATGCCGGGCGTGTTGGGCGCGTCGTCGGCGATCGCGGGCACGGCTTGCGAACCGGCGATGACCAGCGACAACGCGGTGGCTGTGACCAGCCGTCGCGCCACGGCGGGCGGGTGGTGGGCAGATCGGGGCATGCGGTCGCTCCCTGCGTCATCGAATGGTGCGAACTGCGCGAGTCGATCGGGTCCGCGGCCGATCACCGCGACCCGTGCGCGTCGTCGACCGAGTCGACTTCTGGGGTGGACAACGACGCACCACGCGGAAAGTTGCGCAGTACAACGACGCTCGGTCTGGCGAGAAGTGGCCAGCCGGCAGGGCTCAGCGGAAAGCCGCGCTGTTGACGGGGAAGTCGAAGTACTCGTCCGGGAAGGGCTCCTGGGGCAGGTTGAAGTGCCACCACTCCCCCGCGTAGCCCTTCAGCCCGACGGCGGTGAGCGCGTCGTGCAGCTTCTGCCGGTTGGCGCGGGCCTCCCCGGTCACGCGCGGGTCATCGGTGTGCGCCATGTCGTCGAAGCAGTCGAAGCCGGTGCCCATGTCGACGCCGTTGTCCGGGAACCGCTGTCCCACCGGCGCCGTGCACGAGGCCAGCGGTTCGCCGGGCACGTAGGCGCGCTGGGCGGGGACGGGCAGCCGCACCAGGGTGAGGTCGACCGAGCTGCCCCGGCTGTGCCCGGAGTTCTCGGCGATGTAGCCGGCCGAGTACAGCTGCGACTTGTCCAGGCCCGGGTAGAACTCGGACTTCATGCGCTGGTCACCGACGTCCTCCGCCCATTCGACGAATCGGTCGTCGGCCTGCTGCGGCCGGTAGCAGTCGTAGACCTTGAGCGTGTAGCCCTGACCGACGAGCCGCTGCTGCGCCTCGTGCAGGGCCTCGGCCAGCGGGCGCGTCAGCACGCACATCGGCTCGTCGTAGCCGGGCACGGGGTCGCCGGTGAAGTTGTGCGGCGTCGCGTACCGGATCTCCTCGACGATCGAGGAGTCGACGTCGCGCAACCGCACGAACCCGTCAGGAGCCTGCTCGACCTGCGTTGCGGGCGCGGGCGCAGGCGCAGGCGCGGACGGGCTTAGGGCCGGGGGTGGTGCGGGCGCAGGTGGTGCGGGTGACGGCGGCGGTGCGGCCGTTCCGCACGCCGCCGTCACCAGCACGAACGCCACAGCCGACATGAACCCCCGAGTCATGCCGGTCACGATAGTTATCGACGATCGGAGTCGCCTGCCGGGCGAAACTCCTGGTCAGCCGCGAGCCGTACCGCCAGGGGCGTCTCCTTCCGGCTCCTGCGGGACGGCGTCGATGACCTCGTCCTTGTTGGCGTACCGGCGCGCGGGGATCGATCGGAGTGCGGTGAGCGTCTCGGAGTCGGCCTCGCGATCGGTGGCGAAGTCGACGAGCTGTTCGCGGTCAGCGGGGAACTCGAGTCCTTGCAGTGCCTTGTCGACCCGCATCTCATCGCGCTTGGTCATGTCCAGTCCTTCCCGCGGGGTGCCAATCGGTCCAGTTGAGGACTACCCACTCGACCCGCTCGTCTCACTCGGCGCCGGGCAGTCGGCGGAGGCGGGGCGCCGCCACCGCCACGACAGCGATGAGGACGACCGCGGCCCCGAGGATCACCGCCTGCAACGAGCTGACCTCGGCGATCGGTCCCGCCAGTCCCGCGCCCAGCGGCATCAGGCCCCACGCCAGGACGCGGTGCGCGCTGGTCACGCGACCGGTCAGCGCTCGTGGGGTGAGGCGCTGCCGGTTCGCCGCCGACAGCACGTTCCAGGCGCCCGCACCCACGCCCATCACGAAGTACGCCACCCAAATCAGCAGCGGATCGGCCGCAGCCTCCAGCAGCGCGATTCCGGCCGCGAGCACGAGGAGCGCGCTGATCATCACCGTTCCGCTCCCCCACCGCGCAGCCCACCGGGACGCGGCCGGTGCGGCCAGCAACGTCCCGATCGCGGTGCACACCAGCAGGGTCG
Organism: Saccharopolyspora sp. NPDC049426; assembly: GCF_040676935.1. Taxonomy (NCBI): domain Bacteria; kingdom Bacillati; phylum Actinomycetota; class Actinomycetes; order Pseudonocardiales; family Pseudonocardiaceae; genus Saccharopolyspora; species Saccharopolyspora sp. NPDC049426. The sequence goes on along the minus strand of NZ_JBFAPZ010000006.1, from coordinate 345,124 downwards.
GCACCGAAGCCGCAGGCAGCCGCACCACCTCGATCGCGTAGAGGAACGCCACCGCATTTACACCGCTTGTCAGCAGCGCCGTGACACCGACGACCCCCACGACCGCGCGCAAGGCAGGCTGGCGCATCAGGAACCGAAGTCCCGCAACGACTTCGGACCGCAGCGAGCTCCTCTCGGCGGCGGTCGCCGGGGCACCGGTGGCGATCACGACCGCGAGGCACAACGCGACGGCGGACCGGAAGAGGTGGCTCACCACCAGCATTCGCCGCACCGGAAACCGGTCGACGATCGCGCCCGCAGGCAACGCCACAAGCAGCCACGGCAGCACAGTCGCCAACGCCACCCCGGACATCGCCAGCGGATCCCGCGTGATCACCGCGGTGACCAGCGGCAACGCAGCCGACAGCACGCCGTCCCCGACAGACGACACCGCCCACGCCGCCAACAAACAACGAAAAGACCGACTCCCCAGCCCCGACCGCACCCCTCGCGTCATCGCGCTCCAGTCTCTCGACACGCGCAAGCGTCCGAAGACGCATCGGCCAGGCACTGAGCTTCAGGCCCCTCGCCCTTGAGCAATTTCTGTGATGGCCGCTGTAGACATCGTTGGTTGGTCCTGTTATGTTGTCTCCAGACACGGAGAGCACTGAAGCGCCATCATCGACGAATCGGCGCGGCTGGTGATGGAAGTGGAGCTGCAGTTGCAGGCCCCTGGGCGGAAACCTGGAGGTTCCCGCCCAGGGGGTGGAGAAGGGTCTCTGAGCTGTACACGAGCGAGAAGGGGGGTCGTCGAGTCACTGTTTTCCCCGCCGCCCCACTCCCGGCGTTCGTGGATGGAAGAGCGGCCTGAGTAGTGAGTAATTACCCTCTCGCGGCCCCCGGTGCACCAGCTGGTGCACCGGGGGCCTTGTCGAGGGGTGAGGGAGCGGTATTGAGCCAGGATCGGCACAGCGCCGGCGCGAAGTTCGACGACGAGGATTACCCCGCCTACACGATGGGGCGGGCTGCGGAGATGCTCGAGGTGACCCAGCCGTTCCTGCGGTCGCTGGAAGAAGCGGGCCTGATCGATCCGCAGCGTTCGGCCGGGGGGCACCGGCGCTACTCGCGCCGACAGTTGCGGCGGGCTGAACGCGCCCGCGAACTCATCGACCAAGGCACTCCGGTGGCGGCGGCGTGCCGGATCATCAGTCTCGAGGACCAGCTCGCCGAGCACACCGGCCGGCCGGAGCCTGGCGCGCGGAGTTAGCTCGCGCGCCGACGTCGGCGTGCGTCCTGGTCACGATGCCGCACAGGTGTTCCTGGGGCGGGTAAGGCTGTAGCGATGCTGCAGAGATGAGGAGAAGTGCCCGTGCGTGCCCGACTGGCCAGTGCATGGCTGTCTGCGGCGTTGGTGGCCTACTTCGTGGTGACCGCGCCTGTTGAGGCCGCTGATCTGACCCGCGACCTGCTGGGCCGACTTGCCACCGCAGCCCACAGCGGCGTGGTCTTTCTGACCAACCTCGCCATGTGACAGACCCCGGCGTGCTAGCCGCGTCAAAGGTGGCGGGTGTGACGGGCAGGAGGAGCCAGACGATGATGTGATGGCGGACCGCCGCTGCGGTGACGGCGGTGTGGAAGACCTCGTGATAGCCGAACATGCTCGGCCACGGGTCGGGTCACCGGGTCGCTGGCCAGATGGATCCACCCCCGCATGCGCGGGATTGACCGAAGCATAGGCGCGACGCGTAGTCAGGACTTCGCGCATACCACCATGATACGAAAGTTCTTGCCGCGCAAGGCGTATGTTCGATCACCAATCACCGGGCGCGTCGGTGCCGAACGGGGTTCGCAGCGGGCGCAGAGTCTCCTCGCTCTGATCTGCTCGCCGCTGATGGGGGGCTGAGGTGGGACGGGGCGGGCCGGGCTCGAGGAATGCGACAGGCGCAACCAGCATTCGTGCACGGGGTTCGCCTCCGAGGGCAGGTGGGCGTGCGTCGCGACGCGGCGGCGTGCCGCGCCAGTCAACGCGTACCGAGCCGTTCCGAGGATCGTTGCTGGGGCGGAGGGAAGTGGATAGGTTCACAAAAAGTCCTTTCGGGAAAGCTGAGTCCCACGGTTGCAGCGCTTTTCGGCTTCACGGGTGCGGCCACGAGGTGGGGTGGTCAGTCAGCGTCGGTGAGGAACACGCGTCCTCCGCCGTAGGCGGCGAGCTGGTGGTCGGCGCGGGCGATCGCATCGTGTTCGGTCCCGACGATGCGCGCGGTGTGCTGGCCTTCGGCATCGGTGATCTGCCAGGCATCATCGGACAACGTCCGCGCGACGTGGCGGGAGTGTCGCATCACGCCATCACCACCGCGGCGTTCTGCCGAGGCGCAGGTGTCGTGGCCGTGGTAGTCGCGAACTCGGCGCAGGGGCTGCGGGCCGGGAGCGCGCTCACTCCCACCGCATGCAGCACGCGCTGCACGCGGGGCACCGCGTTGATGATGTGGAGGGGGATGTGCCGATGCGCCGCGTAGGCGTGTGCGGCGACGAGGAGATCGAGCCCGGCGGCATCGATGTCGGTGGCCTTGGCAAGGTCCACGAGCGTTTCCGGTGGTCCGGTCAGCACATGCGGCCAGAGCTGCTCGGCCAGCAGGGTGACTTCCGAACCGGAGAGGTCACCATCCACTGTGAACACTGCCGGTGGGGTCGTGATCAGGCTGTTGTCAGCCCTCATCGGGCTCCAATACACGTAGAAGGATCATCTTGCGGCTAGCGCAGCGCGGACAGTCGCCGCTGCAGGACCGCAGACACGAACAAGGCTCCGGGAACCCCGCGAGTGGAAACCCACTCGGCTCGACCGGAGAGGAACTGGTGTTGCAGCAGGCTGCGCCCAGCTGCTTCGTTGCGCGCCCAGTGACGGGCAGCGTCGTCGCAGCGGCGTGCGTGCTGCTGGGGTAGATCGGTTCGGGTCGCCTCAACCGCACCGCGACTGGCGGGTGTGGGAGCTATGCCAGCGAAACCGCAGTCCCCGGCCCGCACACGAGGTGCGGGCCGGGAAGGAACTCAGCGGAGCCTCAGGCCACGCGCACGACGTCGGCCTGCGGGCCCTTGGGGCCCTGGCTGACGTCGTAGGTCACCTGCTGGTCCTCTTCGAGGGTGCGGAAGCCGGCCGCGTCGATGGCCGAGTAGTGCACGAACACGTCCGGTCCGCCCTCGTCCGGAGCGATGAAGCCGAAGCCCTTTTCCGAGTTGAACCACTTCACGGTTCCGTTGGTCATGTCAGTCTCCTTCGGGAGCTGGGGTATGACGGGCAACCGCACCGCGCGGAGGCCCGGGCCGGGGATCTCAGACGGCGGCTAACTCCAGCTACAACCAAAGAAAGAAGCTCGCCCGCATCAACATCCTGCGAGCATGCACAAAACACGAACCCAGAAATACAACGACCACCACACACCCTACACGCCCCGGCTGCCATCAACACCCGGCAAGCACCGGGGCGAACCGCCGACCTTCCGTTTTTCCGTTCTACGAACGCCGGTTCGGTGGGGGCTACGGGCGGTAAACCAGCAGGTCAACGGATCGCGGTGAACATCCGAAGCCACTTTCGAACCGCCTTGAACGCGAACGAATGAGACCAAAACTGAGATCATGCAGCTAGTCCACGGGTTGCCTCGGTCGCATTACCTCGCTCGCCACCGCACCAGCGCCGCCAGGACTTTCCGCCCTGTTCTCGTCGACCGGAACCGTGCCACTTAAACGACGGTCCGGCGAGAGCGCCGAAGACAGCTGATTTGCAGGCTCCGAGTAGTCGCCTGTTGGCTCCTCCAGGCGTTGCGGGCTCGGCGGTAGCTCGCGAGAGCATCAGCCAGGGACGAGGCGCTCTGCTCGATCGGTCAGTTGCGTGGCCCGCGAGGCCGTCGGGCGCTGCACACGTCCTAGCGGCGAGAGATGCCCCGCAACCGCAGAACACAGGTTGCGGAGCGCCTCGCTCGTTGTTCCCTCGACCACCGATACGTAGCGCAGGCGTGGAACAAACTCAGGGACCACCCTGCAGGCCCCTGTCCGACGTCCTGGACCTACGCACTCCAGGACGTACCCGCGAGGATGGAACGTCACGGAAATCCTCGCGTGGATGAACTTATTCACGGCTGCTGCAGGGCGGGTGACACATACTGGCCTTACCCACGATCGTATTATCCGAGATCGCTGTTGCCTGAAGGGATTTCAGAACCGACACCCATGGGCGATCATGACGGCGACACCCAGTGCGTGCTGCGCGTTGGCCAGCTGCGTGGTCTCGGCCGCGACTCCAGGGTGCGCGCGCGAGACATGCCACAGCGAGTTGAGCAGGGCATAAAGCTCATCGAGTGTGCTGATGATCGCCGGTCCGTAGGCAGCCAGCTCTGGTCGGAGCACCTCGGCGGGCAGCGACGCCGCGTGGAATGCGGCTAACCGTGCGGCATCTCGCGCCTCGTACAGCGCTTCGATGGAATCACCAGGTTGTGGGGTTCGGAACACGAGTAGGTCTCCCTTTCCTCGTTGCGGCTGGGCGAAATGCTGGTGGACAGGATTCACCAGCACTCCGCACCCCTAGGACCGTGCGGGACTCGGGACGGTTTCCATCTACGACACCAATTCCCGCAACGAGTGACACTCGGTTCAGAAAGAAAGAGGCCCCACTCCTCAGAACAAGGAACGGGCCTTCCAAAGGGTGAGTGACGGGAATCGAACCCGCGACACCTGGGACCACAACATAGATCGACTGCTTTCGACTCGCGAGGGCGAACCCGTTGTAGCAGGTGATCAGTGGTCTCGCCCGCTCACGGCAGCGTCTGACCGACTCCCGGCGACGTTGGGTGTCGCGTCCGGCTCCCAGTTCACTCCCGGAGGTCGCCCCGGTGTCCACCGGTTTCTGAGCGCTTCAGGCACCGTTTGACAACATGAATAAAAATGTTTATCGGTTTCATGTAACGCTCGTGGATCACCTGGCCGAATGGGGTTTTCACCCGCATGGGATGTAACACTTGACCAAGGTCAAGTGACGCTTAGCGATTTCACCTTTTCGCTTTACGATGTCGCGGCATGTCCGGAACGCACGGATGTCGGTTCATCAGCAGACTGGGCGGTCCAACTTGAACCAGGGAGGCGCATTGCCTGCTGAAATTGCACCGCTGCGGCGCAAGCCCGTGCAGCAGCGAAGTGCCCAACGAGTGGAGAAGATGCTCGCCGCCACCGCCGGCCTCATCGACGAGGTGGGCTACGACGGATTAACAACCACCCTCATCGCAGAACGAGCCGGAGTCGCGGTCGGATCGCTGTACCAGTTCTTCCCGGACAAGCGCGCCGTCGTGCAGGAGCTGACGCTGCGCAACCTGGACCGCTTCGTGCGGACGGTGTCCAGCCGCTTCGAGCAGCTGGAACTCGCCCACTGGTGGGATGCCGTTGACGCGGTCTTCGACACCTACCTGACCATGCACCGCGAGGTCCCGGCGTTCAGCCGGCTGCACTTCGGGGACGTGGTCGACCTGCGGTTGCTCGATCCGAGCAAGGACAACAACGCGGTCATCGCGGAGAAGCTGACCGGGCTGATCGCCGAGGAGTTCCAGCTCGACCCGGCCGACCTCGCCCTGCCGCTGACCGTGGCCGTCGAAGCGGCGGACGCCGTGCTGCACCTGGCGTTCCGGCGCGACCCCCACGGCGACCAGGCCATGCTGGCCGAAGCCAAAGACCTGGTCCGCGGGTACTTGTCCAACCGGATCACCCAAGAGCAACGGGTGAAACCGACCATGGTCGGGCCGACGATCAGGGCGAGTCACCCGAACGACCTGCCTTCTCCCCGGTAAGTCGGTATCACCTGGTAGACGGCCGAGACCCCGCCGTCTACCAGGTGGTACCGATTAACCGCTCTGCGAGCTCCCCGGCCATGCGTCGCTTGTCTGGGCATGGAGCGCCAGGATTCGTGACGCGGGTCCGTACCGGCCGCCTCACCGGCAGTGGCTGGCCGCTGACGGGCCGACGACGATCAGGCCGAGTTGAAAGCCCTGCCATTTGCCGCGCCGCGGTCATATCGTCTTCCCATGTTGCAGACCGAAGTCACCACCCGAGTTGGAACGTTTGTGTTCTCGACAGCGCGGATCAGCGTCGATCAGGTGACCGGTCGAGAGGAGTACGAGACGACCATCACCGAGCCCTGTGGCCAGATCGCCAAGCCCGTCCGACGCTGCCTCACCCAGCAGCGGGCGCGCCAGGTTCACCAAGAGTCAGTGGATCAGTTGGTCGAGATCGAACACGGCAGGGCGGAGATCAGGTCGCATCCGCAAGAGCAGCCACGATCTTGATCCTGTTCGATCGCTCGTACTTCCTCCAGCCGCACCAGATCGCACTCGGCGCCTACAGCCTGCTGCGCGACGCCATGACCGACACCGGCCGTGTCAGGTTGGGGCGGGTGGCGATCCGGACTCGTGAGCGGTTGGCGCTGCTGCGGCCCTATGGGCCGGGGATCAGCCTGGTCACGCTGTTGTGGCCGGATGAGGTGCGGGAACCGGATTTCGAGTGGCTCACCGACCAGACTCCGCAGCCCCGCGAGCAGGAACAGCGGATGGCCGAGCAGCTGGTGCTGTTGCTGTCGAGCGCGACTTTCGACCCCACCGGCTACCGGGACCACTCACGCGAGGCTCTGCAGGTCCTGATCGATGCCAAGCTCGCCAACCATGAGATCGCTGTTCCGGAACCGCGTACGCAGGAAGCCGCGGACCTCGAGAAGGCACTGCGGGTCAGCCTCGATCAAGCCCGCCAGGCGCGTTCTTCGGGTGCGTGACGGCGGCCTTGACGAGTGTCAAGGTTCGAACAGGTGGAGGAACGCAGACGGATGCTAACTTCAAATTCCGTTCTCGTTTGAGATCGGATTTTCACCGGCCGAACCGAGACGGACGGTGTGCGGAAAGGTCCGGAAACTGGCCGGACCCTTCTGGGGGATGACGAGGTGCCAGGGGCCGGGGGATGAGGGGTGCGCCGGCGCCCTGGCGCTTCGATTGGGCCATGGTGGCGGCAACGGTCGGTGGACAACGAAGCGCCGTTCCCAGCCATGCCCTCACGTCGAGACTGCGCCGGTCTCCCCCCGCCTCCACACACCCCGAGTCGCTCATCAACCCGGAGCATACGGTGGCGCGGCTGCTGGAGACCGGCGCCGCGTTCGTGGACGCTTAGACAGTTCTCAGTGCGTCACTTCCGCCAGAACAGGTGGTGCACAACCCGGCTCGGGCTGGGGACCACGTCGAGGTGGAAGCGGTCGATCAGCTCGTCCGGGGACTCCCACAGGCGGGCACCGGAGCCGAGCGTGATCGATGGGTTCACCACCACGTGCAAGGTGTCCACCAGGTCCGCCTCCAGGAAGGCGCGGATTGTCGTGGCGCCGCCACCGACGCGGACGTCCTTGCCCTGGGCTGCCTCCTTTGCCCGCTCAAGGACCTTGGCGGGGTCGTCGTCGACGAAATGGAAGGTGGTGTCCGACAAGGTGAAGGACGGGCGGGTGTGGTGGGTCATGACGAAGACCGGGGTGTGGAAGGGCGGGTTGTCGCCCCACCAGCCCTGCCACTCCTCGTTCTGCCAGGGACCGCGCTGCGGGCCGAACTTGTTGCGGCCCATGATTTCGGCGCCGATGTTGTGGTCGTAGTCGCGGATGAAGTAGTCGTCCAGTCCGCGGCTGCCGCCCGGCTCCGTCCGCATCTTCCAGCTGGCCGTGGTGCCGGCCCAGCTCATCAAGCTCATCGGATCGGCGTGGCCGAAGGGCCGCTCCAGGCTCTGCCCCTCGCCCGCGCCGAATCCGTCGCTCGAGACGGTGAAGTTCTGGACCCGCAGCAACTGCGCCATGGTGCTACCTGCTCCCGTTCGGTGATCTCTGATCATCGCTGTCGGAACGGTAGACCCGCGGGCCCGGAAAAAGTCATCGCAGCCGTGCCCGCAGCACCTCCGCGAACTCGTCCATCCGCTCCGGCTAGGTCAGCCCCAGGTCGAGGCGCTTGTCCATGTCCAGACGAAAGGTGCCGTACGGACGAGCTCTGACTCTGGGAATAGTCAGAGCTGCATGGCTGGTGGCCGGTACCGTGCGCAAGGCGCCTGTTGCTCTCATTACTGGGGCCGCCGACGCCAACAGCACCGCTGCGGGGATAGCGCGCCGTCTGTCCTCGGATGGCTGGGAGATCGTCACCAGCGAGCTCGATCAGCCGTACTTGGTGAGAAGGATGTCTACCAGCTGCGTATCGCCAACCAACCTGCGCAACTCCTTCTAGATCGAGTTCGGCCCATGCCGCTAGAGGAGCCGCGCTGTGCCCAGTTCGACACGTTAGACAGGCAGCAAAAGACCAGGGCCGATGCTCGGAAGCATCGGCCCTGGTCATCTGGGTGGAGCTGAGGGGATTCGAACCCCTGACCCCTTGACTGCCAGTCAAGTGCGCTACCAGCTGCGCCACAGCCCCTTGTTCTGTTCTTCCGAGGTGTTCGGTTTGTTTCCGCCCCGCTCATCTCGTGTGCCAATACAGTACAACAGCCGTTCGGGGCCGTTTTCAGGGGGTCCCCATTAGGGGTCGCAGCCCATCTGAGCTGGGGAAACGTGCCCGTCGTCTTGATCGCCCCACGGAGTCGTGTTGACTCCGTGAGGACGGTCACTTCGATCATCCGGCGGCTGTTGTTCCGTGGGGTTTGGGCAGGCCCCTGGTGTTGGCGGCTTTGACGAACTCCGCTCTCGGGTCGTGGAGTTCGCCCAAGGCCACGACCTGGCGGCGGAACGGGAGCTCCAGGATCCAGTCGCCGAGGATGCGGGCCTTGCGGGACGTCGTCGGCATCTTCATCAGGTGGTACGCGCGGTGCAGCAGCCACGCCGGGAGTCCCTTGAGCTTGATGCCGTAGACCTCCGCGGCGCCCCGGAACAGACCAAGGCCCGCGACCGAGCCCGCGTGCTTGTGCCGGTACTCGCGCAGTTCCTCGCCGCGCAGCTGGGCGATGATGTTGTCCGCCAGCAGCTTCGCCTGGCGGACCGCGTGCTGGGCCGACGGGCTGGTCAGCGCCTCCGGGTCGCTGCTGGTGAGGTCCTGGACGGCGGCGCAGTCCCCTGCCGAGAACACGTTGTCGGTGCCCTTGACCTGCAGCCTCGTCGTGCATTCCAGGCGCCCCTTGGAGTCTCGCGGCAGATCGCTGTCCTCCAGCATCGGGTGCGGTTTGACGCCGGCGGTCCAGACGATGGTGTCCGCGTGGAAGTCGTCGCCGTCGGACAGGACCGCGTGTCCGTCCACAAGGGAGCTCGCGGTGGTGTTGAGCTTGACCTCGATGCCCAGGTTCTCCAGCTGCTGCTTGGTGTACTCGCCCATGTGCGGGCTGACCTCGGGCATGATGCGGCCCATCGCCTCCACCAGCACCCAGCGCATGTCGTGCTCGGACAGCTGCGGGTAGCTGCGGATCGCGTACCGGGCCATGCTCTGCAGCTCCGCCAAGGCCTCGATGCCCGCGTAACCGCCGCCGATGAACAGGAACGTCAGCAGCCGCCGGCGCAACTGCTCGTCCTCGGTGCTCGCGGCTATGTCCAATCTGGACAGAACGTGGTTGCGCAGGTAGATGGCCTCGCCGATGGTCTTGAACCCGACGCCCTGCTCCGCCAGACCCGGGATCGGCAGCGCGCGCGAGATCGAGCCGGGAACCGGGATCAGGATGTCGTAGTCGAGCTTCTCCGCCTTGCCATCGCCCAACGTCGCGGTCAGGCACCGGTTGGCGTGATCGATGTTGTTGACCTGCGCGGTCAGCACCTCGCAACGACCCAGCGCCTCGCGCAGCGGAACCACCACGTGACGCGGTTCCAGCGAACCGGCGGCGGCCTCCGGCAGGAAGGGCTGGTAGGTCATGTGCGGCTGGGTGTCGATGACGGTCACCCTCGCCTCACCCGCGTCCAGCTTCTTCTGCAGGCGGAGTGCCAGGGTGAGGCCCACGTGCCCGCCACCGATGATCACCACGCGTGGACTAGGCATGCTGCGGCTCCTCTCGTGCACCATCGCGCGTTCGACGCGGGTCCACGTCGCGCTCCGGATAGCGGCGCAGGTACTCCTGCTCCAGCTCGAACGTGCGGGCGGTGTGCTCCCGCAGCGCGTCGGGCGAGCCGTGCAGGAACGTCTCGTTGCGCGTCTGGTGCAGGTGCCGGAGTTCCCGCAGCAGCAGGTCCTCGGTCAGCTCGTGCCCCGGAATACCGGTGGTGTTCATGTCGTCCTCCCGCATCGGGCAGGGGCTACCGCAACGCCGGCGGCGTCACACCCGAATACCCGGAACGGGGGCGATCGACACCTCAGGCCGCGGCACGCACCTGTTCGGTGCCGGATCCCGGGCGCGGACGGGTCTCCGGAGCACCCACCCAGGCCAGCAGGCCGAGGGCCGCCGTGGCGCCCGTGACCAGGAACGCCGCCTGGTAGGAGACGGTGTCGGCGAGGGCCCCGGCGATCAGCGGGCCGAGGATGGCGCCGAGGTCAGCAGCCTGCTGGAAGGTCGCCAGCACCGTTCCACCGCGCCTGTTGCCGCCGATGATGTCGGCGACCGCCGCGTTCTGCGCCGGGTTGAGCACGCCCGCGCCCATGCCCGCGATCAGCGACGCCGCCAGGAACACCGGAACCGACGTGGTGAAGCCCAGCGACGCCGTCGCCACGCCCGAGACGACCAGGCCGATGAGCACCATCGGCTTGCGGCCGTGCCGGTCGGTCATCCGCCCCGACAGCAGCAGCACGCCTGCGTTGCCGACGGCGAACACCGACAGGGCGATGCCGGACATCGACTGCGGAGCCTTGAGGGCCTCGACCACAAACAGCGGGACCAGGGCGATGCGGACGCCGAAGACCGCCCAGCCGTTGCCGAAGTTCGACAGCAGCGACGCCACGTAGGAGCGCATGCGCAGGGCCTCGCCCAGCGGCATCGACGGGGTGGCGTCATCACCCAGCGGGGCGGCCAACGTCGACTTGCGCAGCATGAACCAGCCGAGGAAGGCGGCGCCGAACAGCGCGATGCCGTAGGTGACGAACGGCAGCCGCAGCGAGTAGCCGACCATCACACCGCCGACGATCGGCCCGGAGACGTTGCCCAGCAGGAAGCTCGTCGCCCACACGCCCGAGGCGCGTCCGCGCAGGTGCGGCGGCGACAACCGGATCAGCAGGCCCACGCCGGAGACGGTGAACATCGTCGAACCGATGCCGCCGAGCGCGCGGAAGATCAGCAGCTGCCAGTAGGAGTCGGCGAACGCGCACGCCGTGCTGCTGATGCCGACGATCGTGATGCCGATGACGTAGATCGTGCGCTCGCCCGCCGCCGAGACCAGACGTCCGCTCAGCGGGGCGAACAGCAGGCGCATCATCGCGAAGGCGCTGACGATGAACCCGGCGGCGGTGACGCCCACGTCGAAACTCGTGGCGAACGCAGGTAACGCGGGCGCGACGATCCCCATGCCGACGGCGACGATGAAGCTGCCCGCGACGAGGATCCAGATCTCCCGGGGCAGGGAGGAGATGCCCTGGCTCGTGCTGGTCTTCTCTGACGCTGAGCCGCTGGACACAGGCTTCCTCCCGGATTCTGGACAGTTCGAGCCACAGCAACCAACGCCACCCGAGGGCGAGGAAATTCCACCGGAGCGCCCAAGTGGCACGCACCTCACCCACGCAGCCCAAGCCCAGAACGTGGAACGAGAGCAGGAGATGTTCACAAATGCGGCAAAGCCGCGGATTCAGGTGCGGGACTCAACCCGCACCGCCGCGGGTTCTCAGCGGTTCTCTGGGGAGGACGCCGCGACGCCGATGTCCACCCCTGGGGTAAGCGGAAGACATCAGGAGTGGCGCCCGGACCCAGAGGACCGCTGAGGTTCCGCCACCCGCACCGCTGAGCAAAGCGCCCACGAAACAGGGACCTATAGCAGGTCGTCGATTCTGCGGGCGTAGGCCGTCACTCCGTAGGCCACGTCGAAGCCGATGGCTTCGGCGAAGCGCTGAGCCGTGCCGCCTTCCTCGGTGTGGGCCGCGACCAGCAGCGCGCCCATGCGGCGGAGCTCCTCCGAGGTCTCGGTGACCAGGTCGTGGCCGATGCCGCGCCGACGGCGGCCAGGCCGGACCACGACCTGCTCGACGAGGCCGACGCCGCGTTCGACGAAGCCCTGGACGAAGCCGGCGATCCGGTCGACGCCCGGGTCGTCGACGACGAGCAGCACGCTGCGGTTCTCGTCGAGGCGATGAGCCAGGTGGCGGGCCAGGCGCTGCTCGCCCTCCTCGGACAGGCCGGTCTCGTCGGCGTAGAGCTCGACGATGCCCTCCAGGTCCCGGTCCTCGGCCGGGCGCGTGACGCCGCTGCTGAAGCCCCGGGTGCGGTGCAGCAGCACCACCTGCTCCTCGACCGCGCGCCAGGCGGCGTCGTCGGCGATGCCCTCGATCTCCCCGACCGTCGTCGGCGAGGCGTAGACGACGGCTTCGGACCGCCCCGCCTCGGCGAACACCTGCTCCAGCTCCATCAGCGTGCCCGCCACCTGCGCGCCGGTGCCCCACAGGGCGCACGCGTGGTTGGCGACCGGCAACGGGTTGTCCTGGTTGAGCACGACCGTCGCCACACCCACCCGGGTGCGCATGCCGTAGCGGACCACGGCCGAGGCCAGGCGGGCGGTCTCGACCAGCCCGGCCAGCTCGCGGGCTTGCCTGGGATCGAGGAGGGTCTCGTCGTCCGGATCGTGCAGCGGGTCCACGGGTTCATTGTCCCCTCAACCAATACGGTTCCGCGTCGCCCTGCCGGATGTCGGTGGGGAGGGGCAGGATTGTTCGCGTGACGACGCCGGATCAGCTCGCCGAAGAACTGCTGGATCTCGAATTCGACTCCGACCCGATCGGTGCCTCGCTCTACGGGCTGCCGGGCCGCGATCACCTGCTGCCGGACATCTCGGCCGCGGCGGAGCTCGCCCAGCGCGACCACGCCGAGGACATCCGGGTGCGGGCGATGGCCGTCGACACCACCCACTCCAGCTTGGAGGAGCGGCTGACCGTCGCCGTCGTCGTGCAGCACGCCCAGTCCACGGTCGACCGGCTCGACGCCCGCTCCCCCGAGTACACCGTGATCGGCAACCTGTTCGCGCCGGTCGCGGGTCTGCTGTTCCACCTCGGGCAGGTGCCGGTGAGCGGCAGGCAGCAGTCCGAGGACTACCTGCGGCGGATCGCCCGCATACCCGACTTCACGGCCGCTGCCGCGCAACGACACCGCGACGGCGTGCGGGCGGGGCGGGTTCCGGTGCGGCCGCTGCTGGACGGGGCGATCGCGGACCTGGATTCCAGCCTGGCCCACCCCGACCAGGACCCGCTGCTCACCCAGCAGCTCCCCGACGACCTCTCCGAGCGGCGCGCACGCCTGATCCGCGACGTGGTCAACCCGGCGCTGGCCGAGTACCGGGCAGTGCTGGCGCGGGAGATCGCCCCGCACGCGCGGGACGCCGAACACCCCGGGCTGTGCTGGTTGCCCGAGGGGCAGGAGATCTACCAGCGGCTCATCCGCGCCCACACCACCACCGAGCACACCCCCGGTGAGCTGCACGGGATCGGGCGGTCCCAGCTGGCGTCGCTGCGCGCCGAGATCTCCGGGCTGGGCGAACGGCTCTGGGGCGAACCCGATCCGGAGGCGGTGCTGCGGCGGATGCAGACCGACCGGTCGCTGTGCTGGACCGAACCCGAGGAGATGCTGACCGCCGCGCGCGAGGCCATCGACAAGGCGACCGCGGAAGCGCCCCGCTGGTTCGGGCGGCTGCCGCAGCAACCGTGCGAGGTGCGGCCGGTTCCGGGCACCCCGTCGGAGAGCACGCCGATCGGCTTCTACATGTCGCCCGCGCTGGACGGCTCGCGGCCCGGGGTGTACTTCGCGAACACGCTGCACGCCGAGCAGCGCCCGCGGTTCGCCTCCGAGGTCATCGCGTTCCACGAGGTCGTTCCCGGCCACCACCTGCAGATCAGCCTGGCCCAGGAGCTCACCGAGCTGCCGCTGCTGCGCAGGCTCACCGGGTTCAACGCCTACACCGAGGGCTGGGGGCTCTACACCGAGCGGTTGGCCGACGAGATGGGGCTGTACTCCGGGGATCTGATGCGGCTGGGCATGGTCGTGCAGGACCTGCTGCGGGCGGCGCGGCTGGTCGTCGACACCGGGCTGCACGCGTTCGGCTGGAGCAGGCAGCGCGCACTGGAGACGATGATCTCCAGCACCACCCTGTCGGACCTGGAGGCCGCCTCCGAGGTCGACCGCTACATCGTCTACCCCGGTCAGGCGCTGTCGTACCTGGTGGGGCGGTTGGAGATCGAGCGGATCCGGGACGCCGCGCGGCAGCGGCTGGGCGCGGATTTCGACATCCGCCGGTTCCACGACACCGTCCTCGGGCACGGTGCGCTGCCGATCTCCACTTTGGAGTTCCTGGTTAACGATCAGCCCCCTGCTACATCCAGGTGACGCCGTCCCAACTCGCTCGAAATCGCAACGGAACGCATTAATGTCGATACCGAGCGTGTTCGATGCTGCGCGCGATCAAGCTCGGTGGAGCTGGACAGGAGGCGCCGTGACCGGGACTTTCCACCACCGCCAGGAATTACTCCGGCGCGAAGCGGAGGCCCAGCTGCGGGACCGGCCCTTGCCGACGTGGCAGAAGCGCGTCCTGCACCGCTTCGCCGCCGAGCGCGACAACGGCTGGTACCCGTTGCTCAACCAGTTCGCACCGCACACCCCCCGGCAGCGGCCGGACCTGGTGCTCGTCGGCCGGATGGGCGTGCTGGTGGTGCTGCTCCGGGAAGCCGAGCCGGACTGGGAGGACTCGCGCGCGGCGTTCGTGTGGACCGCCGAGCTGCTGGCCGGGGCGGCGATCGGGTCCGGGTTGCTCAGCGAGTCGTTGCTGCGCACCGTCGTGGTGCACCCGATCGAGCACACCGGGCGCAAGGGCCGCAGCGCCGATCACCTGGCGATCACCGAGGACGAGCTGGACCGGTTGCTCAAGCACGGCGAGCGGATCTTGACCGCCGACGAGGCGCTGGGGCTGGCCAAGCACCTCGACAGCCGCACCTTCGACCTGACGCCGATCATGTGGAACTCGCAGCGCATCCCGAGCCAGCGCGGCAGCGTTCCCGAGGTGTTGCAGGAGCCGGTCGCCCCGTCGTCCCGGCGGCCCTTCCGGGACTGGCGCTACTTCCTCGACGACGCGCAGCTGGGCGCGGTGCGGCGCAGCTTCTCCGGCCCGGCGCAGATCAGCGGCCCGGCCGGGACGGGCAAGACCACGCTCGCGCTGCACCGGCTGGCCTACCTGGCCCGTCGCGGTTCCGGCAAGCTGCTCTACACCGCGCCGCTGGACCGGGTCCCGGAGCGGGCCGCCGGCCGGTTCGGGCAGATGGCCCCGGAGCTGTCCGGGCAGATCGAGTTCGCCTCGCTGCACGGATGGGCGCGGGACTTCCTCGCCGGGCGCGGGCGTTCGGCGGACGTAGACGAGCAGGAGGTGCGGCGGGCCTTCGACGCGGTGTGGTCGCGGGACGAGGTGCTGCGCGGTGTCCGGAACTCGCGGGAGTACTGGAAGGACGAGATCGACCGGGTGATCAAGGGCCGCGGGATCTCGTCGTTCGACGCCTACCGGACTCTGTCCCGGAAGGGCCGGGGCGGTCAGCTGCCCGCGGATTTCCGGTCCCACGCCTGGCGCTTCTACTGCGACTACGAGCGGGAGCTGTCCGAGCGCGGCGTCTTCGACCACAACGACGTGCTCAAGCGCGCGCTCGCCGAGCTGGAGCGGCGCCCGCTGCCCCGGCAGTACACCGGGGTGGTGGTCGACGAGGCCCAGGAGCTGACGTTGATCGGCCTGCGGCTGGCGCACGCGATCAGCGGCGACGAACCGGATCAGCTGCTGCTGGTCGGGGACGGTCAGCAGCAGGCCCTGGCGGGTGGCTGGCGGTTGTCGGATGCCGGCATCTCGTTGCACGGGCGCGGTGAGGTGCTGCGCAACGACTACCGCAACCGGGGCGCGGTGCTGGAACGCGCGGGGCAGGTGGAGGCGATCAACCGCTACGACGACGGGCCGTCGCTGCCGTTGAGCGCCGCGCTGCCGGTGCGCGGCGGCGGGCGCGTCGTCGAGTGGCACGGCAAGGACCAGGAGCGCGCGCTGCTGGGCGCGCTGCTCGCGCTCGACGACGGTTCGTCGGCCGCGATCATCACCGAGACCGAGTCGGCGACCGAGCACTGGCTGCGCGTGCTGCGCGACGCCGGTGTCACGACCAAGCCGCTGGCGACCTGGGACGGCCGCGACACCTCGGACACCCTCGTCGGAACGGTGGTGGAGGCGAAGGGGGCGGAGTTCCGCGCGGTCTTCCTCCCCGCCGAACCCGCTCCCCCCGCCGATTCCCCCGAGGACCGCGAGACCCGCGAGCGCCGCCGCCTGGTGGCCATGACCAGGGCCCAGGACCACCTCTGGCTCTCCCACCTCCACTGATCGCTCGCCGTAAGCCCTGGTGTTCCAGGGTTTCTCGTCATCGGGGCGGGCGGAACTCCGGTTGGTCGAGGAGGCGGAGCCAGGTTCCGTCGGGTTGACGGCGGGCGACCTGGGCTCGGGCGCCCGTGCCGTCTGCGGGCGGGGTTGCGGTGAGGGCGATGTCGCCGCTGATCAAGGTGGGCAGCGGGGGTTCCGGTTCGAAGCGGGGGCGGTTGGCCAGGACCTGCTCCCAGAGGGCCTGGATCGCTTCGCGGCCCACCGTCGTCTCTCCGGGCGGGTAGGCCATGACCGCCTCGGGTTCGTAGAGCTCGGCGACTCCTTCGGCGTCACCCGCGTTGCTGCGTTCGACGAACAGCCTGGTCAGGTCTTCGGGTTCGCGGGCCTTCTCGCGCATGTCGGTTCTCCTCTCGGCCACGGATCCAGCCTGCGTCCGGGCTCACCAGAAGTCCAACAGATGGTTCTGATGAGAACTAGAATCAGCGGTTATGGACTTGCGACAGCTGGAGTACTTCGTCGCGGTGGCCGAGGAGCGGAACTTCACCCGGGCCGCGCAGCGCGTGCACATCAGCCAGTCCGGGGTGAGCGCGCAGATCAGGCGGCTGGAGAAGGAACTCGGGGCGGAGCTGTTCGACCGGTCCGCGCGTGCGGCGGAGCTGACCGCAGCAGGCAAGGCGGCGCTGGAGCACGCGCGCAACGCGCTGGCCGCGGCAGGAGCCGTCGGGCAGGCGGTCGGCGAAATCACCGGGCTGCTGCGCGGGAACCTCGACGTCGGGATGGTGATCGGGTGCACGATCACGCCGCTGTTCGACGCGCTCGCCGGATTCCACCGCGCGCATCCGGGCGTGGAGCTGTCGTTGCGGGAGGACAACTCCGATCGGCTCGTCGAGGACGTGCGCAGCGGGACGCTGGACCTGGCCCTGATCGGCGCCGAAACCGCGCCCGACGGGCTGGAAACCCTCACGATCCTCAGCGAACCGCTGGTCGCGGCCGTCCCCGAGGGCCACGAGCTGACCGGTCGCGCGGTCGGGCTCCGCGAACTCGCAGCGCACCCGGTCGTCTGCATGCCGCCCGGAACGGGGCTGCGAGCGGTGTTCGACCGGGCCTGCGCGGCGCGCGGCGTGGAGCCGGTGATCGCGTTGCAGGCCAGTGCGGCCGACGCGATCGCCGACCTGGCGCTGCGCGGGCTCGGCGTGGCGATCCTCAGCGAGTCGATGGTCGCCGAGCACCCCGGTCTCACCGCGCTGCCGATCACCGACGCCACCGACCCGGCACTGCTCGCGATCACCTGGCGACCGGAGGCGAACGTCGCCGCCCGCGAGATGATCAGCTACTGCCGCAGGGCTTTTCGGATCGACTCCGGCCAGGATTCCAGGAACCGACCGACCGCGCGGTGAGCCGCGGCGACGTCGGGGAACCGGGTGCGGACGTGGATGCCCTCGTCGGTCCGGGACAGCCACACTTGCACGTCATCCGCCGGAGCCGTGCCCGAAACGTGTTGCGCCGAGCCCTCTCCCGGCAGCCGGCGGTAGTCGACGTAGGAGACCATGAACACGTCGCGCCGGGCGGCCCGCAGCGGTCTCGGCAGCGCCGCGAGGACCTGGTCCAGCGGCAGACCCGCGCGTTCCCTGGCCTCGCGCAGCTGCTCGCCGGTCCTGCCGAGGTCGGGATCCGCCCAAGCGGGCACCGTCGTGGTGAACCAGCCGACCGCGTCGGCGTCCTCGGGCCGACGCGTCTGCACCGGCACCAGCACCGGGAGCGCTCCGGGTCCCAGCGCCGAGGCCATCGTGGACAGCAGCGCGCCGTAGGTCGTGGTGCCCGCGCGCTCGGCCGCCTCGCCCAGGGCGGCCGCGGTCTCGGCCCCGGCGAGGAGCCGCCGATCCGTCGCCTGGGCCGCCGTCTCCCCCTCCGGCAATCCGGTGTCCAGTGGGAACACGGGCAGCCGGTAGTCGATGGCGTCGAGGAACCCGCGCCAGCTCGCCATCGCGGGACCGTCCACCGCGGGTGCGGCGGACCACTCCGCGACGCGCGCGAGGAAGCTGCTCGCGACCGGTAGCTCCGCTCCCCGGTAGAGGGCGCCGAGATCCCTCGCGACCAGCGCGATCGAGTGGGCGTCGACGTGCGCGTGGTCGAACCCGCACACCACCGTCGACCGGCCCGGCCGCGACACCGCTGCCAGCGCGAACGCCGGGTACGCGAACGGCGCGCACTCGCGGTCCAGCAGCGTCCGCAACCGGGTCGTGGTGTCGCCCTCCGGGACCGGCTGCTGCCGCACCGCCAGCCGTGCCGGATCGTGCCGGACCGCGCTCGTGGGGGACAGGAACTCGCACTGCAGCGCGCTGTGCCGCGCCAGCAGCGAGCGGAACGCCGCGGCCAGCGCGTCGGCGTCGATCGGGCCGTCGACCTCGAAGCACGCCGCCAGCCACACCGTTCTCGTCCCGGCGTCCGCGACCGCGAGGTGGTTGCGCTGGTTGACCGACAGCCCGACTGGCTCGGGCGCGGCGGTGACGTCCGGGACGGCGGTCCAGGACATCACCTCGCCGGGCTCGACCTCCCACAGGTCGGCTGAGGTGACCAGCACGGCTAGGGCCCGTCGAGGAGCAGCGTCGCACCCGTGGACGCCTCCTGACCCGCCGCGTCCTGGAAGACCTCCCGCAGGTGGCGGTGGTAGGTGTCGACCGACTCGTGCGCCTGCTCCGTGTCGGGGACCTGGGCCAGCAGGTAGAGCCGGTCGGCGTCGCGGTTGATCCACATCGAGGCGTTGGAGGTCCGGCCGGTGCCGGTGAAGTGCACGCCGCGCTCATCGGCCGGACGCCCCGCGCCGGGGAACCAGCGCAAGTCCAAGTAGGACAGCAGCTGGGGGCTGCCGAGGTCGGCGGGCGTGCAGGTTCCGCTGCGCAGCAGGGTGTCGACGACCAGGTGGATCGGCGCCCGCGAGAGCTCCTTGGCCTGGCGCAGCGCGTCCTGCGCCCGGTTGGCGAGCTCGCCGAAACCGGCGTCCCCCACCTCGAACTCGACCGGGGCGAACGTGCAGAACCAGCCCTGCGACCGCGAGTGCGGCCCGCGGTCGCGCGTGCTGAGCACCGTCATCCCGAAGTAGCGGTCCCGCCCGGCGAGCATCCGCTCGGTGGCGGCCACGGCCGCGAACACCCCGCCGCTGATCCGCGCTCCCGCGGCCTTGCAGGCCCGGTCGAAGGCGGCGAGCTCGTCGCCTTCGAGGTAGGTGAGGGTGCGGATGCGGACCGGCGCCTTCTCGCCCTCGGCGAGGCCCAGCGGCAGCGGGAAGCGCGGCAGCCGGTTGCCGTTGTCGGAGACCATCCGGACCCACTCGCGGATCTCGGGCGATTCCGGGCTGAATCGCGTTGCGGCCTTGCGCTCCTCCTCGACGTGCTCGCGGAAGTCACCGCGCTCCTCCGGTTTCGGCAGCGCCCCGGCGACGACCTCGGGACCGCCGGGTTCCGCGAGTTCAGCGGCGTAGAGGTCGGCGATCTCGGAGCCCAGCAGGATCTGCGAGGCGCCGTCGGTGAAGGCGTGGTCGCAGCCCCAGAACAGCCCGAACCCGCCGGGCCGCTCGACGACGCCGAACGCGAAACCCGGCCACGAGTCGGGCGTGCACTCCTCGTCGAACCGGGCCGTCAGGTGCTCCTGCAACGCCGCGTCCCACTCCCCGCTCGGGGCAGGGACCTCCTCGACCTGGAAGTCGACGGCCTCGGCAGGCACCAGGTGGCGGACCGGGTCAGGGCCGGAGAGGTCGAAGAACGTGCGGAAACCGCCGTGCGCGCGCACCAGCCGCCGCAGCGCGCGGGTCATCGCCTCGCGGTCCAGGTCGCCGTCCACGTCGGTGGCCACACCGGTCCAGGCGCGGTTGCGGCCGCGTTCCTTGAAGGCTCCGAGGTGATCGGCCTGCAGATCCGACGGCGGACCCGGGTCGACCGGCGCGTTGCTCGCCGCTTCGCGGGCGGCCGGGGTCGGAGTCCAGCGCAGGAGCCGGCCGGGCGCGGTGCGCCAGTCGGCCATGTCGGCGAGCCTCACGCGCCCACCTCCAGCACCTCGGGTGCGCCCAGGACCTCGGTGAACTTCTTCTCGAAGCCGGTGATCAGGCCCTCGACCGCGAGCAGCGCGCGCTCCGAGCGGCCGCAGCGCGCCGAGACGCTGATGCCCTCCTCCGAGTGCACCAGCCACAGGTAGACCTCGTCGCGGCTCGGCTCCGGGCTGCGCAGCGCGCGGGCGTTCCAGTCCGGCCAGCGCTCGGCGCCCGGCACCTTGCGAACGTCCACGTAGGACATGACCAACCGCGGTTCGGACTCCAGCCGCAGGACTTCGGCGACGCGGGCGAAGGAGGTCTTCACGCAGCCGCGGCCGGCGGAGACCCCGGCGCGGGTGCGCGCCACGGCCTCGCCGAAGTCGCCGACACCGCGCAGGTCGATGTCCACCGGGCACAGCCCGACGTACCAGCCGACGGCGCCGACGTGCCTGCGGTCGTGCCGGGTGTGCATCGGCAGCACGAACCGCAGGCGATCGGATCCGGTCCGCTCGCGCATCGCCAGGGCGATCGCGGCGAACACGCCCGATTGCGTCCCGGTGCCCAGGTTCGCGCACAACCGCTCCATCCGGGCGGCGTCACCGGGGCGGACCGCCCACCGCGACAGCGAGTGCTGCGACTCCTCCGGCGAGGCCGGGACCTGCGGTGATGCGCCTTCCATGGCGGGGAACTCGCCGTCGTGGAGGAACTCCTCCCAGTGCCGCACCGCCGGGTGCTCGGCGTCGACGACCTCGGACAGCGAACGGGCCGCGGCGCTGTGGTCGACGTGGCTGCCGACGTCCAGGGCGGCCATCTCGTCGTCGGGCTCACCTGCCAGCGCGCGCTCGTAGAGCTCGACGATCTCGCCGAACCAGAGCAGCTGCGAGTAGGCGTCCATGACGCTGTGGTCGGCGCCGAAGGCCAGCACGAAGCCGTCGTCCTGGGCGATGGTGGCGAACAGGCAGTGCGGCCAGCGATCCGGTGTCACACCGGCGAAGTGATCCGAGAGCAGGTCGTGGGCGTCGGCGCCGGTCAGCTCACCGCGATGCTGCGGGGCGACGTCGACGGCGTCCGCTTCGACCAGGTGGCGCTTCCAGGAGTCCCCGGCCGGGCTGACCGTGGTGCGCAGGGCCTCGTGCCGGGCGATCCAGGCGCGCAGCGCGCGGCGGAGGGCGTCGCCGTCGTAGCGCAGTGGGATCCGCAGCACCGAGCCGATCCAGGAGCCGACCGCCGCCGAGGCCAGGTGCGCCTCGTGGTCGTGGGTGAGCCGCCGGGCGTCGTCCGACCACGAATCGGGTGCGCACACCGGCGACCACGTGGTGACCGCGCCGTCCGGCAACGGGTAGTCGGATAATTCGGTGTATTCCACTTCGCGATCTCCCGGGTATTAGTGGTGCGGAAACGCAATCCCCGTTGACCGCAGAGCCCGCAGAGTATCGTTCGCCCACACGCCTAATCGAGTGTGTCGATGGTCACCGCATTGTCCGCTTCATGCTCCGGTGACCATTGGCCACAATCGGTACCACTCCGAAGCGCGATGTTTCAAGCTGGTAAAACGCGTCCCGGTGGCTCTTATTCAACAGCAGGAGGCGTCATTTCCCGCGCAGCAAGACTCGAATTCGCCGACGACCTGTTCGTGCGGAGGCATCGCGGGCTCGGAACGCCTGCGATAAACCAGTTCGGCTGGCGATTCGACACTCCGCCCGATATGGCGCGCGTGCAAAATTTCAATGACGAAATAGCGGTGGGCGCGCTCTCCCGAAAAGTGGACCGCGCTTGGTTTCCCATTGCGCGGGACAGGTGGTCCCGTTCGGTGAGCTCCAGGCCGTTGCACGTCGAACCGGAGCCGGTCGACGACGTGCTCGGCTGGCTGGACGGGCGCGTGTCCGCCGACTTCGACCCCGCGACCGGGTGCGGCTGGCAGGTCTCGTTCGCCCGCACCACCGACGGCGGAGCGGTGCTGTCGCTGGTCGCGGCGCACGCGATCGCCGACGGCGCGGCCCTGCTCGATGCGGTGGTCCGCGCCGATGGCGGGACTCCGGCACCGGTTCCCGCCCGAGGCGGCGCCCTGTCCACCGCGGTCGACGACGTCGCGGACGGTCTCCAGCAGCTGAAGGCCGCCGTGAGCTGGGCGATCAACCGCCCGCGCGGCAAGCGGACCCCCTCGCCCGCCAAGGCCGCGCCGGAGGCGCCGGAGGGCTGGCGGATCCCGCACGTGGTCGTCGAGTGCGACAGCGCCGAGATCGCGAAATCCGCTGCGGAACGCGGCGGTTCGGTCAACTCGCTGTTCGTCGCCGCGCTGGCGCGGATCGCCGCCACCGCCGGGTGCGCCGACGGCCTCGTGCCCGCCGCCCTGCCGGTCAGCGGGCGGGAAACCGTTGACGTGCGGGCGAATTCGACCCGCATCGCCATCGCGGGACTGGACCGCTCGGTGCTGGACGAGCAGGACCTGGCCGAGGTGAAGGCGGAGTGCAAGCGCGCCTACCAGCGGCTCGCCGCGAACTCCTCCGCCTCGCAACCGCTGGCCCTGGTGCAGATGCTCCCCGACGCGGTGGTGCGGCGGCTGCCCCCGCCACCTGCGGCGACGGTGCTGGCTTCCAGCCTCGGGCGAGTTCCCGGCGAGCTGTGCGGTGCGCCGGTGCGCAGCGTGTCCGCCACCGCCCACTACCCCGGCGCCGAGCCCGCCGAGGTCGCCACCATCGGCGACGGCGTCACCGGCTGGCTTAGCGACAGCGGCAGCCGCACCACGATCTCGGTGTGCGGCCTGGCGCCGGGCCGGATCAACGGCGTCGACGAGCTGCGCGAACTGGTGACCTCGGAGTTGGCGTCGTGGGGTCTGGCGGTGCGTCCGTGGTGAACCGGCTGACCTTCGACGACGACCTGTTCCTGCGCTCCGAGCGGGTGCTGGGCATCCCGGTGACCAACCAGAGCGTGTGGCGCTTCGACCGCGAGATTCCCGCCGCCGAGCTCGACGAACTCGCCCACCGGCTGGGCACCGGGCGCCTCGGCAGGCTCGTGGCGCGCAGCGCCGTTCCGGGCGCGCGGGCGCGCTGGGTGCCGTCGGCGACGATCCCGCCGGTGGCGGTGCACCCGTTCGCGATCTCGCCGGATGAGGTGCTGGGCTGGGCCGGTGACGAAGCCGCGCAACCGCTGGACCCGGTGCGCGGCCCCGGCTGGCGACTGGCCTACGCACCCACCGGTGCGGGCGGATCGGTGCTGTCGCTGGTCATCTCGCACGTCGTCGGGGACGGCGGCGTGCACGTGAGCTCGGTGGTCGAAGCGGTGCGCGGCATCAGCGCCGGGCGTCCGCCGTCGGCTCCGACGAGGTCGTGGGACGACGTGCGCGATGCGGGCGGCCAGCTGCTCCGCGCCGCCCGGGGCGTCCTCGGCGCGCTTCGCGCCCCGAAGGGTTCCGCGCTGCCGCCGGGCACGCAGGTCTCGAAGACCCGGCCCGCGGAAGGCGACGACGCGCCGCAGCGCCCGCCGTTCGCGGTGTTCGACTGCGACGCCGACTCCTGGGACGCGGCGGCCACCTCCCGGGGCGGCTCGGCGAACTCGCTGTTCATCGCAGTGCTCACCGAAATCCTCCTGGCCTCGGGCCGAGTCGACGCGGACGCGCCGGTGAAGGTCTCGCTGCCGGTCAGCGACCGCGGTGAGGACGACGACCGCTCCAACGCCACCACCGGTGTGTCGATCGCGGTCACACCCGACGGCGGCCGGGTCACCGACCTCGCCGCCATCCGCGCCGCGAGCAAGCGGGCCTTCGCCACCGCCACCGATCCGACCCCGGTCAGGCTGCTGGAACCGCTGGTGCAACTCCTGCCGGACGCGCTGGTGGCCGCGACCGCCGAGAACTCCCCGGTTCCGCTCTGCCTGTGCTCCAACCTCGGCGAACTCCCGCAGGAATTCGCCGCCCCGACGGGCGTTCCGGCCACCTCGATCATGATGCGCTCGGTCACCGGCGGCACCAGCCCGGCGCTCCTGCGGGCCCGTGGCGGCGGTGTCACAGCCTGGCTCACCCGCACCGGGCGGACGCTCACCCTGGCGGTCCTGGCCCTCGATCCCGACCACTTCCCGGACACCGACGCCCTGCGCGCCCACACCGCGAACACCCTCGCCGGCTGGTCGGTCCCGGCCGAAGCCTGGAGCTAGAAGCGCCTCACCGCGGTTCCTCCGTACCGGAGGGTTCGCAGCCGACGGCGTCGCGGAGTTCGGCGCAGGGGCGGTGGCCGGAGTGCCGGAGGATGTCGACGCCCTCCTGGTAGGTGAGGAAGCGCAGGAACTTCGCGGGCAGGGACTCCGGGGCCGGTTCGCCGTAGGTGTAGGCGTACTCGGTCTGCCAGTACGGGTAAGCGCCCGCCTCGGCGGCGTCGAAGTCCGCGGCTTGCCCGTCGATGCGGACCTTGATGACTCCGGGGTTGCTGTTCGCCGCGAAGGACTCGCTGTAGCCGATGGCACCAGGGGTGTTCGCGACCGTCTCCAGCATCGCGGGGGTGCTGGTGCGGCGGCACCGCAGCACCTGCCCGGTGGCGTCGCCGCGCACCTGCTCGCAGTCGGTCGAGTTCTCGCCTGGTTGCGCGGAGGAGCCGAAGAACCGCTCCTCCAACGTCATCCGGGTGCCCGACTCGGATTCGCGGTCGACCACGACCACCGGCAGGTTCCGGCCGCCGATCTCCGACCAGTTCTTCACCTCGCCGCGCAGCACGCGGCGGAGTTCCTCCTGAGTCAGGTTGTGGACCTCGGTTCCGGGGTTGGCGATGATGCTGAACAGCATGAACGCCTTCGGGCGGGGAACCAGGGCCGGTGAGTCGGCCGCCGCGCTCCCGTCGGAGAAGACCACCGTGTTCGCCCGGCGCTTCGGATCGGTCTCGCCTTCCAGCCGCTGCAAGCCGTCGACGCTGCCGCGCATTCCGCTGGTGTCGATGCGCGCGTCGGAGCAGTAGTCCTGGTAGCTCCGGGCCGCCTGCTCCACCACGGGTTTGAAGGCGGTGGAACCGGTGACCACCAGCGTTCCCCTGGCGCATTCCAGCGGGGCGCCCGTCCTCATCGTCTGGCCGAAGATGAACGGCTCGGTCATGCCGACCATGAGCAGGAAGCAGATCAGCGCGACGACCCAGCGCGGAGTTCCGGTCTGGCCGCGGGTTTTGGAGATCCGGCCGTCTCCGGCCTTGGTGATGGTGCCGACGACCTCCGGCTCGGGCAGCGTGCCCTCCTGCTTGCCCGCTCGTTCCAACACCACCAGGACCTTGTAGTGGTCGTCGGGGTTGAGCTTGACCTTCGGCAGCTTGACGATCCCGACCTTGTGGCCGTCCTCCTCCTCTTCGTCGCTGCTGTCCGGCCACTTGTCCTTGTGGAAGAAGGTCTCCAGGTTGTCATCGCTGAGCTCGGTGACCAGCACTCCGGCGACCGTGCGCCCCGGGAACCTGACGGACAGGCCGAGGTTGTCGCTGTCGGGCGTGGCGTAGTCCCCGGTGTTGATCGGCGCGCTGCCGATGTTCTCGATGCGGATCAGCACGAAGGACGGGTGCTTCAGGCGCTCACCGGACCTGCGCTCCAACCGCTGCCACGCCCGCGCGTGCTCGGTGTTGAGCCCGGAGGGCGTGGTGTCCATCTGTATCCGGTAGCCGAGCCGCTTGCGCCCGACGATCGCGAACTCCCACACGAACGCGATCACCGGGATCAGCACACCGAGAACTGCGAGGATCTCCTGCCACGGGAACCCAGTCACGACCGCCTCCGCGAAACGAATTGGGTCGTAACGGTATTAACCCCCAGTCCTCGAACGACCGCGTTCGGCCACCAATTCCCGCGGTGTTCACCGCCCGTTCAGCAGTCTTCGGCCGGTGCTCCCGCCGCCAGGACGCGGAGGCGTTCGGCGTCGTCGGAGTAGCGGGCTTCGCCCGACAGGTAGCCGTGGAGCATCCGGAACAGGAGCTCGACCAGGTCGTTCATCCCCGCCTTGGCCGCGCTCTCCGCCGCGCACATGAGGTTGGGCCGTTCGGTGTCCAGCCAGGTCAACGCCGACTCCTGGTTCGACAGGGTCGGCATCGCCACCGGTCGCGGCAGGCCGCCCGCGTCCGGGTCCCGCGTCGGCTGCAGGATGCGCAGCGCCTGGTCGGCGGTGTGCAGGTAGAAACCGAGCAGCCGGGCCACGATCGCCGGTCGGTCCTGCTCCAGCTCGGCGAGTTCGGCCGCGTAGTCGCCGAGCAGCGCGTGCATCTCGTAGCGGCCGTAGCTGACCTCGGTGAGCAGGTGCGCGCGGACCAGCACGTCCAGCAGGCGCCGCGTGGTCTGCACGTCGTCGGCGCCCAGCAGGGCGGTGAGAGCGAAGACGCCGACGCGGTGGCCGGCGTGCCTGCAGGTGAAGCCGTAGAGCCGGAACAGGCGGGCCGCGTCCTCGGGCAGGTTCCGGTAGGACCAGGAGAACACCGCGCGCACCGAGGTGTGCTCGTCGCCGGTGTCCAGCGCGTCCAGTCCGCGCTGCTCGTCGGTGAGGTCTTCCAGCAGCTCACCCACGTCGCGGCTGGTGCTCTGGTGGATGCGCTCGGCGGCGACCCGCAGCGCCAGCGGCAGCCGGGCGCACCGCTCGATCAGCGGCTGGGCGGTCTCGGCGCTCATGACCTGCTCGCCGAGCCGGTCGGTGAGCAGCGCGTGCGCCTCGTCGGCCTCCATGCGGTCGAGCACGAGCCGGTACGCGCCGTCGCGGGCGCTGAGCCCGGACAGCGAATCGCGGCTCGTGACGACCACGAAGCTCGTGGGGGTTCCGGGCAGCAGCGGGCGGATCTGGCCGGGTGCGGCGGCGTTGTCCAGCACGATGAGCATCCGCCGCTGGTCGACCACGGTGCGGAAGCGGGCGGCGCGCTCGGTGGCGTCGGCGGGGATCGCATCGCCGGGAATGCCCAGGGCGCGCAGGAATCCGGCCAGCACCTCGGTGGTGGTCAGCGGCTGGTCCGGGCCGTAGCCGCGCAGGTCGACGTGGAGCTGCCCGTCCGGGAAGCGGTCCCGCGCGGCGTGCGCCCAGTGCGTCACCAGCGCGGACTTGCCGACCCCCGCGGTACCCGCGACCACGGCGATGGGCACCTCGGGCTTCTCGCTGAGCCGGTCGAGTTCGGCCAGCGCGGCGTCGCGGCCGACGAAACCCGGTACGTCGTGCGGGAGTTGCGCGGGGCGCGTCACCGGGCGCGCGGTGGGCGGCTCGAACTCGATGTGCTCGCCGGCGAGGATGCGCTGTTCGAGCTCCCGCAGCGCGTGGCCCGGTTCCAGTCCCAGCTCGTCGACGACGGTGCGGCGCGCGCGCCGGTAGACCGCCAGCGCGTCGGCCTGCCTGCCCGAGCGGTACAGGGCCGTCATCAGCAGCGCGTGCAGGCGTTCCCGCAGCGGGTTCTCGCGCACCAGCTCGGTGAGCTCGGCGATGATGAAAGCGTGCCTGCCGCAGTCGAGTTCGGCCGCGTGCAGCTGTTCCAGCGCGACCAGGCGTCGTTCGTCGATGCGCTGCGCCTCGCCGGCCAGCTCGGTCAGGTCGAGGTCCTGGTACGGGGTTCCGCGCCACAAGCGCAGGGCTTGGCGCAGCATGTCGGCTCGGCGCTGCGGGTCGAAGTTGCGTTCGGCGAGGTCCAGCAGCGTTTCGAAGCGCTCCACGTCGAGCTCGTCGGGTTCGACGTGCATCCAGTAGCCGCCCGCGTCGGAGACCAGGCGTTCCGGTTCGCCGAGGGTCTTGCGCAGCCGGTGGACCAGCAGGTGCAGCTTGCTGCCGCCGCGCCGCTCCGGCTCGCCGCCCCACAGCGCGGCCGAGAGCCACTCGGCCGAGATCGGTGTGTTGGCGTGGGCGAGGAGCAGGGCGAGCAGGCGTTGCCGCAACAGCCCTGGAACCGGTACCTCCGCGGTGCCGTGCCGCACTCGAACCGGCCCCAGCACGTCGAACCGCACCGGATTTCACCCCCGAAGAACAAGACCGAATGGATGGACCGAGTTTCCTCGGGTCCGGGGTTTCCGCGCAAGAAATTCGGGCGGCATTTCCGCACAATCGACCCGATAATCTCGATGGGTTATTCCAAAAGCGTGAAATCCGCGCTAGTCGAGGGTGCGCTGCGGCAGACCCGCGAGCCGCGACAACGCCGCGAACCCCTCGTCCGAACCCGGCCAGTGCCGGTGCACGGCGTCAGCACCCGCCAGGCGCACCACGGATCGCAGCACCGCCACCACGACGATCGCGTCGTCGGCGTAGCCCAGCACCGGGACGAAGTCGGGCACCAGGTCGAACGGCAGCGCGAGGTAGGCCAGCAGGGCGCCGAGCCGCACCCGCACACCGCGCGGCATCTCGGGGTCGGCGGCCAGCCTGCGCAGCAGGCGCAGGGTGTCCGGCAGCAGCTGCAGCGCCTCGGACAGCACGCCCTTGCGCGGGCACATCACCAGCAGGACCACCACGAGCGCCAGCCAGGCCAGCAGCACACCCGCGGCGAGGCTCAGCAGGGCAGTCACCAGTGTCATGCCAGGAGTGTAACGGCCGTTAGACGCCGCAGGTAGGGTTGGTGAGCGACGCCATCCGGTCAGGTGCTCGTCTCAGCCGCGTACACGCGTTCGGCGAAGGCGTCCAGGGCCCGAGCGCAGCCGTCCACGGCCGCGACGGTCTCCACCGCGCGCGGGGCGCCGAGGGTGTCGCGGACGCGGATCTTGTCCAGCCAGCGGCGGAGCTTGGCGAGGTCCTCCTCGTTCTCCTCCAGCTCCGCGTAGGTGAACTTGCCCGCCTTGGTCTCCTTGGCGATCTCGGCCTGGAAGTCCTCGCACCGCGACAGGATCTCCTCGTATTCGGCGTCCCGGGCACCGTTGAACGCGGCGACGACCTCGTCCTGCCCCGCCAGGGCCTCGGCCCGCAGCAGCTGCCCGGTGCCGCCCATGTGCTCGATCTCGGCCCGCAGCTTGCGCAGGGCCCGCTCGGCCTCGCCCGATTCCGGCAGCACGGCCACCGAGTTCGCCAGGTACACCGCCCCGGCGGCCTTCAGCCGGCGCCACACCGTCGCCCGCAGCCTCGTCGGCTCCCCCGGAACCCGGTACACCAGCATCAACCACGCCCCAGCCGTCACACCCACAGTCTCCCGCATCGCCGCAACTGCCCACCGCCGGTTGCGCTCGACCACCCGTTCGTTGCGAATGCGATTCCGCCCGTCGAGCAACGGGTTGCCACCGGACCTCGGCGACGCGATGGTGGTTTGACCAGCGAGCACCATCGGCACGATGTTGCGAGGCGCCAATGGAATCGATACTGATCTTCGCCGCCGGCGCGGCACTGCTGATCTACAGCGCCGAGAAGCTCGTCGGATATCTCGTCGGAATGGCCGCCGGGCTCCGCATCTCCCTGTTCCTGCTCGCCATCATCTTCACCGGTATCGAATTCGACGACATCTTCCTCGGCGTGGCGCTCAACGTCGAGGAGCTCGACGGCGTCGCGCTGGGGATCGTGTTCGGCACAGCGCTCTCCCTGCCCGGGATCGTGCTCGCCCTGGCCGCGATCCTCACGCCGACGAAGGTGAACATCCCGCGCGACTACCTGGCGCTGTTCGCCGTCGCCCCGCTGGTCCTGATCGGTTTCGTGGCGTTCGCGCCGATGAACGTGGCCATCGGCCTGGTGCTGCTGGCGCTGTTCGTGGCGTTCCTCGGCTACGTCGTGGTGCGCGAATCCCGAGGTGCGCGACCGGTGTTCCGCGACGCCGAGCTGTACGAGGCGTTCGCGACGACCCGCGAGGGCCGCGGGACCGCGGTCGCCGAGCTGCCCCCGGACGTGCCGAAGGAGCCCGGCTTCGCCGACCGGATGCCCTTCGCCGAAGCGCGCAGGCTGCCCGGCTGGGCTGGTGCCGCGCTCGCGCTCCTCGCGCTGGTCGGGCTCATCGCGGGCGCGTGGGTCACCGGCATGGGCACCGAGGGGATCCTGGAGGAGTTCGGCCTCGAAGGGACCCTGTTCGGCGCCACCATCGCCACGCTCGTGCTGACCGTCGAGGACATCTTCCTCACCGTCGAACCCACCCGACGCGGAGCTCCGGAGATCGGCGTCGGCAACGTCATCGGCAGCGTCGTGTTCTCGGTGACCGGCAAGCTCGGGATCATCCTGCTCGCAGGGGGTCTCGTGGTGGATTCGAGCGTGCTCAGCTGGCACCTGCCCGCGCTGGTGGTGCTCACCGCGCTGGCCGCGTACTTCCTGTCCACCGGGCACCTGCGCCGCTGGCACGGCTTCGTGCTGCTCGCCGGTTACGTCGTGTACTGGGCCGTCAGCTACGGGGTCCTCGGCACCGTCCCCATCGAACTCGACTGAGCGGAACCCGGCCTCCACCAAGCGAAAACGATCGCTCCTCGAACTGAATCGCGGGGTGTCCCTCGGCAACCTCCGGGGTGCGCGGGACGTCTGCCGGGTGTTGGACGTACCGACTCACTGGGGAGTGAACATGCGACGAGCACTGGGGATCGCGGGTGCGTTGGCCGCGGCGCTGACCGCTGGGGGCACCGGACTCGCGAGCGCCGCGGACGAACCCGTCCCGATCGGCCCGGACTGCTACAAGACGCTGTGCCTGGGCCAGTCCGAGCAGGACGCGCTGGCCACCGGCCTGGTCGTCGACGAGACGCCCGGAGAACCGGCGCAGGGCTGCAACGTCCTCGACCTCCGGCCCGAGGAGGGTCAGGGCCACCCGGGCAACGGCGTGTTCGTCCACCCCACCCGCGGCGTGGTGGAGATCCAGGGCACCGACAGAATGCGGACGCCCGAGGGCGCCGGGTTCGGCCAGACCCTCGACCAGGTCCGGGCGATCTACCCGGGCCTGCACGAGGTGCCGCCGACGGACTTCACCTACGGCGCGGACGTTCCGCTGCGCCCGGGAGCGCGCTACGTCTTCGCGTTCAAGGACGACGGGTACCTCGCCGACTTCGGCCTGGAGGACGTGGCGGGCATGGACGCCTGCTGACCCTGATGTTCGCGAGTTCGTCGCAGGTCAGAGAAGTCAGGGTCGAATCTCGGGGTTGGGTCCGAACGGGGGCGTCGCTAGCGTTCGAGCAACGTCCGAACGCCCCTGGGGAGACCCGCCCGATGACCCGACCGTCAGATGAAGACCAGGCCCGCGAGCTCGCCGCCACGACCGGCCGCAGCTACGACGACGCCCTGCGGCTGGTCCACATCTCGCACAAGACCAGGCTCACCGTCGCCGAGGCGGCGTTCGCGCTCGGCCACCCGCTCGCGGTGCTCGCCGACGGCCCCGGAGAACGCGCGGTCGTCGGCACCTCCGGGCTCGGTCCGCAGCTCCGGGACGTGCGCCTGGCCTACGGCACCGGCCGCTTCCCGGACTTCGTGGTGATCACCAGCATCCCGATGGCCGGCGAGGCGGTCGAGGACCACCTGCTGCCCGAGGTGCTGAGCAACTTCCTGCGGTTCCGGGACAAGACGCACGAGGAGCTCAAGGGCACCAGTCCCAGGGAAAGCTGGGACCGGGCCGAGGCCGCCGTTCCCGAGGCCGTGGAGATCGCCTTCGCCGGGGTCACCACCGCGGGCACCCGGATCAGCGTCGACGGCCTCAGCGCACTGCGCGTCCCCTACCTGCACGGGCAGGTCGTGGTGGGCACCAGCGACGCCGACCTCCCCGCCCTCGCTCTGACGGACTGAGCAGCACCCGCACGCCGACGGGGCCCGGTTCCTCGAAGGATCCGGACCCCGTCGGAGGTGCGCGTCAGAGGGCTCGCCAGTCGAGGACCGCGTCCGCGAGGCCCGTGATGGTGGCCAGCAGGCCGAGGCGGGCCTTGCGGAGCTCGGAGTCCTCGGCCATGACCATGACCTCGTCGAAGAACGTGTTGATCGGGGCCACCAGCGGCCCGGCGATCGTGGTGAACTCGGCGAGGGTCGTGGTGTCCGACAACCTGTCGGACACCTCGGCGACGGCGGCGTGCAGGTCGCGCTCGGCCTGATCGGTGAGGCGGTCCGCGTCGTAGGCGGGCTCGGTGCCCTCCGGGACGATGCGGCGGGCCCGCTGGATCACGGCGACCAGCGCGGCGAAGTCCTCGTCGTTGATCCGCTTCTCCAGCTCGGCCAGCGTGGTGTCGGCCACCGCCGGGGCGTCGGCGAGCGGGAGGACCGCCTGCACGAGCCGGTGCTCGTGGTCGGCGTCGAGCAGCTGCTGCTCGTAGCGGCGGACGATGAACTCGTGCGCCTCGGCCAGGGCCTCATCGCTGAGCGTGGAACCCTGCGAGGCGACCTCGGCGCTGGCGGCCTCCAGACCCGCCCGCAGCGTGATGGCGCTGGCAGCGGGGGTGGCGCGCAGGATCGTCACGACACCACCGGCGGCACGGCGGAGGCCGAACGGGTCGGAGCTGCCGGTCGGGTTGGCACCGATCGCGAACAGGCTCGCGAGCAGGTCGAACCGGTCGGCCAGCGCCAGCACCGCGCCCGGGTTGCTCTCCGGGAGCTTGTCACCGGCTCCGCGCGGCTGCTCCATCTCGGCCAGAGCCGTTGCCACGGCGGGGGTTTCGCCCGCGCGCAGCGCGTACTCGCGGGCCATGGTGCCCGCCAGGCCGGAGAGCTCGACGACCATCTGCGAGGCGAGGTCGAACTTCGCCAGCGCACCGGCGCGCGCGACGGTCTCCTGGTCCGCTCCGGACAGCCCGGTCGTGGCGCCGAGGGCGACACCGACCCGGGCGATGCGGTCGGCGCGGTCGGCCATCGACCCCAGGCGCTCCTCGAACGTCAGCTTGTGCAGGCCCTCGCGCAGCTCCTCGGGCTTGCGCTTGAGGTCGGCGCGCCAGAAGAACGCGGCGTCCTCGTAGCGGGCCCGCAGCACCGACTCGTTGCCCTCGCGGACGAGGTCGACGTCGCAGTCGCCGTTGGCGACGGCCACGAAGTGCGGCAGCAGGCCGCTCTCGCCGCGCACCGGCAGGTAGCGCTGGTGCTTGCGCATCACGGTGGTGAGGATCTGCTCGGGCAGTTCCAGGTAGCGCTCGGCGAAGCCGCCCAGGATCGGGTTGGGCCGCTCGACGAGGTTGGTGACCTCGTCGACCAGCCCGGCCTCACCGGCGAAGTCGACGGTGCCGCCGACGCTCGCCGCGAGCTCGGTGGCGGCGCCGACGATCGTGCGACGACGCTCGGCGGCGTCGGCGACGATGCCGTGCCCGGCCAGGAACTCCAGGTAGCCGTCGGCGGAGGTCACCTGCACCTCGGGCTCGGCGGCGGTGCGGTGCACGCGGGTCGTGGTGCCGCTGACCAGCGAGGACACCGCCACCGGCAGCGGGGTTTCGCCGAGCAGCGCGAGCAGCCAGCGGACCGGCCGACTGAAGGACAGCTTCGGGTCGCGCCAGCGCATGTTCTTGTCGGCGCGCAGCTCGCCCACCAGCTTGGCGAGCAGGTCGGCCAGCACGACCGGGGCGGTGCGGCCCTGCTCGGTGCGCACCACGGCGACGTGCTCGACGCCGTCGGCCTCGACCCGGCTGAGCTCCTCGGGAGAGACGCCGTGCTTGCCCGCGAAGCCCTGGGCGGCCTTGGTGGGCGTGCCGTCCTCGCCGAAGGCGGCGGAGGTCTTCGGGCCGCGCACGGTGCGCTCGGCGTCCGGCTCGGCCGGAGCGACGTCGGCGACCTGCACGATGATCCGGCGCGGCGTCGCGCAGGCGTTGATCTCGCCGTGCGCCAGGCGGGTTCCGGCGAGCTTGGACTCCAGCGAGTCCCGCACCGAACCGGCCATCGTGGACACGTCCGCGTGCGGGAGCTCTTCCAGGCCGATCTCGAACAGCAGCGTCGCCGGTTCGCTCACCGTCGGCAGCTCACCGGCCGTCGCGGCGGGCGCCGCCTCGACCACGCCGAGCGGGTGGCCGA
This sequence comes from Saccharopolyspora sp. NPDC049426, assembly GCF_040676935.1. NCBI lineage: Bacteria > Bacillati > Actinomycetota > Actinomycetes > Pseudonocardiales > Pseudonocardiaceae > Saccharopolyspora > Saccharopolyspora sp. NPDC049426. The sequence goes on along the minus strand of NZ_JBFAPZ010000006.1, from coordinate 310,822 downwards.
GCTCCTCGCGGCGCTCGGCCCACAGCTGGGCAACGCGGCGGGTGAGGCTGCGCATCTGCCCGAACGCCTTGGCGCGCTCGGTGGTGCTGATGGCACCGCGCGCGTCGAGCACGTTGAACATGTGGCTGCACTTGAGCACGTGCACGTACGCCGGGGAGGGGAGCCGCAGGTCCAGCAGCCGGTCCGCCTCGGCGGCGCTGGTGTCGAACATGCGGTGGGTGGCCTCGATGTCGGCGTCGTCGAGGTAGTAGCGGCTCATCTCGTACTCGGACTGGCCGAAGATCTCGCCGTAGGAGACGCCGTCGGAGTAGCGGATGTCCTTGAAGTGGTCGACGCCCTGCAGCGCCATGATGATGCGCTCGATGCCGTAGGTGATCTCCACCGACACCGGGTCGAGCACCAGGCCACCGGCCTGCTGGAAGTAGGTGAACTGCGAGATCTCCAGCCCGTCGAGCCAGACCTCCCAGCCCAGGCCCCAGGCGCCCAGCGCCGGGGAGGCCCAGTTGTCCTCCACGAAGCGGATGTCGTGCGCCTCGGTGTCCACGCCGAGCGCTTCCAGGCTGCCCAGGTAGAGCTCCTGCGGGTTGCCCGGGTCGGGCTTGAGGATCACCTGGAACTGGGTGTGGGTCTGCAGGCGGTTCGGGTTCTCGCCGTAGCGGGCGTCGTCGGGGCGAACGCTGGGCTCGACGTACCCGACGTGCCAGGGCTCCGGACCGAGCACCCGCAGCATCGTGGCGGGGTTGGCGGTACCGGCTCCGACCTCGGTGTTGAACGGCTGCATGATCATGCAACCTCGTTCGGTCCAGTAGCGTTGCAGCGCCAGCAGCGCGTCCTGCATCGTCGGGGTGCTGCTCTCGGTCACCGGTTCCGAACCCTTCATCGCCCGTGGTCGTGTGGATACTCTGGGTTTTTCGAACACGCGCATTCTGCCACGCTCGGTTTCAGCGCCTGTTCACCGTCATCATCGCCCCAGGGTGTCGAGGACCAGCCGGGCGGTCTCCTCCGGGGTCTCGGATTCGACGTCGGCGGGCGGGCTGACCTGCGCGCGGACCGCGTGGACGGCCTCGGCGGCGGCGCGGACGGCCGACCGCATCGAGCCGTTCGGTGGCCGAAACCGGTGAGGTGGCGCCGGAATCCGGTGACGACGCGGTGGGGTCGAACGTCAGCGGGCCTCGCGCAACACCGCGAGCACGGCGTCCGAGAAGGTGCCGTCGCGGTTCTCCAGGTGGCCGGGCAACATCCGGGCGGGCGTGAACCCGATCCGCTCGGCCAGCCGCAGCGAGGCTCCGTTGGCGGCGTCCGCGACCCACTCCAGCCTGGTCAGCCCGGTGTCGTCGAGCGCCCAGTCCGCCAGGGCGCGTCCCGCGGACTCCCCCACCCCGAGCCTGCGGGCCCAGGGGGCGACCCAGCAGCCGACCTCGGCGCGGTCGTCCTCGACGGCGACCAGCCCGAACGAGCCGAGCACGTCGTCGCCGTGCTCGGTCACCGCGAACAGCGGGGAACCTCCGGCGTCGGCGAGGAAGCCTTCGGCGTGCTCCTCGGTGTAGGGAACCGGAATCGTCGTCCAGCGCTGGATCTCGGGGTCCTGGCACGCCTGGAAGACCTGCTCGGCGTCGGACGGTCGCCAGCGGCGGAGCCGGTAGCGGCCCGCGGGGATCTCGGCGGGGACGTGCATCGCAGCGGCTCCAGTACCGGGGTCGTGGCGGTGGGCACGAGCGCGGCCACCCGGCACCGTCGGAGCGGGCCTCCACCTCGGCTCCGTCGACGGCCCCGGAACAGCGGCAGCCGCGACAACGGGCAATTGTGGTCCGAGTCGACCTGGCACCTCAAACATCGATCAGGGACGGTGCGGACCACAATCGTCCGGATGTCGACCCCCGCCTTGAAGCTTAGGCAAGGCTCACTTTAGTGTGATGGTGTGTCGCGCTACTCATCGCAGGCCTCGGTCGGGCTGTCCGCGCAGGAGATCGACGTCGCCTACGGGCGCGACGTCGTCGTCCACACCGCATCGGTGACGTTGCGCGCCGGGACCGTCACCGCGCTGATCGGCCCGAACGGCAGCGGGAAGTCGACGTTCCTGCGCGCGCTCGCGCGACTGCACCCGCCGACGTCGGGCGAGGTCCGGTTCGCCGACGGCACCGACCTGCGCGCCCTGTCCGCCAAGGACCTCGCCCAGCGGATCACCCTGCTGTCGCAGCAGCGCACCGCGCCCGGCGGGTTGTCCGTGCGGGAACTCGTGGAGTTCGGCCGGCACCCGCACCGCTCCCGCTGGACCGGGCACGATCCGGACGGCCCGGCCGCGGTCGAGCGGGCGATGGAGCTCACCGGGCTCAGCGCGATCGCCGACCGCCCGGTCCAGGCGCTGTCCGGTGGTCAGGCCCAACGCACCTGGCTCGCGGGGTGTCTCGCGCAGGACACCGGACTGCTGCTGCTCGACGAGCCGACGACGTTCCTGGACCTGCGCTACCAGGTCGAGATCCTCGACGTGGTGCGCGATCTCGCCGATCAGCACGGCGTCGGCGTCGGCGTCGTCCTGCACGACCTCGACCAGGCCGCCGCCGTCGCCGACCGCCTGCTGCTGCTCGAGAACGGCCGCGTCAGCGCGGAAGGAACCCCGGACGACGTGCTGACCAGCGCCAACCTCACCCGCGCCTACGGCATCGAGGTGGAGGTCCACCGCGCCGACGGACGCATCCACACCCGCGCGGTCGGACGCTTCAACACCGCCTCGCTCTAGCCCCCAGGGAGTCACCATGCGCACCAGACGTGCGTTCATCGTCACCGCCCTCGCCCTCGCCGCGACGTCGACGGCCTGCGGCACGACCGAGGCACCGACGGGCCCGGCATCGGAGGCCGGCGGCCCGCCGGTGAGCGTCGTGGACTCGCGCGGCGAGGAGGTCCGGCTCGACCACCCCGCCAAGCGGGTAGCGGCCACCGAGTGGAACGCCGCCGAATACCTGGTCTCCCTCGGCGTCATGCCCACCGCCATCTCCGACGTGCGGGGATACGGCCGGTACTCGACCGCCGCCCCGCTGGACGCCTCGGTCGCCGACATCGGCACCCGCGGCGAGCCGAGCATCGACGCGCTCGGCTCGCTCGACCTGGACCTCGTCGTCGTCACCGGCGACCTCCCGGAGGGCGCGCTCGCGCAGATCGAGGCGAAGGTCCCGGTCGTCGTCATCCCGGGCGGGAACGCGCAGGACCCGATCGGCGCCATGTTCGGCAACGTCGACCTGCTCGCGAAGGCCACCGGAACCGAGAACGCCGCCGCACGCCTGAAGTCCGAGTTCGACGCCAAGATCGAGCAGGGCAGGACCGCGGTCCAGCAGGCGGGCATGTCCGGCAAGCCGGTGGCCTTCGCCGACGCCTACGTCAACGCCGGCTCGGTCACCATCCGCCCCTACACCAGCGGCTCGCTGGTCGGGTCGGTCTTCGACCGGATCGGGCTGCCCAGCGCCTGGCGGATGGAGGGCGACCCGGCCTACGGGCTCGCGCAGACCGACGTCGAGGGCCTGACGACGCTCGGCGACGTCCCGTTCTGGTACAACGCCACCTCCGGTGACCCGTTCGCCGAGAACCTCGCGGGCAACCCGATCTGGACGAGCCTGCCGTTCGTGCGGCGCGGCGAGGTCCACCACCTGCCCGGTCCGCTGTGGACGTTCGGCGGCCCGAAGTCGATGGAGCGGTTCGTCGACGCGGCCATCGCCGCGGTCCAGGCGTGAAACCCCGGCTGCCGCTGGTCGTCGTCGGGCTGGTCGCGCTCATCGCTGCCGGTTCGCTGCTGCACCTGACGCAGGGCACGGCCGACGTCGACGTGCTGAACCCGGACGCGCACGCGGCAGTGATCCTCCAGTCCCGCCTCCCCCGCCTGCTGGCGGCGACGCTGGTGGGAGCCGCCCTCGGGGCGGCCGGAGCGGTGCTGCAATCGGTGTCGCGCAACATCATGGCCGCGCCCGACACGCTGGCGGTGTCCGCGGGCGCCCACCTGGCGATCGTCGCCGTCGCGGCGTTCGGCGCGTCCGTCCCGCTGCTGGGCATGGCGGGGATCGCGTTCGCCGGTGGTCTGTGCGCCGCGCTGGTGGTCCTGGGGCTCTCGGGCACCGGCGGCACCGGGATCGTGCGGCTGGTGCTGGCGGGCACGGCGCTCGCGCTGGCGATGAGCTCGGTGACGCAGATGTTGCTGCTGCTGTTCTCCGAGGAGACGCAGGGCCTGTTCGCCTGGGGTGCGGGTTCGCTGAGCCAGAACGGTCTGGACGGTGTCCGCGCGCTGGCCCCGGTGGTGCTCGTGGCGCTGCTCTGGCTGCTGGTGCTGGCCCGCAAGCTCGACCTGATCCACCTCGGCGACGACCACGCGCGGACCCTGGGCGTCCACGTCGGACGGATTCGGCTCGGCGCGGTGGCGCTGGCGGTGCTGATGGCCGCCTCAGCCGTCACCCTCGCCGGGCCGATCGGTTTCGTCGGACTGGCCGCACCGGCCCTGGTGCGGCTGGCCGCGAACGTCGTGCCCGGCCTGCACCGGCACGTCGCGCTGATCCCGGTCTCGGCCGCGACGGGCGTGGTGCTGCTGCTCGGCGCGGACGTCCTGCTGCGCGCGGTGATCGGTGCGCACGGCGCGCTGGAGGTTCCGGCGGGCGTGGTGACGACGTTGCTCGGCGTGGTGTTCCTGGTGGTGCTGGCGCGTGGGATCCGCGTGTCGGGCACGGTGTCCGAGCCTCCGGCGGCGGGCGCGCGAGGAGCGGTGAGCGCGCTGCGGTTCCGTCTCGTGCTGGCCGGTCTCGTGCTCCTCGCAGCGCTGGTCGTGGTCGCGTCGGTGCTGCTGGGAGACCGGATCCTGCTGCTCGGCGACGTCGGCAACTGGCTCGGCGGACAGGCTGGGCCGATCGTGTCGAACGTGATGGGCAACCGCGTGCCACGCGTCCTCGCCGCACTGCTGGCGGGCGCCGCCCTGGCCCTGGCGGGTGCGGCGATCCAGGCGGTCACCCGAAACCCCTTGGCGGAGCCGGGCATTCTCGGGACCTCCGGCGGCGCGGGGGTCGGCGCGGTCGCGGTGATCACGTTCGCTCCCGCGCTCGGTTTCTGGGCCCGGGCGACGGCGGCCGGTGTCGGCGCGGCCCTGGCCGCGGCCGTGGTGTTCGCGGTGGCGGCGCGCGGCGGGTTCTCCAGCGAGCGCCTGGTGCTCATCGGATTCGGGATGCAGGCCGGCACTCAAGCGCTGATCACGCTGCTCATCACCCTGACCGACCCGTGGAACGAGACCAAGGCGCTGACCTGGCTGGGCGGCTCCACCTACGGGCGGCTCCCGGAGCACCTGGTGCCGATCGCGCTGGCGATCGTCGTCGCGGTCCCGCTGCTCATCGGCGCCCGCAGCGAACTCGACCTGCTCTCGCTCGACGACGAAACTCCCCGCGTGCTGGGCGTTCCGGTGCCCCGGGCGCGGCTCGGGCTGCTGCTGTGCGCGGTGCTGCTGACCGGCGCGGCGGTCGCGGCCATCGGTGTCATCGCCTTCGCCGGCCTGGTGGCACCCCACGCGGCTCGGGCGGTCGTCGGCCGCAGGCACAGCAGGTCGTTGCCGGTCGCGGCCCTGCTGGGCGCGATCCTGGTGTGCGCGGCGGACGCGGTGGGCCGCACCGCGATCGCACCCGACCAGCTGCCCGCCGGGCTGATCACAGCGCTCATCGGCACCCCGTACTTCCTGCACCTCCTGCACCGCGCCCGCGCGTGAACATCACTCCATGCCGATCCGACCGCCGGGGATGGTCAGCGTGCCACCGGCGAGGTCGGTGTTGCGGACGATCGCGTCGGTGAAGGTCAGCTCCGGCAGCCGCAGGAACCCGAGGTCCAGGTCGGGCATGGCCAGCGACTCCGCCGTGAGCGTGGTGCGGGCGATGGCCAGGGTTCCGGTGAGCTCCTGCGCGTAGAGCTCGACCGGGCCGTTGACCACCTGCGACACGCTGCCCGGACGGGCCGCCGTGCGGAGGATCTTGCCGTTGCCCAGGTCGCCGCGCTGCACGAGATCGGTGATCTCCAGGCGGTCGACCGTGAAGTGCAGCGTCCGCACCCCGTCGCGCTCGACGACGCCGCGATACCGCGAGCCGACGAGCTTCAGGGCGCTGGCCGTCATCGTCCACGACCGACCGGGGCCGGGCGTGGTGTCGGAGTCCCCGGCGGGCGGCAGCGCAGGCGGTTTCGGAGCCGGAGGGGGTGCCGGAGCGGGTGCCGGGGCTGGAGCAGGCACCGGAGCCGGAGAGTCCTGCGCGGAGGCCGCCGGAGCGAGCACGCCCAGCGCCAGCAGCGGACCGAGCACGCCCGCGAGCAGGCGAAGTCCCGGCGAACTCACGCATGCCCTCCGGCGACCCCGGCCGGGCTGGCGGAGGCATCGGCGTCCTCGACCGCCGCGCGCTGACGCGGCTTGGGCGTCCAGGCGAGGCCGAGCGCCGCGCCCACCACTCCGAGCAGGGTTCCGAGCAGGAACGACCCGAGGTTGGCCGTCACGATCGCGGCCACCGACAGCAGCAGCGCCACGACTCCGGCGGGAACGCGGAACTCCTGCCGGGTCCAGAACGACAGTCCGCAGCACACCAGCAGAACCCCGATGACCATCGCGGAGATCCCGGTCAGCGTGTTCAGCGAGACGACGATGTCGCCGAACTTCAGCGAGGCGTACGGCGGGAACAGGATCAGCAGTCCCGCCGCCAGCGTGCAGAAACCGGCCCAGAACGGGCGAGAACGCCTCCACCGGCGGAACTTCGCGCGGTTGGTGCTGTTCGCAGCCATGAGATCACCCCCGGTCAGAAGCACTCGTCGCGGCCGGCGGCGGCCTTGATCTGCACCTGGTTGAGCTTGAGCGTGGACGCCGTGGTGGACCAGGCGACCTGGCGCAGACCCGTGATCTGCGTGCTGTCGGCCTGGATGCCGAACGTCCCCGCACCGCCGATCGCGCCGTTGGGGCCCTTGTCCATGGTTCCGGCGTCTCGGCCGATCTCGACGTTGTTCAGGGTGAGATCGCCGGTGACCTCCTGGATGCCGAGCACCAGGTTGTCCGCGCTCATGCCGCCCGGCGCGGCGATCTTCACGGTGATGTCGCCGACCGCGGGCAGCCCAGGGACCACGATGGACTGGCAGAAGTTGTCCAGCTCGGCCTTCCGGAACCCGTTGACCAGCACCGGATGGGCCTGGTCGGCGCTGCGGTCGACCGAGCCGTACTGCACGACGCCTTGCGCGTCGAGCCTGTCGGCCGAGGCCTTGTAGCTGGTCCCGGCGACGGCGAACGAGGCCGCGATCGCGCCCTGCGACAGACCCGTGAACATCAGACCGACGCCGAAGATCCCGACCAGCAGCACCAGCCCGAACACGTGCCAGCGGGTTCGGCCGCCCGTTGTCTCACCCACATCGGCTCCCGTCAATCGGAGTGGTCGTAGCGGAATGAGCGCTACTCCGAATGGGGGCAAACCTAGGCCAGATGTCACGCAAATCGCTGTGAGTGGATTCACATCACGGGGAGAATCTGAAATCTGTTCGTTTCAAATCGAGCGCTTCCGTCCCACTCACCACAAAGCGGACCGGGGCGAGACGGCCCGGCCCGCGCGGCGGGTGGTCGAGGGACGTCGACCGCTGGCGGTTCTGGTCCGAACCGACCGGACAGAACGGATTCCGGTCATGGGGGGTTCGGACCAGAACCGCCGCTGCGTCCCGCCGGACTCAGGCGACGGCGTCCTTGTCCGGAACCACCAGGGCGTACATGACCAGCACCGCGAGCGCGATCGAGGCGAGTTCCCAGAGCGGGAAGGCCGCCAGGAAGGCGAGGTGCCCGATGGCCGACAACCCGGCCAGGCCGATCCCTGTCATCCGTGCCCACCGCTGCCCGGCGAGGCAACCCGCACCGGCCAGCAGCTGCAGGAGGCCGAAGGCCAGCCAGATGTATCCCCACACGCCGAAGTCGAACAGCAGCAGCTCGCCGCCGCCGACCACGAAGTAGTCGGCGCGGAACAGCGCCGTCAGCCCGGCGATGATGTTGAACGCACCGGCCAGCACCAGCACCCAGCCACCGAAGGCCAGCCATCCTGCTCCCCTGGCATCCGACCGGGCCCTGGACATCGCCCATTCCCGCCGCTCCCCGACCACCTGCTGCTGTTCACTCGCCTGCTGCGGCTCGGCCGCGTGCCGCGGCTCGGACGCTTGCCGTTGCTCGGGTGCCTGGCGCTGCTCGGACGTCTGCCGCTCGGTCGGCCGCTCGCCGCCGGCCTGTTGTCCCGTGTTCGGACTGGACATTTCGAACGCCTCCTCCTTGCCGAGGTGTTGTCGGGCAAGCATCACTCCGATTCCCCTGATCCGCAGCCTGACGAGGACTTTCGACCCGGCTCACCGTCGCGCGGGGGCTCACGTCGCACTCCCCCGCATCTCGACCCGGGCGTGGCGGACGAGGATCTTCAACGCGGCGGCCACGGGGAGCGCGAGCATCGCGCCGAGCACACCGGCCAGTGCACCTCCGACGAGGATCGCGACGAACGCCCCCAGCGGGCTCAGCTCGACGGTCCGGGCGAACACCCGCGGGGCGATCAGGTAGTTCTCGACCGCCTGGTAGGCGACGAAGAACAGCAGCGTGATGACGGCCAGCGAGAGCCCCTGGCTCAGCGCCACCAGCGTCGCGGCCAGCGAGGCGAGCGTCGCGCCGATCTGCGGGATCGTGTCCAGCAGTGCGACCACCACGGCGAGCAACGCGGGATAGGGCACGCCCGCGACCAGGAAGAACACGTACGAAGCAGCCCCGGCGCACAACGACACGACGACCTGACCGGTCACGTAGCCGCCGACCCGGCCCATCGCGGCGAGCACGGCGTCCGCCCGGCCCGGATGCCCTTCGCCGAAGCGTGCGACGGCGCTGTGGAGCCGGGGCATGGCGAGCGAGAAGTAGACCATCAGCGCGCCGGCGGTGCAGGCGGCGAAGACACCGCCGAAAACCACTCCCAGCGCGGCGAATCCAGCGGTGAGCGCCTGCAGGGCGAAGCTCGCCGCACTGCTCGCCGCCGCCTTGACCTGCTCGTGCAACGCCGGATCGCGCAGGTGGGCGCGCAGCTCTCCGGACCCGAGGTTCGTCCCGACCCCGGACACCAGGCTCGGGACGCGCTCCACGAAGTGGCCGACCTGGCTGAACGCGGGGACGAGCACCAGCAGGATCGCCACTCCGAGGACGACCAGCAGGCCCAGCACGACCGCACCGACGGCCGGGCCGCGCCGCCAACGATGCCGCTGCAACCAGCCGACCACCGGTTCCACTCCGAGGGCGAGGAAGAACCCGAGGAACACCAGCACGAGCATGCCGCGAACGGTGTGGGCGAGGACCGCGAGCACGCCCACGGCCAGGTACACGCAGGCGATCTGCGCGTGGCGCAGCAGCGGAACCGGCCCGTCCCGACGCTCCCCCGACGTGTTCGCCGACATCCGCACCGCCCTCCCGCGCGCCCGAACCGAGCGTAGGTTCCCGCGCCCCGCGCGCATTCCGAACGCGACCCCGCGCCTGCCACCTGGGCCTGCTCCTATCACCCGGACGGGTAGGCACGCGGCTCCGGCGCCCGGTTGGCGCCCGCGGACGTCGCCGGTGACGATGGCCGGGAGTCGCGGAGGCGGCGTCAGAACCCGCCGAACGGGAGGTCTCGATGTCCCTGGAAGACGGCTCGCAGCCCGCTCGACCGGCGATCGCGGCGGGCAACGCGGAGGTGCGGGAGACGTTCCCGTTCGACGACACCCGCGACCTCAACGACGCTCGTCGCGGCTTCCTCGGGACCGCCGAGGACCCGCTCATCCACGACTCGTCGGGGGCGGTCGTGTGGGACCTGGACGCCTACGGATTCCTCGCCCAGGACTGCCCGGACACGGCCAACCCCAGTCTGTGGCGGCAGAGCCGGTTGTGCGTCGAGCACGGTCTCTTCGAGGTCGTGGAGGGCCTCTACCAGGTGCGCGGTTTCGACCTGTCCAACATGACGGTCGTGGAAGGTTCCCGCGGAATCCTGGTCATCGACCCGCTGCTGTCCGCGGAGACGGCCGCCGCAGCGCTCTCGCTCTACCGGAGCCACCGCGGCGACCGCCCGGTGACCGGTGTGCTCTACACGCACAGCCACGCCGACCACTTCGGCGGAGTTCGCGGTGTCGTCACCGACGCGGAGCTCGCGGCCGGGATCCCGGTGCTCGCCCCGCGGGGATTCCTGGCGCACGCGGTCAGCGAGAACGTCTACGCGGGCACCGCCATGGCCCGCCGGGCGGGCTACATGTACGGAGCCGCGCTGGCCAAGGGCCCGCGGGGGCAGATCGGCGCGGGGCTGGGCCCGACCACCTCGACCGGCGCTCTCGGCATGGTGCCGCCTACCCACGACATCACCGAGACAGGCCAGTCGGAGACGGTCGACGGGATCCGGATGGTCTTCCAGCTCACCCCCGGCACCGAGGCTCCGGCCGAGCTCAACATCCACTTCCCGGACCACGCCGCGCTGTGCATGGCCGAGAACGCCACCCACAACCTGCACAACCTGCTGACGCTGCGCGGAGCGGAGGTGCGCGACCCGCACGCCTGGGCGGACTACCTCACCGAGGCCATCGACCTGTTCGCCGAGGGTTCCGACATCGCCTTCGCCTCCCACCACTGGCCCGTGGTCGGCCGCGACCGCGTCGTCGAGTTCCTGACCGAGCAGCGCGACCTCTACGCCTACTTGCACGACCAGACGCTGCGGATGATCAACGCGGGTATGACTCCGCTGGAGATCGCCGAGCGGATCGAGATGCCTCCGGGTCTGGAGCGCGCCTGGCACACCCACGGGTACTACGGCTCGGTCAGCCACAACACGAAGGCGGTCTACCAGAAGTACCTGGGCTGGTTCGACGGGAACCCCGCCCACCTGTGGGAGCACCCACCTGTCGAAGCCGCCGAGCGGTACGTGGAGTTCATGGGCGGCGCCGACGAGGTGGTCCGACGCGCCCGCGAGTCCTTCGAAGAGGGTGACTTCCGCTGGGTCGCGCAGGTCGTCAACCACGTGGTGTTCGCCCGGCCCGACCACGAGGCGGCGCGGGCGCTGCAAGCGGACGCCCTGGAGCAGCTCGGCTACGGCTGCGAGAACGGTCCCTGGCGCAACTTCTACCTCATGGGTGCCCACGAACTGCGCCACGGTCCGATCGGCACGCCCACGGTGACCGCGTCACCGGACGTGCTCCGCGCGCTGGACCTGGACCAGCTCTTCGCGGCTCTCGCCATCAGGGTGGACGGTCCGAAGTGCTGGGACGCGGACATCACGATCCGCTGGAACGTCGACGGCGGCGAGTCGCACACCCAGCGCCTCCGCAACGGGGTCATGGTCCACATCAGAGGAACCGGTCCTGCGGCCGGCGAACCCGACGCCGAAGTCACCCTCGAAGAGCAAGACCTCCGAAAGGTCCTCCTGGGCACCACGACCACCGACGACCTGGTCGCCCAAAGCCGCGCGAGAACAACCGGGAACCCGAAGAGGATCACCGAAATGTTCAGCTACCTGGCCAACCCGAACCCGGATTTCACCATCGTCACCCCATGAACGAAGAAGCAAGAGCAAGAAGAAAAAACAGCACGAAGCCGAAGACCTGCGAGAACCCGGCAAGAAACAGCACCGAGGCGAGGAAGGAGCGAGAGGAGCGGAAGGAGCGAGAGGTTCTTCCAAGACCAGGCCGGGAACACCACAAGGGCGAGGAACGAAGCCAAAGCGCCCACCGCACCGTGGGGGCCTGCGGGGGCTCGGCCCCCGCAACTAACACGACGGGGCGAGATGGTTCGCGCATTCCGCGAACACACCTCGCCCCGAGGTCCGTGGAGGTGCCGGGAATCGAACCCGGGTCCTCCGTCGCTTCACCAAGGCTTCTCCGTGCGCAGTCCGCTATGCCTCTACTCGGCTCCACCGATCACGCGAACTAGCCGGTGTGACGAGCCCAGTCGCTGTTTGATGTCCCGCTGGGTCCCGCGACCGAACCCAGCGGTAGGAGCCTCCTAGCTGATGCCGGATTCCGGGACGGAGGCGTTCCCGGTCCGACAGAGTCGCTCCTCGCTCAGGCGGCGAGGGCGAACTCGCGCTGACTCTTGTCGGCGCTTATTTGTTTGCGGCGACGCTCACGGTGGTCTCCCGCCTGCACCGGCACGCTTCCCAAGGATCAACGTACGGAGTCGAAACCGTTCACCCCCATGTCCATGCTCCACTTGCTACCGGTTTTCGAACCGGTGTCCAACAGGATAACGCGTCGGGCCCCGGCGATCATTCCCATATCCCTCATACCTTCAAGCCCAGCAGCTTCGCCGGTGTGTCGTGCAGCACCGCGCGCAGGAAGGGCTTGCCGAGCCGAGGGTCGCCACCCGCCCAATCGGCGATGACCGCGAGCTGGTCGGCGTACTGGTACGGGATGTTCGGGTAGTCGGTGCCCAGCACGATCCGGTCGGGGTGCGAGGCGATCCGCGCTGCCCAGTCCTTGGGCAGCGGCGCGAACTTCTCGCTGAACGCCACACCGACCATGGTCGTGTCCAGGTGGACCCGCGGATAGCGCTCCACCAGGTTCAACGCCGCGAGGTAGTCGGGCATTCCGGCGTGCGCCAGCACCGCCGTGAGCCTGGGATGCCTGCGCAGCACGCCCTCGAACACGTCCAGCCCGGTGTAGGCACCGGAGATCGGACCGTTACCGCAGTGCACGACGACCGGCACGCCGGTCTCGCCGAGCAGGCCCCACGCCTGGTCCAGCAAGGGGTCGCGCGGGTCGAACGACCCCACCTGGACGTGCATCTTCACGCAGCGGGCGCCCTCGTCCAGCGCGCGAGCGAGGTAGTCGCCCACGCCGGGTTCGGGGTAGATGGTGGCGGTGGGAACCGCCTCCGGCGTGCGCTGGGCGAAATCGCGAACCCAGTCGTTGAGCCACGCGGCCATCGCGGGCTTGTGCGCGTAGACCAGCGGGGCGAACGCTCGCAGTCCGAACTCGCGCAGCAGCCGCGCCCGGGTGGGCTCGTCGTGCCGGTAGAAGATGTCCCACCGCATCCCGTAGTGCTCGGAGGCGTTGTCGAAGTACGCCCACACCTTGTCCAGCACGTTCGGCGGCAGGAAGTGGGTGTGGATGTCGACCAGACCCGGCAAGCCGAGTTCGTCCAGCCAAGCGGGAATTCGGTTGTCGTCGTGCGGTGCCGTCAAGTCAGCGCCGGCCCTTTCGCGCGCGCCCGATGGCGCGCTGGATCTCGCGTTCCATATCGCGCTTGGCGATGTCCTGACGCTTGTCGTGCGCCTTCTTGCCTCGCGCCAGCGCGAGCTCGACCTTGGCCTTGCCGTCGCTGAAGTACAGCGACATCGGCACCAGGCTCAGCCCGCTCTCCTTGATCTTGCCGACCAGCCGCTCGATCTCGTGCCGGTGGAGCAGGAGCTTGCGGGAGCGCCGCGGTTCGTGGTTGGTCCACGTCCCCTCGGTGTACTCGGGGATGTGGACGTTGCGCAGCCAGACCTCGCCGTCGTCCACAGTGGCGAAGCCGTCGACGAGCTGCGCCTTGCCCTGGCGCAGGCTCTTGACCTCGGTACCGGTCAGCGCGATGCCGGCCTCGTAGGTGTCGAGCACCGACCAGTCATGCCGCGCCTTGCGGTTCTGCGAGATGACCTTGCGGCCGCGTTCCTTCACCATGCGAACAACTCTAGTCCTCGTGTCACCCGGTTTAGCCGAACTCGGCGGCCCCTTCCGCAGGGACCGCCGAGCACCAGGCTACAGCCGCACGTACAGCCGGAGCGTGACGTAACCGGTGACAGCGGAGATCACCGCGGAGACCAGCAGCAGGATCGGCGAGATCAGCGCGATGTCGCCCCACTCGACCGCCGGGATGATGCCGGTCCCCAGCACCGGCCCCATGACCCTGTCGATGAACGCCGCCTTCGCGATCAGCAGACCGGCGATCGCCAGCACCGCACCGATCAGACCCGACACCATCGCTTCCAGGAGGAACGGCAGCTGGGTGTACCAGCGTGTCGCACCCACCAGGCGCATGATGCCGGTCTCCGTGCGGCGGGTGAACGCCGAGAGCTGAATGGTGTTGGAGATCAGCAGCAACGCGGCCAACGCCTGCACCAGCGCGATCGAGAACGTCGCGTTGCGGACGCCGTTGAGGATGTCGAACAACCGGTCCAGGTACTCGGCCTGGTCGACGACGCTGTCCACGCCCGGCTTGCTGGCGAACTCGGCCTGGATCTGCGGGAAGCGCTCCTGCTCGGTGAGCTTCACGCGCAGCGAGGCCGGCATCGCCTCGGCGCGGGCCACGTCCTTGAGCTCCGGCTGCGACTCGAAGACCTTGTTGAAGCTGGCGAACGCCTGCTCCCGGTTCTCGTACTTGACCGACTCGACGCCCTCGGCGCCCTTGAGCGCCGACATGACCGAGGCGCAGGGCTGCTGGCTGCAGTCGGTGTCATTGGCGCTGACGTCGTCGGTCATGAACACCACGACCTCGACGCGGTCCTGGTAGGTGTCCTGCATCTTGTCGATGAGCCGGACCACCAGCAGACCGCCACCGAGCAGACCCACCGAGATGGCGGTCGTCAGGATCATCGCGATGGTCATCGTCACGTTGCGCCGAAGGCCGTTGACGACCTCGCTGAATACGAAGCTCGCACGCATCTTGGGTCAGCTTTCCTGCCGTTCGGGGGTGTGGGTCCTCGGGTGCACGGGCCGGGCGATCGGGTCGCGCCGGATCAGCGGCCGACGCCGTACACGCCACGGGCGTCGTCGCGGATGACCCGGCCGAGGCTGAGCTCTACGACGCGACGGCGCATCGAGTCGACGATGCCGTGGTCGTGCGTGGCCATCACGACGGTGGTGCCGGTGCGGTTGATCCGCTCCAGCAGCAGCATGATGTCCTGGCTCGTGTCGGGGTCCAGGTTTCCCGTCGGCTCATCGCACAGCAGCACCAGCGGCCGGTTGACGAAGGCGCGCGCGATGGCGACGCGCTGCTGCTCACCACCGGAGAGCTCGTTGGGCATCCGGTCGGCCTTGCCGTCGAGGCCCACCAGCTGCAGCACCTGCGGGACGACCCGCTGGATGTCGGCGCGCGGCTTGCCGATGACCTCCAGCGCGAACGCGACGTTCTCGGCCACGGTCTTGTTGTTCAGCAGCCGGAAGTCCTGGAAGACGCAGCCGATGCGCTGACGCAGCCGGGGCACCCGGCGGCGCGGCAGCTTCGCGACGTTCCAGTCCGCGACGAAGACCCGGCCGCGGCTGGGCACATCCTCGCGCAGCAGGAGGCGCATGAACGTCGACTTCCCGGAGCCGGATGGCCCGATGAGGAACACGAACTCGCCCTTGTCGATGCCCACAGAGACATCGTCGAGAGCGGGCCGGGTCGACGTCTTGTACGTCTTGGACACGTGCTCAAGGCGGATCACGGCCGGGAGTTTACCCCCGCCCGATGGAGCGACCCGCACTCACCCACAGCGGTGGTTGCACCAGTGGTGACCAGGGGTTTCGACGGGCGCGCTGGGCGTCGATCAGGCCACGCTCTGCTGCTGGCGGCGCCAGCGGATCCCCGCTTCCAGGAAACCGTCGATGTCGCCGTCGAGAACCGCGTCGGGATTGCCCACTTCGTGCTCGGTCCGCAGGTCCTTGACCATCTGGTACGGGTGCAGCACGTAGGAGCGCATCTGGTTGCCCCAGCTGGAGCCGCCGTCCTTGAGGGCGTCGAGCTCGGCGCGCTCCTCCTCCTTCTTGCGGGCCAGCAGCTTGGACTGGAGCACGCGCATCGCGGCGGCCTTGTTCTGCAGCTGCGACTTCTCGTTCTGGCAGGACACCACCACGCCGGTCGGGATGTGCGTGATGCGCACGGCCGAGTCGGTGGTGTTCACGCTCTGCCCGCCGGGGCCGGAGGAGCGGAAGACGTCGACGCGGATGTCCTTCTCCGGGATCTCGACGTGGTCGGTCTCCTCGACGACCGGCAGCACCTCGACACCCGCGAAGGAGGTCTGGCGGCGGCCCTGGTTGTCGAACGGCGAGATCCGCACCAGGCGGTGGGTGCCCTGCTCGATGGACAGGGTGCCGTAGGCGTAGGGCGCGTTGACCCGGAACGTCGCCGACTTCAGGCCGGCCTCTTCGGCGTAGGAGGTGTCGTAGACCTCGGCCGGGTAGGAGTGCCGCTCGGCCCAGCGCAGGTACATGCGCATCAGCATCTCGGCGAAGTCGGCGGCGTCGACGCCACCGGCCTCCGCGCGGATGGTGACCACCGCTTCGCGCTGGTCGTACTCGCCGGAGAGCAGGGTCCGGACCTCCAGGGTTTCGAGGTCCTTGGCGAGGCGCTCGCGCTCCTCGTCGGCCTCGGCCAGACCGGAGCTGTCGCCCTCGTCTTCGCTGAGCTCGTAGAGGACTTCGAGGTCCTCGACGCGCTGGCGGAGCTCGGAGATGCGGCGCAGGTCGGCCTGCCGGTGCACGAGCCGGCTGCTGACGCGCTGCGCGTTGTCGACGTCGTCCCAGAGATCGGGCTTGGCCGCCTCCTGCTCCAGCTCGGAGATCTCCGCGCGGAGTGCGTCGAGATCCATCACGCTCTCGATGCCTTCGAGCGTGTTGGACAGTTCCTTGAGGGAGGCCGCGACGTCGGGATTCACAGTGCTCAGGGTACTTCACCGATGAGCGGCCGCCCACGAGGACGGCACTGATCGGCTTTCGCCTGCGGGCGAACGCGAACAACGGCTGCGCCGATCGAGCGGCGCAGCCGTTGTTGACGGGTGTCACCCGGTGCTGCTGAACCGTCCGCGGGTGGCGCGGCCGCGAGCCGTGGCGGCCACCTGAGCGCCGCCGAGCTCAGCCACCCGCGCCGCTGCGCGAAAAGAGCCCAGGAACAGGTTCTTCAGTCGGGGATCGAATCGAGGAGCTTGTTGATCGCCCGGTTGTAGGCGACCGTGAAGTCGGCGGCGGCCTTCTCGTAGGGGTCGCCCGCCGTCTTGGCGGCGTTGCGGGCCTCGTCCATCTTCACCGCGGTCTGCGCGCGGGCGGACTCGACGAGCGCGGCGCGCTGGCGCGGGGTGAGGGTGCCGGAGTAGACCAGCTTGAGGATCAGCGGGCTGCGGACGTTGTCAGGCCCCGGGGCGGTGTTCAGCCACGACTTGAAGGCCTTCTTCCCGGCGGCCGTGATCGCGTACTGCTGACTGGAGCGCGGGCCCTGCTTGCCGAGGCGCAGCAGGCCGTCCTCGGTCAGCGCGGGCAGCTCGCGGTACACCTGGCTGCGGGTGACGCTGAAGAACCCGGCGAAGCGCTCGGTGGCCGCGGCGACCAGCTGGCCACCGGTCTTCGGCCCTTCGTGCAGTAGTCCCAACAGGGCAGCGGATGTCGCATTCAGCTCGCTCACGACACCAACGGTGCCACGTCCCGACGGAGCTGTCCACAGTGGTCGGCGCTTCTGTCCACAGTGGTTGCACCTGACTGGTCCGAGTGGACGAACCATTCCGCCATTGGTCCCAGACCGGGATTACCGGTTTTTCGGCGCGCGGGGGCTCGATGATCACAGATCCCACCCGAATGCAGCCCTGGTAGATGCACGGATTGCAACCGCGCGCTCGTTGATTCGCCTGTATGGGGGTTCTTGGCCGCGCAATGAGGTGTTATCACGTTCTGAAACTGCACAACTACAGGTGGTAACCCTCACGCTGCTGTTGGCCGCCGGGTCGCGGCGGGCGCACGGCGTGGAAAGCAGGAGGTTCGGGCGTGCATCGCAGTTGGTTGCGTACCAAGGTCAACGAGAGCAAGGAGAAGGTGACCCAGAAGGTCGCCGAACGAGCCAAGTCCATGGTCCCGGTGCAGCGCGGCGCCGAGACGGACACCTGCATGGTCTGCGGCCGCACCATGCGCCAAACGGCCGTGGTCCGAGGCGACGGCAGGGTCTGCTCCCCCGGCTGCGCTCGCAAGTGGGCCGAGGGCCTGAAGGACTGAGCGCGAAGAAAAGTGCCTCCGGATGACCGGAGGCACTTTCTCTCTAGTAGCGGGGACAGGATTTGAACCTGCGACCTCTGGGTTATGAGCCCAGCGAGCTACCGAACTGCTCCACCCCGCGCCGTCGGCTGAAGTTTCCAGCCGCTTCGTTCTGTTGTAATAGGAACTCTACACCCCCGGAAAACACCTTCCACACGGGGTCCCCAAAACCGGTTTCCCCAGCTCAAACGTCCGGGGCGAACACAGGCCGAATACCACCGAAAGGTCACGGTCGCCCCAAGGCAACCACCGCACCGTGGGGGCCTACGGGGGCTCGGCCCCCGTAAAGACACCGAGAAACGGGAAAGTCCCCCTCAGCGAAGCCAAGGGGGACTGAACACCAAACCAGTAGCGGGGACAGGATTTGAACCTGCGACCTCTGGGTTATGAGCCCAGCGAGCTACCGAACTGCTCCACCCCGCGCCGTCGGCTGAAAATTCCAGCCGCTTCGTTCTGTTGTAGGCATTAGCTTACGGACCGGGTCACGGCCGTTCAAACCGGGGGTGGCTAAGCGGTTCCGCACCCGTCCTGACCTGGCCTTCAGATGCGTCGGCGGGGCGGGAACCGCGCCGGTTCCCCACCCCGCCGACTTCCACACGGACGGCTCAGCCGCCGGTGCCCTGCCCCTGCTCGAAGCGCTTGATGGCGTCGTCGAGCTGCTGGTAGGCCTGGCCCATCTCGGCGAAGTTGCCGGACTGCTGGGCCTTGCGGACCCGTTCCAGCGCGTCGCGGATCGCGCCGACCTCCTCCTGGCCCGTCTGCGGCGTCCCCGGTGCCGGCGGCTGCCCCGGCTGCTCGGGCTGCGCGCCGGGCGTGCCCGGCTGGGTCCCCTGGCCCGCTCCGGAACCGAAGACCTGGTCGAGCGCCCCCTGCAGGGTCTCGGAGAAGCCGACCTTGCCGCCGAAGGACACCAGCACCCGTGCGAGCTGCGGGTAGGACTCCTGCTCGTTGCGCTGGATGTAGATGGGCTCGATGTAGAGCAGCCCACCGGCCACCGGCAGCGTGAGCAGGTTGCCGAAGATCGCCGTGACGTTCGGGTTGTTGAACAGCGTCCGGTTCTCGGTGACCTCGGGGGTCGACTCCATCTGGTTCTGGACCTGGTTCGGACCCGGGGTCAGCGTGTTCGTCGGCAGCCGCAGCACGGTCATCTGCCCGTAGTTCTGCGGGTCCGAGGACACCGACACCCACGCCGAGAGGTTCTGCCGCCGCAGCGCGGTCAGGGCGCTGGTCAGCTGGAAGTTCGGCTGCTGCTGACCTTCGACCTGGGCGAGCACGTAGTAGGGCGGCTGCTGCCCCTCACTGCTGCCGACGGTGCCGCGAGCCGTGGGGTCGTTGGGCACCTCCCAGAAGGTCTGGGTGGAGAAGAAGTCGCCCGGGTTGTCCACGTGGTACTCGGTCAGCAGCTTGCGCTGCACCTTGAACATGTCCTCCGGGTACCGGAAGTGCTCGCGCAGCTGCGGCGAGATGGCGCTGGCCGGCTTGACCACGCCGGGGAACACGCCCTCCCAGGTCTTGAGGACCGGGTCGTTCTCGTCGGTGGCGAACAGGTCGACGGTGCCGTCGTAGGCGTCGACCGTGGCCTTGACCGAGTTGCGGATGTAGTTGATCTGCTGGTTGGGCTGGCGCTCGACCCCGGTGAGGGTGTCGTTGGTGGCCTCGCCCAGCTCGGTCAGCTTCGAGTACGGGTAGTTGTTCAGCGTGGTGTAGCCGTCGACGATCCACTTGACGCGGCCGTCCACCACGGCCGGGTACGGGTCGCCGTCGAGCTTGAGCCACGGCGCGACCTTCTGGACGCGGTCGCGCGGGTTGCGCTCGTAGATCAGCTTGGAGTTCTCGCCGATCACACCGCTGAACAGGAAGTTCCGCTCGCCGTAGTAGGCGGCGAAGGCCAGCCGCTGGAACGGGTTGGAGATCGGCACGCCGCCGCGGCCGTCGTAGGTGAACTGCTGGGTGTCGGTGTCGTACTCGCGCGGGGCCTCACCCGGGTTGCCGCCGACGATGGCGTAGTCGTCGGGGCCGACGAGCTCGCCGTAGTAGACGCGCGGCTGCTCGACCGGGATGCCGCCCTGGCCCTTGTTGGCGACGTCGCTGATCTGGAAGACCGGGTAGCCGCCCTGCGTGGCGCCCTCGTTGAAGGTCGAGTCAACCCGGTCGGCCGGTGCGGCGATGAAGCCGTTGCCGTGGGTGTAGACGGTGTGCCGGTTGATCCAGTTCTGCTGGTTGACCGCCAGGCCGTCGGTGTTGATCTCGCGCAGCGCGACCAGGTAGTCCTGCAGCTGCCCGTTGGCGTCCCGGTAGCGGTCGACGTCGAGCTTGTCGGGGAAGCCGTAGAAGTTGTACTGCTGCGTGAGCTGCGTGAACGTCGCCGACAGAACGTTGGGGTCGAGCAGCCGGATGTTGGGGATGGTGCCGGCGTCGTCGGCGACCTCGCTGGGCTGCAGCTGCGTCTTGCCCGGGTAGTCGACGAAATTGACCTTGTCGTCGCCGATGCCGAACGCGGACTTGGTGGCCGCGAGGTTGCGCTCGATGGAGACGGCCTCGCGCTGGTTGGCGTTCGGCCGCACCGAGAACTGCTCCAGCAGCGCCGGCCACACCGCGCCGACCACGACGCTCGACAGCAGCAGCAGGACCGTCGCCAGCGCCGGGATCTGCAGGTTCTTCAGGAAGATCACCGAGAAGAACGCCAGCGCGCAGAACACCGCGATGCACATCAGGATCAGCTTCGCCGGCATCACCGCGTTGAGGTCGGTGTAGCTGGCACCGGTGAACAGGTTGTTGCGCTGGGACAGCAGCAGGTCGTACCGGTCGAGGAAGTAGTCGACGGCCTTGAGCAGCACGAACAGGCCGGCCAGCACGCCGAGCTGAACCCGCGCGGGCATCGACAGCTGGCCGCTGCGGCCGGTGAGCCGGATGCCGCCGAAGATGTAGTGGGTGACCAGCGCGCCGAGGAACGACACGGTCACCGCGATGAACGCCCAGGACAGCACCATGCGCCAGAACGGCAGCTGGAAGACGTAGAAGCTGATGTCCTTGCCGAACTCCGGGTCGGTCTGCCCGAACGGGACGCTGTGCAGGAACAGCTGCAGCGTCTGCCAGTCGGCCTGCGCGGCCAGCCCGCTGATCGCGGCGATCAGGATCGGCACGCCCAGGCCGAACAGCCGGGAGTGCTCGGTGATAACCGTGCGGTAGCGGGTCAGCGGGTCGTCCGGGCCGCTGACCGGGACGAACACCGGGCGGTTGCGGTAGGCCATCCAGAGGTTGAGCAGCAGCACGCCGCCCAGGAAGACGGCGGCCACGACGCCGAGGCCGAGCCGCGAGGCGACCTGGGTCGTGAAGACCTGCCGGTATCCCACCTCGCCGAACCACAACCAGTCGACGTAGGCGCCCAGCATCCGCGATCCGAGGATCAGGGCGAGCAGGACGACCCCGCCCAGAATCAGCAGGATTCTGCTTCGCCGGGATAGTTTCGGCATTCCTACCGGGGGCCGCATGGCCACAGCGCACGCTCCTGGGGACGGTCAGCTGAACTTGGCAATCACGTCGGAGAACACGATTCCCTCGTGATGTTCAACTCTACGACCCATGTGTGAAGTTCCTGGAAGGCCCCGCGCGAACGGTATTTTTCGGACACAGATCGGTATCGATCGGTTCAACTCGGCGCGCCTCCCTCCGTCGAAGGCGGTTCTGCGACGATTGCCGCCATGCCTTCCGCAGAGGAATTGGGGTTCGCCCTGCCCGTCGCGACCCGCGAGGTCGAGGAGTTCGTCGCTTCGGCCGGCTGGGACCAGCCGACGCAGATCTTCGCCCTGGTGGCGACCGAGACGATGATCGCCGCAGCTCCCGAGATGGCCGCCCAGCTCGACCCGGTGGCCTCTCCCCTGACGCCGCTGGCGCAGGAGTCGCTGCCCGCCGAGGACCTCGGCGAGGCGCTGGCCCGCATCGAGTGGCCGGAGCAGGTCGTCGGCTGCGCGCTGGTGCAGGAGATCGTCGTGCTGCCGCCGGAGGCGGAGGCCGCGCTGCCGGAGGACGAGGACGGCGCCCGCGAGCTCGCCGCCGAGCACCCCGACCGGCGCGAAGCGCGGCTGGTGGCCGCGGTCCTGCGCGACGGCGGCGGTCAGTCCTGCGTCATGCGGCTGCGCGGCGAGGAGGACGAGGTCTTCAGCGACCCCTCGCTGGCCCCCAACCTGCTGAAGGCCCTGAACGCCACCTTCGCCTGAGCTCCGGCTCTCGCGGCTGCGCCGCTCGCACGCGGTTCAGAGGGCGTGCTCAGCAGGCTGCTGGGGCTTGGTTCGCGCGCAGCGCTTCCATCGCCTTGGTGGCGTCGCCGAGGTTCGCGACCCTGGCGAGCTGGAGGCCGTCCGGGGCCTGGGACTTGGCCTCGGCGCAGTTCTCGGCCGGGACCAGGAAGATCGTGGCGCCGGATTCCTTGGCCTTGATCATCTTGAACGGGATGCCGCCGATCGGCCCGACGTTGCCCGCCGGGTCGATCTCGCCGGTGCCCGCGACGAACTTGCCGCCGTTGAGCTCGCCGGGCGTCAGCTTGTCGATGATCGCCAGCGTGAACATCAGGCCGGCCGAGGGGCCGCCCACGTCGGCGAGGCTGATCTTGATCTCGAACGGCACGTCCGGGCGCTCGGTCGCGCCGACGCCGAGGAAGCCCTGCGACTGGTCGCCGCCCGGCTGGTCGTTGCGCCCCAGCTGCACGTTGGCGACCTGTTCGGGCTGGTCAGCGCGCTGGTAGCGGATCTCCACCCGGTCTCCGGGCTTGGTCCCGGTCAGCGCCGCCTTCAGCGACGCGGCGTCGGTGACCGGCTTGCCGTTGGCGTTGAGCAGCCGGTCGCCGGGCTCCAGCGTGCCGTCGGCCGGGCTGCCCTTGACGATCTGGCCGATCAGCACCTTGTGCGGATAGCCGAGGAAGCGCAGCGCCGCGGACTCGGCGGTCGTCTGCGAGTCGTTGAACGCCTCGGTGTTCTCCTGCTCGATCTGCTGCTCGCTCTTGTTCGGCGGGAAGTAGACGTCGCGCGGAGCCAGGGCGTAGCGACCGGAGACCCACAGGCCCAGCGCACCGAACAGCGACAACTGGTCGGTGACCGATACCGTGGTCATGTTCAAGTGACCGGCGGTCGGGTAGGTTTCATGTCCCTCGACGCCGATCACCGGGTGGTCGCCATCCAGGCCGAGCGTGTCGTACGTCGGCCCGGGGCCCAGCGCCACGAACGGCACCCGCGCGAACGCGCCGAGGAGACCGAAGGCGACAACCAGCACGACACTCGTCAGCAGCGTCCAGGTACGGCGGTTCACGAGGCGACAGCGTACGTGTTCGCTCTTGGCGATGTTCCCGGTGTTCGCACAGACCAGAGCCACGACATCTTCTTAGGGGCGGCTGAGGCCGCGTACGGTGGAACTATGACCAATATGCCGTTCGGGTTCAGTTCGCAGGACCCCGACGACCCCGACAAGGGCGACTCGTCGCAAGGCCGCTCTGAGGGTGGAGCCGGCA
Organism: Saccharopolyspora sp. NPDC049426; assembly: GCF_040676935.1. Classification (NCBI taxonomy): domain Bacteria; kingdom Bacillati; phylum Actinomycetota; class Actinomycetes; order Pseudonocardiales; family Pseudonocardiaceae; genus Saccharopolyspora; species Saccharopolyspora sp. NPDC049426. The sequence goes on along the minus strand of NZ_JBFAPZ010000006.1, from coordinate 287,349 downwards.
ACCCGGGGGACAACCCCTTCGGTTTCGCCGGCATGCCCGGACCGGGCGGCAACTTCGACATCGGGCAGCTCGGCCAGATGCTGACCCAGCTCGGCCAGGCGCTGAGCCACTCCGGTGGCGGTAGCGGCCAGTCCGGGCCGGTCAACTACGACCTCGCCAAGCAGCTCGCGGTGCAGCAGCTGCACAACAACCAGCGGACCGAACGACCCAGCCAGGAGCAGGTCAAGGCGATCGAGGACGCGGTGCGCCTCGCCGAGCTGTGGCTCGACGCCAGCACCTCGCTGCCCGCCGGGGTCCGCTCGGTCCAGACCTGGTCCTCCGTGGACTGGGTCGAGAAGACCCTGCCGGTGTGGCAGCGGCTGTGCGACCCGATCGCGCAGCGCATGTCCGCGGCCTGGCTGGAGGCGCTGCCGGAGGAGGCCAAGCAGGCCGCCGGCCCGCTGCTGAACATGCTCGGCCAGATGGGCGGGATGACCTTCGGATCGCAGCTGGGCAGCGGACTCGCCCAGCTCGGCGGTGAGGTCCTGACCTCCACCGAGGTCGGGCTGCCGCTGGGACCGTCCGGGACCGCGGCGCTGCTTCCGGCCAACATCGAGAAGTTCGTCGAGGGACTGGACCGGCCGATCAGCGAGGCCACCTTGTTCCTGGCCGCGCGCGAGGCGGCGCACCACCGGCTGTTCGGGCACGTCCCGTGGTTGGCGCAGCGCTTGCTGGCCACCGTCGAGGAGTACGCGCGCGGCATCCACATCGACACCTCCGCGCTGGAGGACATGGCGGGCAAGATCGACCCGTCCAACCCGGCGTCGATGCAGGAGATGATGGGTTCGGGAATGCTCGAACCGCAGACCACTCCGGAGCAGCAGGCCGCGCTGAACAGGCTCGAAACGCTGCTGGCCCTGGTCGAGGGCTGGGTCGACGTGGTCGTGGCCGACGCTCTGGGCGAGCGGCTGCCGGGCGCGGAGGCGCTGGGCGAGCTGGTCCGCAGGCGTCGCGCCAGCGGCGGCCCGGCCGAGCAGACCTTCGCGACGCTGATCGGGCTGGAGCTGCGCCCGCGCCGGATGCGCGACGCGGCGAACCTCTGGCGGCTGATGGCCGAGCGCCACGGCACCGAGGCCCGCGACCAGGTCTGGGACCACCCGGACCTGCTGCCCGACAGCTCCGACCTGGACGAACCGCTGGACTTCGCCGACCGCTGGGGTTCGAACTCCGACCTCGACGACCCGATCGCGGCCATCCGCCGCGCCGAGGAAGCCGAGAAGTCCGAGGACGACTTCTCCGAGGGTGACTCGGACTCCGACGGCTCCAACGGCGACGCCAAGTCCTGATTCACGCCCACCACCCGTCCACCGCACATCGCGGGGGGCGGGTGGTGTTGTGTCCGGGTCAGGAGCCTTCGGGGTCCTCGGTCTCGTCGTCGGTGAGGCCGACCTGGAGCTGGGACGCCGCGACCACGCCTTCGAGGTAGCCGATCGCGCGTTCGGTCTTCGGGTAGCGCTCGACCCACTTCCAGAAGTCGGCACCGTGGCCGGGGACCAGCAGGTGCGCGAGCTCGTGGACGAGCACGTAATCGAGCACCCATCCGGGTACATCTCGCAGCCGCTCGCTCACTCGAATGGTGCCCTCGCTGGGCGTGCACGAGGCCCAGCGGGTGCGCATCGGCGGAACCCACCGAACGCTGCTCGGATCGGTCCTGCCGTCCAGGTACTTCACGGACAGCTCACGGCAGCGCTGCACCAGCGCCTCGTCCGAGTTGCGTGCGGGGGATCGGCGTCGCGTCTCGCTGCGCTGCAGACGGCTCAGCATGTCCGCCACCCAGCGTTTTTCCTCCGCACGGCTCATCCGAGCCGGGAGCAGCACCACGATCTTGTCGCCGTCGCGATAGGCGCTCACCGTCTGGCGGCGGCGCTTGCTGCGGCGGACCTCGACCTGCGGTTCAGCCACGAAAGTGGACCTTAGCGACTGGCTCCGACAAACGGTTCCCCCTGTGAGCTGCACCTCATGGTCAAGTTCCCATCAATGGACGAATGATTACTCCATCGAGTCGAACATGCCATGCTCGTAATGCATGCATCTCAATTACTCCGCCTGTACGGTTCCCCCAGCCGCCCGCAGGGGGCGCCGGCGATCCAGCTGTAGCGCTGGATCAATTACCAGAAGGAGGGGAGCCGTGGCCGAGACGTACAACGGCTACTGCGTGAAGTGCCGGGAGAAGCGCGACTTTTCCGGTGAGGTCTCGGAGACCAACGGACGCCGGATGGCCAAGGGCACGTGCCCCGTGTGCGGGACCAAGATGACCCGCATCCTCGGCAAGGCGTGACAGGCACGGGTGGGCCGCCAGCGGCCCACCCCGTCCCGGTTTCCCGGGGGTTCCCGAAGCGGTAAATCCGTTTTGAGTCGCTTAACCGTTCCCGTCGGCCCAACCCATTCGGCCGCGGGAACGAACCCCGCTCAACCAGAATGCCGATCACGACCCACGACGCGCTGTTGAACGACTAGCATGTTGATGGGTTTCTCGTTTTCCGAATGGCGACCCCACGGCTTTCGGTCTTCGAGAGGGTTTTCCTGCGCGCACCTAGGAGAATTCGTGGCCGACATTCCCCGCCAAGCTGCACACCGCACCGCCAAGCTCGCCAGCCTGCCACTGGGCGTCGCAGGACGGGTCGCTGCGGGCTGGGGACGCCGTCTGACCGGCCAGAACGCCGCCGAGATCAACGCCGACGTGGCCGCCAAGACCGCTGAGCAGCTGTTCGCGGTGCTGGGGCAGCTCAAGGGCGGGGCGATGAAGTTCGGCCAGGCGCTGAGCGTGTTCGAGGCCGCCGTGCCCGACGCGATGGCCGGTCCCTATCGCGAGGCGCTGACCAAGTTGCAGTCGGCGGCGCCGCCGATGCCGATCTCCAGCGTGCACCGGGTGCTGGCCGAACAGCTGGGCTCCTCGTGGCGCACGCGCTTCGAGTCCTTCGACGACGAGCCCGCGGCCTCGGCCAGCATCGGCCAGGTGCACCGAGCGGTGTGGCACGACGGCCGCGAGGTGGCGGTCAAGGTCCAGTACCCAGGCGCCGACGAGGCGTTGCGCTCCGACCTCCGGCAGCTGATGCGGTTCTCCCGCCTGTTCCAGTCGCTGGCACCGGGCGCCGAGGTCAAGCCGCTGCTGGAGGAGCTGCAGGAGCGGATGGTCGAGGAGCTCAACTACCGCATCGAGGCCGACAACCAGCGCACCTTCGCCAAGGTCTTCTCCGGTGACGAGCGGGTCGTGGTGCCCGCGGTGATCGCGAGCGCGCCGAAGGTCGTGGTCACGGAGTGGGTGACCGGCACACCGTTCTCGAAGATCATCGCCGAGGGTTCGCAGGCCGAGCGGAACCTGGCGGGCCGGCTGCTGGCCGAGTTCCACTTCTCGACCCCGGCCAAGGTCGGTTTGCTGCACGCCGATCCGCACCCGGGCAACTTCATGCTGCTGCCGGACGAGCGGCTGTGCGTGATCGACTTCGGCGCGGTCTCGCGGCTCCCCGACGGCCTGCCGCCGACGTTCGGCAAGATGATCCGGCTGGCTCTTCACGACCAGTCGATCGAGCTGCTGGAATTGCTGCGCGATGAGCGGTTCGTGCAGCCGGACCAGGAGCTGCGGGCCGAGGACGTGCTCGCCTACCTGGCGCCGTTCGTGGACCCGGCGCGCACCGAGACCTTCCACTTCACCCGCCGCTGGCTGCAGCGGCAGGCCGAACGGGTTTCCGACCTGAGCAGCCCCGACTTCCGCACCGGAAGGCTGCTGAACCTCCCGCCGGACTACCTGCTGATCCATCGGGTCACTCTGGGCGCGACGGGCATCCTCTGCCAGCTCGACGCCGAGGTCGCCACCCGCGACATCATCGCCGAGTGGCAACCCGGCTTCGCCGAAGCAGAGGCCTGACGCAACCCACGCCCTCAGCCGTCACCCCGCCGAGCGCGATTCGAATTTCGCGCGAAATTCGAATAGGAGGGCATGTCCGACCCGCGTTCGTGCAGGTCAGTTGCTCGTCAGGCGGGTTTGGTGCCGACGTGGACGGTGTTGGCGCTGAGGTAGTAGAGATCGTCCCGGTTCCCCGCGTAGTGCTCGCCGTCGGGATCCAGCAGCTGGTCCAGCGCCGCAACGTCCTCGGCCGCGAGCCGTTCCTCGGCGTCGCGGCGGAGCATCGACAGCTGGCGCAGTGCAGCGGCTCGCCCGGACTCGTCCAACGGCGCGGGCCGGTCGATGAGGTAGCTGAACGAGGTGGCCTCCACGAGCCCGGCCTCGCCCATGGCCTTCGGCCAGCCCATCGGCAGCCGGACCGAGTCGTCCATCTCGGTCCGCATCTGCTGGAACCACTGCTCGCTCGCGCTGATCAGCCGGGCTTCCAGGCCGGGTCCGCCGATGCCGATGTCGGCGGGCAGAACCCTGGTCTGCAGGCCGAATTCGACGACCGCCAGCCGCCCACCGGGTTTCACCAGCCCTGCCAACCTGCGCAGACCGGCGAGCTGGTCGGGCAGGTGGTGCACGACGAACGCCGCGTAGACGAGGTCGGCCTGCGGTGGAGCACCGGCTCCGGTGATCTCCTCGGCCAGCGTGTCGGCGGCGGCATCGGCCCGCACGGTGCGGACGGTGACGCCCTCGGCGGCGTCCGACGCCCGCTCCCCCGCCGCCGCCAGCAGCTGTTCGGCGGTGTCGACGATGGTCAGCTGCGACTCGTCACCGTTGCGCGCCAGGCCCTTCGCGAGGATCGCCGCCGTGCCGCCGGCACCGGCTCCGATCTCGATCGCCGAGCGGTCCTCGGGCCGCAGCAGCTTGGCGACCACCTCGGTGATGTCCGGTGCGATGAAGTCGTCGGCCGCGCGCAGGCGCTGCAGGTGCGCGTCCCAGTCGATGTTGTCATGCGAATGCGAATGTGCTCCCACGAGCCGAAACACTAGACCTGACACCGCGAAACACGCACGTCGGTTTGCCGGTTCGGCAAGAATGCGTCGGCCGCCGCGGAACGCGACGGCCGACGCGGCACCCGCGAGCGCGCGATCACGGAGTTCAGCGCTGCTCAGCGGATTCGGCTCTTCTCGTCGCGAAGCGGGCGATCGCCCGCCATCCGCGACCGGCCGACATCGAGCGAACTTCACGTTGTCGCTCGGCCTCGGCCATCATCTCCTTCCTATGTATCCGCATCAGCTCCTCGGTCGGGTACATGCGCATCTCCGCGTTGTTCGGGTGGATCAGTCCAGTGGTGTTGGTCATGCTGCTCGCTCCTGCTTGCGGGGTTCGACTTCTCCCGGACGTGGGTGCTTGCGCGGACGACCGCGCCTGCGCTTGCGCGCGACGACCTCGCCGCGTTCGAAGATCTCGCCGCCCCAGACCCCCCAGGGTTCGCAGCGATCCAGCGCGCCGGCCAGGCACTCGGTCTTGATCGGGCAGTCGCTGCACAGGACCTTGGCCTGCTCCAGGTCGGACGGGTTCTCGGCGAACCACAGGTCCGGGTCCCGGCGGCAGGGCAAGCGGCGTTGCAGCGATGAGCCCGTGGGTTGCTCGGGCTCGAACTGCGAGTCCACGGCCGACTCGGGTATCGGCACACTCGCGGTGAACATACGACTTCCTCCAGTAGTCGATGGCAGGCGACTTGTGGTTGTGGATGGATGTGGTTGTGGTTGTGGATCAACCAGGAACACAAAAAGGCCGCGGACCCGTTGTGCAGGTCCGCGGCCTTCTGAGAAGCCTGGGGCTCTCCTAGATCAGCGGATCCAGGAAAGACCAACGGACCGACCTGCGCGGGTGCTGCAGGGTCGCCGGGACAAAGCCGTAGCCACGCGGCTTTTCGGCGCGCAGATCATTGGCAATGGCGGCGGCGAGCACAAAGGTGCCCGAGAGCAGCGAAACAACCCCGGCCATGAAGGAGTGCGGGGCGTACGTGGTCTCGAAGATCTTCACTGTCCCCACCTCCTTCTCGGTCTCCGTCGGCGAATGCGGGCCAACTCGGCCCGCGCGTGTCTACGAGGTTATGTGCCGCGAGGTACAACCCGCAACATATTTTTGACCTGCGGTTTTGCTAGTTCACCCGATTGATCAAGGCGAGAACGTCTCCACCGAATTTCTGGATCTTGGTCGCGCCGATCCCGGAGATCCCGACCAACGCGGACTCGTCGGCGGGCCGCTGCTCGGCGATCGCGGTCAGCGTCGCGTCGGTGAACACCACGTAGGCGGGCACCTTGAGCTGCCGCGCGCGCTCGCTGCGCCACGCCTTGAGCTGTTCGAGCAGGTTCTCGTCGACGTCGGACGGGCAGTCCGAGCAGCGCCCGAGCTTGATGTCCATGGTGCTGACCAGCGTCGACGAGCACACCCGGCACTGCGGTTTGATCGTCGCGGCCTGCCGGGCGGGCGGCTGCGGCTGCTTGGCCTTGCTCGGCAGCGCCGCCGGATGACCGTCGGGCACGAGGTTGTAGACGAACCGGCTGCGGCGCCGGAACCGGCGTCCCCCGGCGCGAGCCAGCGCCCAGGACAGGTGCAGGTGCTCGCGGGCGCGGGTGACGCCGACGTAGAGCAGCCGACGCTCCTCCTCCACAGCCGCGTCGGTGTCGGCGTGCTGGATCGGCAGGGTTCCCTCGACCAGGCCGGCGAGGAACACCGCGTCCCACTCCAGTCCCTTGGCCGCGTGCAGCGAGGCGAGCGTGACGCCCTCGACGGTCGGCGGGTGCTGCGCCTCGGCGCGGGCGTCGAGCTCGGCGACGTAGCGGCGCAGGTCAGCGTCGGGGACCGCGGCGACGATCCCTTCGGCGAGCTCGACCAGGGCGATCAGCGATTCCCACCGCTCGCGGGCGGACCCGCCCGCCGGTGGCTCGTCGGTCAGGCCCACCTCGACGAGGAGTTCGCGCACGGTTCCCGGCAGGTCCTCGGCGGTGGTGTCGCGGGCGATCGCGGTGCGCAGGGTGGCCATGGCCTGGCGGATCTCGGCGCGCGCGAAGAACCGCTCACCGCCCCGCACCTGGTACGGGATCTCGGCGTCGGACAGCGCCTTCTCGTAGACCTCGGACTGGGCGTTGACGCGGAACAGGATCGCGATCTCCGACAGCGGCACGCCGCGCTTGGCCAGCTGCGCGATCTTGCGCGCGATGGCGTCGGCCTCGTCGGTCTCGTCGTCGTACTCGGCGAAGTCCGGGCGCGGACCGTCCGGGCGCTGGCCGACCAGCTTCAGGCGGGTGCCGGCCGGGCGTTCCCGCGCTGCGCCGATGACCTGGTTGGCCAAGCCCACGACCTGCGGAGTCGACCGGTAGTCGCGTTCGAGGCGCACCACGGTCGCCTCGGGGTACTTGCGCGGGAAGTTGATCAGCCACTTCGGGGAGGCGCCCGCGAAGGAGTAGATGGTCTGGTTGGCGTCGCCGACCACCGTCAGGTCGTCGCGGTTGCCGACCCAGGCGTCGAGGACGCGCGCCTGCAGCGGGTTGACGTCCTGGTACTCGTCGACGACGAAGGACCGGTACTGGCTGCGGAACTCCTCGGCGATGTCCTCGCGGTCCTCCAGGATCGCGGCGATGTGCAGCAGCAGGTCGTCGAAGTCGAGCAGCTGCGCGCCGCTCTTGAGCTTCTCGTAGCCGGCGAAGGCCTTGGCGATCAGCTCGGGCAGGATCGGCGTCTCGCGACCGGCCTGCTGCGCGGCCGCCGGGTACTGCTCGGGGCTGATCAGCGAGGACTTCGACCACTCGATCTCGCTGGCGAGGTCGCGCACGTCCTCCCGCTCGGTGGACAGCCCCAGGCGGTTCGCGGCCTGCATGACCAGGCGGAACTTGTTGTCGGTGAGCTGCCACATCTGGGCGTCGTGGACGCGCGGCCAGAAGTAGCGGAGCTGTCGGAAAGCCGCCGCGTGGAAGGTCTGGGCCTGCACCCCCGCAGCTCCGAGCTCCCGCAACCTGGTGCGCATCTCGCCCGCGGCGCGCGCCGTGAAGGTCACGGCCAGGATCTGCCGGGGCGTCACCAGCCCGCGTTGGACGAGGTGGGCGATGCGGTGGGTGATGGTCCGGGTCTTCCCCGTTCCCGCACCGGCCAGGACGCACACGGGTCCGCGCGGTGCGATGACGGCCTGCCGCTGCTCCGGGTCCAAACCTTCCAGGAGACGCGGTTGATCGGCCATGCAGGCATCCTCGCAGACCCCCGACACCGGTCAGGCGATACCCACCACCGTGTGTCGCCCAGATCGCGTCCCCACGATCTTGACCAGCGCGGACATGCCCGACCCCGGGGGACGGATTCGAATTTCGCGCGAAGTTCGAGCCGGAAAGTTTGTCATGTCTCAGGAGATCGGTGACAGTTCTGTCTCAGGACATGGGTGACACTTTGGGGTGTGTTGGGGGTGACACTTCGTGTGATTTTTTGATGGGTGGGTGAAGCGTTCTGGTGGTGTTGATCCCGAGGTCCGGTTGGCGATCGTGCGGTGGCCGGACGATGCCCCGCGTGGGGCGGTGAGCTCGTTTTGCGCTGAGCAGGGGATCTCGCGGAAGACGTTCTATGCGATCCGGGCCCGCGCGGTTTCCGAGGGGGAGGCGGCGGCGTTGGAGCCGCGGTCACGCCGCCCGAAGAGCAGTCCGACCCGCGTTGATGAGCAGGTCAAACAGCACGCGTTGGAGGTGCGGGCCAGCCTGCAGCAGTCGGGGTTGGATCACGGTCCGGTCAGCGTGCACGACAAGATGTGTGTGATGGGTCTGCCGGCGCCGTCGCCGGCCTCGCTGGCTCGGATCTTTAGGGACAAGGGTGTGGCCCGGCGGGAGCCGCGGAAGAAGCCGCGGGCGGCGTGGCGGCGGTTTGTCTATCCCGCCCCGAACGCGTGCTGGCAGATGGATGCCACCGAATACGTGCTCGCCGGGGGCGCGCGATGTGTGATCTTCCAGGTCCTCGACGATCATTCCCGGCTGGCGGTGGCCACGCATGCCGCTGACGGAGAGACCAGCGAGGCCGCAATCGCGGTATTCGATAAAGGAGTCGCCAAACACGGTGTGCCACAACGACTCTTGACCGATAATGGGATGGCTCTGAACCCTTCACGGCTGGGGCATCGCGGCCAGCTGGTCTCCCACATCGGAGCCCTGGGAGTGCAGGCCATCACCGGCAAGCCCTACAAACCGACCACCCAGGGCAAAAACGAGCGGTTCCATCAAACCTTGTTCCGCTGGCTGCACCAGCAACCCCTGGCCGTCGACCTGCACGAACTCCAAGACCAGGTCGACGACTTCGATGACTACTACAACACCCAGCGCGGCCACCAAGGACTTCCCGACCGGATCACCCCGCAACAGGCCTGGCAGGCCACCCCCGTGGCCGAACCACCCCGGCCCACCGGGCACGGCACCAACGGCTGGGGCTACCGCGTGCTCACGATCAATACCAACGGCAGCGTCCGGCTGCACGGCATCGCCTTCATGATCACCAGCCGTCTAGCACACCAGACCATCACAGCCGTCTGGGACACCACCGGAGTCACCTTCGCCGACTCACAAGGCCAGGTCATCGCCGAACACCCCTGGCCACCCCACGGCACCACCTACGTCAGCAACGGCATCCCCCGCGGCCGACCACCAAGCCCACTGTCACCCATGTCCTGAGGCAGAAAGTGTTACCCATCTCCTGAGGCAAAACCGTCACCCATGTCCTGAGACATCACATCGAGCCGGAAAGTTCGGGCTCGAATTTCGCGCGAAATTCGAATCCCCCTGGGTGGGGCGGGTGTCAGGGCTTGGAGGTGGCCCAGCCCTTGATCATTCGGTAGGCGATGGAGACGCCCGGTGGGAGGCGGAGGCCGTCCACCGGTTCGCCCTCGGCATCGAGGGCCGCGAGGATCGTGTCCCGGTGGACCCAGCGCGCTTCCTCGATCTCGCCGTCGGCGGGCACCAGCGGCGCGTCGCGATCGGCGACGGCGGCGAAGCCGAGCATCAGCGAACGCGGGAACGGCCACGGCTGACTGCCGAGGTACCGGATGCCGGAGACCTCGACGCCGACCTCTTCCTGGATCTCGCGCGCGACGCAGGCTTCCAGGGACTCGCCGACCTCGACGAACCCGGCGAGCACCGAGAAGCGGTACTGGGGCCAGATCGGCTGGCGGGCCAGCAGGACGTGGTCCTCGCCGTCGCTGACCAGGCAGATCACCGCCGGATCGGTGCGCGGGTACTCCTCGCGGTCGCAGCCGGAGCAGCGCCGCGCCCAGCCGACGCGGACGCGGGTGGTCGCCGCGCCGCAGACCGCGCAGTAGCGGGCGCTGTCGTGCCAGCCGAGCAGGCCGACGGCCGTGGTGAGCAGTCCGGCGTCGGTGTCGTTGAGCAGCGCGCCGCCGGAACGCAGGTCCCGCCAGCCCTCCTGCGCACCGTCGTGGTCGGTGCGCAGCGCCCAGTAGCTGACGTCGTCCTCGACGCCGAGCAGCACCGCGTTCGGCGACGGGCGGTCACCGAAGTCGACGGCGGGTTGCACGATCAGCCGGGAGTCCTCGCCGATCTGCGTGCGTCCCTTGGCGTCGACGAGCACGACCTTGCCGGTGTGCCACAGCTTCGCGCCGCCGTCCAGGGATTCCCGCAGCTCCTCCCGTCGATCCACAGTGGACCGCGAGAGGAGCGGCGGGGAGTCGAGCTGAAAGCCCGCACCGGCGAACACTTCGCAGGTCATTCTTGCGCTCCATCCGGTAACCGGGTCATGGCAGCTCCACGCCGCCCAGCAGCCGCAGCTCGTCCGCCAGCTTGTCGGCATCACCGACGACGACGCCGGTGAACTCCGACGGCGCGAACAGCTTGGCGGCCTCGGCGACCTGCTCGACGGTGACGTCGCGCAGCCGCTCGGCGTGCGCGGTCAGCCAGTTCTGGTCCAGTCCCGCCGCGGCCAGCGCGGACAGCGTCGAAGCCAGGCCGGACTGCGAGGCGGTCGAGGTCAGCAGCCCGCCGATCGCGTACTGCCGCGCGGACTCGACCTCGGACTCCGACGGCGGCACCAGCGCCATCCGGGCCAGCTCGTAGCGGGTCTCCAGCAGGGCGGCCGCGGTGACCTCGCTGGCCGTGTCGGCGTCGACGAGCAGCGTGCCGTTGCCCTTGGTGAACTCGAAGGACGAGTGCGCGCCGTAGGTGTAGCCCTTGTCCTCGCGGATGTTCTCCACCAGTCGCGAGGAGAAGTAGCCGCCGAAGACCAGGTTCGCGATCTGCAGCGCCGGATAGCGCTCGTCGGTGCGGGCCAGCGCCTGCGCGGAGAACCGCAGCTGCGACTGGACGGCGCCGGGACGGTGCACCAGCCGCACGTCGCCGCCGGTGACCAGGGGCAGGGCGGGCATCTCGCGGGCCGAGTCCTCGGACTTCCAGCCGGCCAGGGCCCGCTCGACCTCGCCGATCACGGCATCGGGGTCGATGTCGCCGACCAGCACCAGCACCGAGCCGCGCGGCAGCACGGCGGCGCTGTGCAGCGCGCGGACCTGCTCGGGGGTCACCTCGGCGACGTCCTCGGCCTTCGGGACCTCGCGGACGTAGGGGTGGTCGCCGTAGCGGTGGCGCTGGAGCTCCTCGCGGGCGATCACCCGGGGCTGCGAGCGTGCCACGCCGATCCGCTCGACCAGCCGCGCGCGCTCGGCGTTGACCTCGTCGTCGGCGTAGGTCGCGCCGGTCAGCGCGTCGGCGAGCACGTCGAGCAGCGTGTCCAGGCCGCTGGCCAGCGCGTCTCCGGCGATGCTCAGCCGCTCGGGGTCGACCACCGCGTGCAGGTCGCCGCCGACGGCCGCCAGGTCGGTGTCCATCTTGACGCGGTCGCGGCGCGCGGTGCCGGTCAGCAGGGTTTCGGCCAGCACCTCGGCCTGCGCAGGGTGCTCCTCCGCCTCGCCGGCGAACGGGATGCGCAAACGCATCTCCACCATCGGCACCTGGCCGTGGCGGACGGCGATGACGCGCAGCCCGTTGGGCAGCACGGTGTCGACACCGGCCGGTGGGACGCCGACGCGGGGCTCACCCAGCGGCGGCAGCGGGCGCGGGCCCGTCTCGGTGCGGCCGATCTCCTCGGCGCTGCGGTGCGTTGCGCGGGTCATGCCGCACCTCCGTTCTCGTCACCAGCGGGTTCGATCTCCAGCACGGCTCGGGCGTCGGAGCGCAGCGCCTTGGCGGCCGCGGCGACGTCCTGGGCGCGAACCTCGCCGATCTTGTCGGGCAGTTCCGAGATCAGTTCGGCGCGGCCGTGCAGCAGCTCGGTGCTGCCGAGGTCGAGCGTCCGCGAGATGACCCGGTCCTGCTCCCGGTGGAGGCTGGCCGCCCAGCGCGCCGTGACGCGGTGCAGTTCCTCTTCGCTGGGACCGTCGGAGGCGATCTTGTCGAGCTCTTCGTCGATCGCCCCGATCACGCGCTCCACTCCGACGTCGGGGGTGTGGATGGCGGTGAAGGTGAAGGTGTCCGGATCGCGCGCGTCGAGCGGAGCGCCCATCAGGCCGGTGCCCGCGCTGACGTCGACGACCAGCGCTTCGGAGTGCACCAGGCGCTGCTGGAGCCGCGAGGCGTCACCGTCGGACAGGATCGCCGAGAGCACGACGTTGGCCAGGTAGGCGTCGAGCTCACCGACCGGGTCGGGCAGCCGGTAGCCGAGGGCGACGGCGGGCAGCGGCGCGTGCGGGTCGGTGTGCTTGCCGCGCACCTCGCTGGTCGGGAACGGCTCGCCGAAGGAGGGCCGCTGCGGGACCGGGCGAGCGGGAACGTCGCCGAAGTGCTTCTCGATCAGCTTGATCGTCCGGTCGACGTCGAGGTCACCGGCGACGGTGAGCACGGCGTTGCCGGGCGAGTAGAAGGTGTCGAAGAAGGCCGCGCAGTCGTCGACGGTGGCCCGTTCGAGATCGGTGAAGTCGCCGTAGCCGTTGTGCGCGTTGGCGAAGGTCGAGTAGAGCACCGGCGGCAGCAGGATCCAGGGGAAACCGCCGTAGGGGCGGTTGAGGACGTTGAGCCGGATCTCCTCCTTGACCACGTCCACCTGGTTGGCCAGGTTCTCCTCGGTGATCTTCGGGGCGCGCATCCGATCGGCTTCCAGGAACAGCGCGCGCTCCAGGGCCGCCGAGGGCAGCACCTGGTAGTAGTCGGTGTAGTCCTGGTGCGTCGAACCGTTGAACGTGCCGCCGGAGCCCTGCACGTGGCGGAAGTGGGCGAGTTTCTCGAGGCTCTCGCTGCCCTGGAACATCAAGTGCTCGAACAGGTGCGCGAAGCCGGTGCGCCCTTCCGGTTCGGAGCGGAAGCCCACGTCGTAGTGCACGCTGACACCGACCACAGGGGCCTGACCTGATGCTTGGCCCGCCGCCGAGTCCGGTGCCAACACCACGCGCAGCCCGTTGGGCAAGGTGACGCGATGCAGCTGGGGTTCGACCATGTCATGCAGCCTACGTGCGGGCTGTCAACCTGTGTGTGCCCCCTTCGACAACTTTCGGCGTGTCGCAACACTCCGGCCACCGCGTGAGACGGCAACCGGAGCAACCCTCAATAGTCCGTTGACCTGCTTCAATGCGACATACCGACCAGCCGGGACGGGGCTCAGCCCTGGCGGACCTGGTTGATCAACGAGTTGATCTCGTTCCCGATCAGACCGGCGTCCGCGGGCAGCAGCGCGTAGAGCGGTTCGCCGGTGCTCGCGCGTTCCACCCGGTTGAGGTAACGGCCGTCGGGTTCGGCGTTGTCGAACCACGACACCACCGGGGTCCGGCGGCGCCGACCGTGCTGGTCGCGCATGTTGGCGGCGATCTGGCCGATGCGCACGTGCTGCGACTTGCCGATCTTCTCGTAGAGCTCGACCTGCTGGTCACCGCTGCTGCCGCGCCTGCGCGTGGCGGTCTCCATCATGCTCGACGGGTCGTAGTCCTCGACCTGATCGCCCTGCATCGAGCTGTGCGGGACGCGGATCGGGCCGTAGCTGCCGGGTTTGGCGGGCGGCAGGGTGCCGAGCACGACTCCGGGCAGCGGCGCGTTCTGGTGCACCTCGACGGTCAGCAGTCCGCCGCGCTGGGGATCTTCGCTGGGCGCCTGCACGCCGAGCACGATCCGGTTGCCCTCGGTGAACACCGCGACCGCGCGCCAGCAGTGGTCGCTCCCCGGCTCCGGGAACCACATCGAATCGACCCAGAGGTAGGGCGTGGCGAGGGTTTTCAGCGCGTCGACGAGCGGCGTCACGACTTCGTCGTCGGCGACGACGCCGTTCGCCTCCATGATCGGCAGTTCCGCTTTTCCGATGGCTGAGAACTGTTCGGCGGTGTGGCCGAAGGACCGGGTGCTGATCGGCAGCGTGAGACCGTCGATCCGCAGGTGTTTGAGCACGATGTCCAGGTGCACCGGCGGCAACTGCCACCGACCCAACACACTCACTTGAGCTTTCTCCCACTCGTGGAAGCAAAAAAGGAAGGCTTGAAGTGATGACGCGGTTTCGACGGAAATCGCATCACCACTTCAATCAGTTGAAAAGCCCGCTCACTCGCCGAGAACCGGCGGTGCCGTCTTGGGCATGTCGTTCATCCACACGTCGTCCTGCTCTTCCAGCCAGGAAGGACGCTCGTGCTCGTCGTCCTCGGAACCCTCACCGCGTCGGCCGGCTCCGGCCCCCATGCCACCCATGCCACCGCGACCAGCGGCACCACGACCACCGGCACCCGCGCCGGCACCAGCACCGGCCCCCGCACCGAGACCACCGGCCCCGGCCCGGCCACCTGCGCCCATGCCCGCTCCGGCACCACGAGCTCCGGCACCCGCGCCGGCACCAGCACCCGCACCGGCTCCGGCACCGAGACCTGCGGCGAGACCGAGGCCGCCGCCGGGCCCAGAACCGCCACCCGGGCCGCCCCCGGGCAGACCGCCGGGAACGTTCGCGCCACCCGGCGGATTCGCCCAGGCAGCACCGGTTCCGGCAGGACTGGTCCCGCCCGGGTAAGCACCGCCGGAGTAGCCGCCACCGGGGAGCCCGCTGCCGGAACCACCGGGCAGACCGCTACCGGAGTAGCCGCCACCCGAGCCGGAACCAGCGCCCGAGCCACCGGGAACGTTGCTCCCGTTGCCCATGCCGTTGCCCCAGTCGGTGCCACCACCAGGCGGAACCGGCGGAGGATTGGTGGTCGAACCGTCGGGCGCGGTGTACTGCGGCATCTTCGCGTCGACCTGGGTCAACGTCGGGCTGTACACCCGGCCCATCGTCTCCTGAGCAGCCTTCTCAGCCTGCTCCTGCTCCTCCATCTGGGAGAGAGCGTTGACACCGCCACCCGCGAGGCCGAAGGGGACTGCAGAAGCGGCAGCCTCTCCCCAGCTGAACCCCTCGGG
The DNA here is from genome assembly GCF_040676935.1 of Saccharopolyspora sp. NPDC049426. NCBI lineage: Bacteria > Bacillati > Actinomycetota > Actinomycetes > Pseudonocardiales > Pseudonocardiaceae > Saccharopolyspora > Saccharopolyspora sp. NPDC049426. The sequence goes on along the minus strand of NZ_JBFAPZ010000006.1, from coordinate 272,082 downwards.
CTGCGGCACCATCTTCTTCGACTGACCTGCGGCGTCTCCAGCGGCCTGGAGGTTGTTGCCGGTCATCTCGAAAGCATCGGCGCTGGCCTTCATCCAGTCTGATGCGGGCTTGCCGACCTGCGACGCAGCATCCGCGGCCTCGCCCTGCCACCCGCCTTGGACGATGTTGGCGAGGTCGGTGTGGTAGCTCTCGCCACGCTCCCGGAGAGCCTTCGCGAGCTTGATCCACGCGTCCGCGGAATCACCTACGTTGGCAGGTTGAATCGAATCCTGATTCGTCTTGTAGATGTCAGCGTGGCTGAACCCACCCCAGTTGATGCATTGGGTGATAGCAGGTGAGTCATAGGAACCGACCGTCAGACCCGAGTTGCCGCGCGCGAGCTCTGCCTGCTGCTGCTGAGCAATCCGCTCGGCCTCAGCGGTATGCGCTTTGCGGTCTTCCTCGGCTTGGCTCTCCCAACCGAATGCAGGAGAGACAGCGTTTTCAATCGTGTCGAAAATCCCCATAGCTCCCCCAGCTCATTCCGGCAGTCTCGACGCAGTCTGGTTGGCTACCTTCTCGGCCTCGCCGCACGCGTCAACGGAATCCCGCATGGCGCCATCGACTCCGTAGACCGCAACGCCTCCACCAGCGTTGACGAGAACCGTGCAACCGCCTTGCCCAGTCGCTCCCGACTCGACCGCAACGGCGCCGCTACGTCCGCCGATGCTCTTCTTCGAGTAGCTGTCCCAGTTGCCGCTCGTCTCATAGGACTCGACGGTCTGGGAGGCGTTCTTCAGCAGCGTCAGAGTCATCTTCTCGCCCTGCCACTCACAGCCGGGCTCCGACTGAACCACGCTGCCGTCCTCGGACTGGGTGGAGACACCGAGCGAGCTCAGTTCTTCAGCGGGGAAGAACGTGCAGGGGTCGAAGCTGGCGATCGCCTTCTCCTCCGGGGGCGCCGTCGGGTTACCGGTCGGCTCCCCCGAGCCGTTGCCCGAACACGCAGACAAGCCGAGCAAGGCCATGCCGGCGGCCGCTGCGATCAGCGTTCGAGAAACCGTGTTCACTGCATACCTCGCCTAAGGTCGTCTGCGTTCTGCTCGTCGGTCGTGCGGTAATCCTTGGCAGCTTCACGGAACGCATCCGCTTGCTTCTTCAATTCATCCTGGAGATCACGGACGAGCTTCAACGCACCAGCCTGCGAATCAGCTGCCTTGTCCTGGAACCGCTGCGCGAGCTGCTTTCCATCCGGGTAGTCGCCCAGGCCTTGGACGCGCGTGATCTGTCGGGCATCCCGGAAGATTCGAGCAAGCTCTCGGATCTCGTCTTCGCAGCGCTTGGCGGCTTTCTCAGCCGCGTCCGGGTTCAGAGCGAGCTTGCCCGCACCGACCTGCGAGTTGATCCACTGCGTCTGGCCGCTGACGGCCTTCAGACCCTCTTTGGCGGCGGCGAACCCACCCTCTGCGTTAGTCATCCCAGATCCTCCGGACCCTGTGATCCCCCATGAACCGTGGTTACTTTAGCTTGACGCGCCCGCGCGCGTAACGGTTCCGGGGAATCTGGACAAACTTGGCCGGGTGGGAGCTCCGCACCAGGTCACAGCGCCAAGATCATCTACTGGACCGAACGAAAACGGCCGCCCTTGAGACCGCCGAGGAAGCTCCCCCACTGGCTTGTGGCGATGAGCAGATGACCACCATCCGGGTTTTTGGAGTCACGGACCGCAACCTCGTCAGCGGCTTGCGCAACCTCGACGCAGTTCGTCGAGGTGCCGCTTCTGCTGCTCTTCCGCCAGACAAGATCAGCCACCGGTAAGCCCCTCTGCCAACGTGCCGATCAGCGCGACCGACTCTTCCTCATGCAGCGCCTCGTCCCAAAGCGCATCTCTGGTATCAAGATACTGTTGGGTCACCTCGGCGTCATTAATGAAAGTTCCACCCTTCCTGCTCTCCAGGTAGACGTAGGTCTCCAACGCCGCGAACTCGTAGATGGCGAACGTCCCGTCAAGGCCCTGGTGCGCGCCAATCGAAGCTGGCAACACGCGTACGTGAACATTGGGCCAAGCAGCTTCCGCGACAATCTTCCGAAGCTGCCTGCTCATCACCGCTGACCCACCGATCAGCCTGCGAAGCACGAACTCGTCGAGCAAAAACCTCAGCTCTGGTCCGTTCGGACGCGAGAGGACGGCCTGACGGCCGATACGAGTTGCCACGCGGCGCTCGATCTCACTTTGCGGCCGGTCAAGTGCGGAGATCATCTCCCGGGCGTACTCAGGAGTCTGCAGAAGCCCTGGGACGAGAGCTATCTCGTAGCCGGTCACCCGCCGCGCCTCGGTCTCCAGCAGCATGATGTTCGCGAGCTGGTCGGTGTACCTGTCGCCTGACGGCAGGTTGATCGTCGTGCCGTCGTTGGACTCGGCTTTGGCGACCAGCAGGTCGCGCATCTCCCCCTTCGCTCCGTAGAGCTCGCACAGCGCGCCGACCTCGTCCGGTGTCGGGAAGCGGGCGCCGGTTTCGGTTCTGCTCACCCATGCCGGGCTGGTGCCCAATCGCGCGGCCACCGTTCGGGTGGACATCTTCGTGCGCTCGCGAAGGGTTCGAAGCTCCGCGCCCAGGTTGACGCGAAACAGGCGGGACCTCGCCGACACCCTGACCTCCGGGTACTTCGTGAGCGGCTCCCCTGTTTCGAATTCCGTTTCACTGCTTCGGTTCCCGGGGAAACGTTTCACGGGTGGATGAACTGCCGAAACGAACTTAACTTCCCATCCCATTCCGGTTCCACGGCTTTGGAAGCAAAGGACTCAAAGGGATGGTTTTCGACGTGTTCCGTCGCGAGCGCGCAGATGTGTTCTGGATCGTCGGCTCAGGTTTCAAGATTCGTCATGCGCTGACGACACTCCCCGGTTCGGTATATACCGGCGCTTGGGTTCCCGCTCTGTGCGAAACGTGGATTCTCATTCCCACGTCCACCCCGTGGCCCCGAGAACCCCTGAGCAAAACCATCACCGAACGCTGCTCCGAATGCACAGCCATCGCAAACCGCCAAGACCACCACGAACACACGTGGGACTACTGAGAGAGGTCAGCGAACCAATGAACTACAACCACTACTACCCAATCCGCCCGACCCCTCGCCAGAGCTCCTCGCACAGCGCGTTGCTGATCCTCAGCGCGGTGTTGACCGGCTCCGTGTCCCTGTGCGGAGCGTTCATGCTCAGCGTCATGAGCTACAAGAGCGGCTTCGAAGAGGGCGACTCCCGCTTCGGAATCCTGATGCTCACCCTGGCAACGCCCACGCTGCTCTTCGGCCTCGGCGGCAGCCTCCTGGCCCTACTCCTCGGAAGCCAACTCGGCCGAATCCTCGTCACGGCCTGTTGCGCGTTCTACCTGGTCAACGGCACAGTCACGCTCCTCCAGGGCAACATCGGCAGCATCGTCCAACTCCTCGTGGCCGTTCCCCTCAGCACCCTCTGGTGGCTCCCAGCGACGTCAAAGGCCATGCGCGCCAAGCAGGCCCCAACCGGACCGCAAGGCTCTGCACGCTGTACGGATTTTCACAAGATCCCCTGATCCGCCGATGTGCGTGCTCTTGGATTGCGGGACTCTCTGGCCGCGACGGACGTACTGGGGAGGAGTCGCATTCATGACCGGGTTCAACCTGACGCCTGACGAGGTCCGGAACGCCTCACGCGAGATCGGCATGCTGGCGACGGACCTGCGCTCGATCCGCTCCGCGTGGGACGGCGCCTCAGCGGAAGGCGGTCGGGTCTTCGCCACGACGACCTGTGGAGAAGCGTTCAGCACTTTCCAGCAACTGCTCTTCGACAACCTCACGAAGCGGCTGGAAACCTACGACCGGACCGCGCAGGACGTGCACGACAGCGCGAACACGTACGGCGCCGCGGACGAGTCCGGTAAGGGGCAAATCGGTGGTGTCCTGTGAACCAGACGACCACTGACGATCTAGCACGCCGGGCCACAGATCTTGAGCGGATCGCGAGTTCCCTGCGAGCAGAGAACCTGGCCGCCGCAATCGCCGATGCCCGGCGTGCTCTGGGGGAACCGCTGGGAAATCCCGGTGGGGTCGATGATCTTCTGCACGCTTTCAATCGAGCAGGTCAGGGCCTTGATGGAGCACAGCAGGATTCGGCGGCCATGGCTGTCGAACGGCTGCCGGCCATCTGGGCCGGCCAGGCCGCCGATGCGGCGAGCGGCGCGCTGATGTCCGCGACGAAGGAGTTGGAGACCGACAGCGCGATCTTCGCTGCGGCAGGCAAGCTGCTGGCCTCGGTCGCCGACTCTCTCCGGTCCGCTCATCAGGAGCACACCGCACTTCAGCAATACCTGCTCGACCTGCAGAACAAGGCCGATTCGCTACCGCCTGACGGTGCGACTTCGCCCGCTGCCGCCGACCTCACGAACCAATCGAAAGAAGCCGTGCAGAGCGCGGCCAAGCTCTTGACCAAGGTTCGCACCGAGGACGAGGAGACGGCGAACAAGCTCAAGTCCGTTTCGGGTCCGCTCGGTCCGATCGTCTTTCTCGCTGCCGCCTCGGGTGACCAGCGGAAACCGATCGATCAAATCCTCCGCGAGTACCAGGTCACCCCCGATCCGGACGGAATGGTCACGTTCCCGGGCGGAGCGATGGGCTGGATCGCCGAGCAGCTTGGCTTTGACCCGAAACCGATGACCGCTGGCGAAGCTGCCCTGCTCACTGATCTCGGCGTAGCCGGTATCAAGGACGCCTACGACATCTACGACCGCGCTCAGGCATCCGGCCTTGAAGCGTTCGGCGGTCAAGGCAGTACGGACGGGCACGGGGACGCATTTCGGCACACCTATTGGAACGCCCTTCTGGCTCAACGCTTCGGGTCGGAATGGACCGAGAGCTACACGACCGCGCACGAACGACTCCCCCAAGATCAGGCCAACGCGTCCACGGTCGAGGCGATGGACCTGTACAACAACGAGGTCGGCAGGAACATCGCTGAGGCCCACCCCGACGCGAGCCCGGAGGAACTGGCTCGACACGTCGAAGAGGCCGTGCGCAATGGCGACGTGCTCGTGCATGACAAGCGAGGAAACCTCAACTACGGCGATCAGGTTGAGATCGGTCAATCTGGCAAAGCCCAGGCCGCACCAGATCCCGGAGGGCACACTCCGAAGGAGCCCGACGGTCATTGGTCAGGCGGGTACAACCCCGGTGACGATGCGGACAGTTACGGAACGACGGATGGGAATCACTGACATGCTGGGGCGTATCACGGCCGGATCGTTGCTCGTGCTGTCACTGGGCGGGTGCGCCGCCGGCGGTGCTGAGCCGGAGCGTGACCAGGCTCTTTATGACCAGGTCAACAGTCTCAACCAGCCTGGTCGAGAGCGGGCGATGCGGGAGATGCAGCCTGGCTCATGGGACACAGTGCACGTCTTCGAGGAGTACACCAGCAAAGAAGCTGTGCAGGCCAAGGTTCACCGTGAGGTCGATATCGACGACTACTACTCCGGTCCCGGCCAGCTGCTCTTCTTCATGCAGAACGGCGAGATCTTCCGCGCCGTCGAACTCAACGCCTCCCGGATCCCCAGCGGCACGTACAGCTCGAATCTCGTCCTTCGAGGCGGCCCTACCCCCGGAGGCGTCCGCCTCGAAGCCATCGACTCCTGAAGCGGAAGCCACCAACAGGGCGCGGGCGATCAGCAGCGGGCGGTTCTGGTCTGAATTGTCCGAGCATAGCGGACTTTGATCGTGGTCGGTTCGGGCCAGAACTGCCGGTCGTCGCCTCGGGCAGGTGGGGGTGCGGGTTTGGGTGTTCCTGGTCTGGCGGGTCGTTCGTGGGGTTAGGGTTTGGGGCCGTTGTGGATCTGGGTGGAAGTCGGTGGGATGAAGGCTTTGCGGTTGGGCGGGGTGGCTGAGGACTCACGGCGGTGGCCCACGGGGTTCCGGGCATGACACCTCCCGTGCCTCCGCAGTGGCAGCCCCCTCACTGGCAGCAGCCTTCCCCACCTGGGCGAACACCCCGGCCTGGGCAAGGCCCGGTCGGCCACGGGCACGCGTCGTGGGTGCCCTTCGAGGAGCAGCCGACCGGACCCATTCCTCGGGTTCCACAGTTCGCGCAGCAGCCGCCGCAGCGGAACAACACCGGGCTCGTCGTCGGGCTCGTGCTGGCGGCGGTGGCGTTGTTCGGGATCGGGACCGTGGGGGTCGTGGCCGCTTCCGTGTCCGCCGACAAGGCCGAGGAACCGGTGGAGGCGCCCATCGCGGCGGCCACGACCACCACCACGAGCGAAACCACCACGGCGACGAGCACTTCCGAGGAGACCTCCACCTCCGAGGAATCCGGGACCGAGCAGCCCGTGCCGAAGCTCGGGGACAACCCGATCAACATCGACGGGAACGGGGCCGTCACCACGCCGTGCTCGCTCCCGGAGTTCTCCACCGACGTGGCCTCGCAGGACGCCTTCTACCAGGCGGCGCTGCCCTGCCTGATGCAAGCGTGGGAACCGGCTCTGGAAGAGGCCGACCTGCCCACCGACGCACCGAGGGTCGTCACCACCGGAGACGACGTCGACACGCCCTGCGGGTTGCGGACCTGGGACCAGACGGCGCTGTACTGCCCGCAGGACAACACCATCTACATGACCGCGCGCTACTACTCCGAGATCGAGGGCAGGAGCGAGGCGGGCGTGTTCCTCGGGCAGTTCGCGCACGAGTTCGGCCATGCGCTGCAACGGCTTTCCGGCATCAACGCGGCCTACGGCAGCGCGTCGGCCACCGCCGGAGCCGAAACCGAGGCCGGTCTCGAACTGACCCGGCGCTCCGAGCTGCAAGCCACCTGCTTCGAGGGGATGAGCCTCGCCGCGCTGCAGAACGGCGGCGTGAGCAACGACCTGATCTTCCCAGCGCTGCGCGACTCAGCCGCGCGCGGCGACGAGAACAGCGACGTCGACGACCACGGCAGCATCCAGACCAACTCGACCTGGGTCGATCAGGGATTCAGCAAGAACGAGATCACCCAGTGCAACACGTGGCTCTCACCGCCGAGCGACGTGGATTAGCGGTTGAGGAACGCGGCGGTAGCGGCCGTTTCAGGTGTGCGCTCGCACCGCCGAGCTCAGCGGCGGCCCAGGAGGACTCCGTAGCCTCCACCTGCGACCGCGGCCAAGGTGATCAGCACGATGTTGGTGCGCCACGCGAGCGCTTCCAGTTCGGACTGCTGGGTCTTCACGGGCGTGACCCGCAGATCACCCGAAGCGCGGGCCGGGACCATCACCTCCAGACGCTGGCCTCGGGTGTGGCCGCAGCCGTCGAAGGTGGCGCGGCGGGTCTCGCCGTCGATCTGCACCTCGACCACGTCGCCGGCCGCGCGCGGCCCGCACGGGCGCGGCTCGACGACGACCGCCTCCGCCCGGCGCTCGGCGACCTGCGGCTGCCCGGATGCCGCGACCAGCGGCCCGACCGTCACGCCGGCCACCACAACGCCGAGAACGCCCAGGACGAGCAGGATCGACGCCACCGAGGCCGAACCTCGCGTGCTTCCCACGACACCGATAGTCCCAGAAACCCCGAAGCGGAAGTGCCCGAGACCCGTTGTGAGAAGGTCACGTTTGCGGCGGCGTCACTTTCCGCACGTAGAGCAGCCGGTCGCCGGCCTCGATCGCGTCCGCTTCCGGAGCGTCCACCCGGTAGAGCTCTCCGTCGCGGACCACGCCCAGCACGATGTCGGTCAGGTGCCGCGGTGAACCGCCGACCTCCTGGCGCTCCACCTCGCGCTCGGCGATCGCCAGACCGACCTCGGGGCTGAGCAGGTCCTCGAACATCTCCACCACGGACGGCGTCGACGTCGCCATGCCCAGCAGGCGGCCCGCCGTCTCGCTGGAGACCACCACCGAATCCGCGCCCGACTGGCGCAGCAGGTGCACGTTCTCCGCCTCCCGGACCGCCGCGACGATCTGCGCCTTCGGGGCCAGCTCGCGCGCGGTCAGGGTCACCAGGACCGCCGTGTCGTCGCGGGCGGGGGCGATCACGATCGCGCGGGCGCGCGGCAGGCCCGCCACGCGCAGCACGTCCGAGCGGGTACCGGAACCGTTGACCGTCACCAGGCCCTGCGCGGACGCCGACTCCAGCGACGCGCGGTCGGTGTCGACCACCACGATGCGGCCCGGGTCGGCACCCTCGCCGAGCAGTGCGGTGACCGCGGAACGGCCCTTGGTTCCGTATCCGATGACGACCACGTGGTCGCGCACCTTGGACCTCCAGCGTTGGATCTTGAAAGCTTGCCGCGAGCGCTCGGTGAGCACTTCCAGTGTCGTACCGACCAGGACGATCAGGAACAGCACGCGAAGCGGAGTGATGACGAGCACGTTCACCAGCCGCGCCCGGTCGCTGACCGGGGTGATGTCGCCGTAACCGGTCGTCGACAGCGACACCGTGGCGTAGTAGATGACGTCGAGCACGCTGAGCTCGCCGCCCGCCGAATCCCGGTACCCGTCCCGGCCGATGTAGACGATGGCGACCGTGGCGGCCAGCGCCACCAAGGCGCCGAGGATGCGGCGGATGATGGAGCGCACAGGGCTCGTCACGGTGCCCGGCATCCGGATGACACCGACGAGTGCGTGATCGGGCCTGGTGCTCAGCTCTTCCTCGGCGTTGTGCCTGCCGAACAGCTGGCTGGGACCTCGATTCATGAGTCGTGCTCCCCGACGTTGTGACCACTCACGGCGTTGAACAGTAACCGCTCCGCGCACGCGGAAGATGGCCGCCCGGAATTGTGGCGAATCATTGGGGAAACACCTTCCCGAAATCGGGGTCCGGGCGTTTACCATGCGACGGTGCAGCAGCTTCAGCACGCGGCCCGCGCTCTCGGATGGGACGGGAGATTAGTACCGGATGTGGATGTTCTCGGCACCCGGTTCACCGCGGTCGCCCGCATCCGGCCGGACGTCCACGAATGGCGCCTGCACCACGGCTGGGAGCCCGAGCTCAACCCGGCGTGGTTCAAGGCGTGGTCGGAACCCGAGCACCACGACCAGCTGCCGGTGGCCGCGGTTGACCTGATCGGAATTCTCGTTCCGGTGTCCAAGCCGTCCCGCGCGCTGCGCGCCTGCGGGATGCTGCTGTCCCTCGCTCCGTGCGCGGTGGTCCTGCCCGGTCAGCAGCGGTATGACGCGCTGTCCATGCTGGAGCTGGACTACTACGGCGCCGGGGTCGTCATGACCGGTCCCGACGATTCCGGCGAGCTCGTCATCCCGCCGGAGAACCGCGCCGCGGAATTCGGCTCATCGATGTTCGGGCGTTGGCTGCTGGAAGTCCTCTACTCGCGACTCCTGGACCACCCGCAGCTCACCGAGAACGCCTGAGAACGAGTTAACGTTTTACCCGGCTTGCTTGGCGGTGCGAGTGGCGGAACCTCAGCGGTCCCCTGGGTCCGGGCGCCACTCCTGATGTCTTCCGCTTACCCCAGGAGTAGACATCGGCGTCGCGGCGTCCTCCCCAGAGAACCGCTGAGAACCCGCGGCGGTGCCGGCTGAGTCCCAGCCCTGAAACGGCTCGGTGCGACCTGAAAGCGTCAGGCGATGGCGTATTCGTGCCAGTTGAGGCCGTCGGGGTTCCAGCGCATTCCGCGGCCCTCTTGGAGAACTCGCATGGCCTGGACCGTGTGCGGCCAGCGGCGGATGACGTTGGCCAGCGCCACCGGGGTCATCAGGTCGACCGTGCGGCGGTGATCGCCGGGGCCGAGCATCGCGATGCCGCCCGGGGTGCTGATGATGTCGGTGAGCGGACGCTGCCCGGACAGCGCGACCTGCTCGACGCTGATGATCGTGTGCGGCTGGAGTTCCGGGGGCCAGCTCTGGCGATCGATGTCGCCGGCAACCGGCTCCTCGCAGCTGCCGCATTCGCACACGAACTCAGCGGCCCAGCCGTGCTGCCGCCAGGACCAGATGACGGCGGTCCCGGCGTCGAGCTCGGACAGCGCCGCCACGTGCGGCCAGGCGCCGACGACGGCCTGCAGCTTGGTCTGCTTGGACTCCCGACCCGTGGCGCTCGGGCCCTCGAAGGACCAGGTGCCCTCATCGTCGCGGTGGACCCGCACCAGAGGGGCGCGCATGGCGAGAACTTCGGCGTCCACGCGCACTGCGGATTCAGGCGGAGTGGTGAGCTTCCAGTCGGTGTTCATCGCGGGCATAGTCGACCGCCGCGCACGCCGAACTCAAGCTCCGCCACCCGAACGTGTACTCATTTCCGGGTTCTTCGGGACCGCGGTGATGAGCTCGCGAAGACCTTCCGAATCCCGGAGATCCGCAGGTCGCAGCGTGTAGTCGTGGCGGACGTAGTGGAAGGCGGCCCGGACCTTCTCCAGCGGGGTCTTCGACAGCTCCGCCCACGCCAACCGGTACGCGGCCAGCTGCACCGACAGCGACGGGATCTGGTCGCCGTTGGGCACTCCACCGGTCTTCCAGTCCACGACGGTCCAGCCGCCGTCGGGATCGGCGAAGACGGCGTCCATCCGGCCGCGCAGGACGATGCCCTCCACCTGCGTCTCGAACGGCACCTCGACGCGGTGCGGGGTCCTGTCGGCCCAGGAGCCTTCGAGGAACGCCTTCTGCAACTCGGCGAGGTCCTCGCGCAGCGGAGCCGAATCGTCGGCGGCACCGGGCAGTTCGTCGACGTCCAGCAGTGCCGAGGAGGTGAACCGGTGCTCCAGCCAGGCGTGGAACGCGGTTCCGCGGCGGGTCATCGGGTTCGGCGGGTACGGCAGCGGCCGCCGCAGCCTGCGGGCCAGCGCGTCGGTGTCACCGGCGAGCTCGACGAGCTGGCTGACCGACAGGTGATCGGGCAGCCGGACCTGCTCGCGTCGCTGCGCGGCGGCGGCCCGCTCCGCCAGCAGGACGTCGACGTCGCGCGCCCAGCCGTCGGGGTCCTCGTCCACCTCGATCGAATCCGCGGCGGACAGGGCCGCGCGGACCAGCTCCGCGCCTTCGGCGACGGCTTCGCGACGCGGCCCCAGCGGATCCACCGGCCACTCGGCGGAGCGGACCTCGTCAGCCAGCGGGTTCTCGGCGTCCTCGTCGGGAGTCGGGCACCACTCGTCGATGACGCCGACGCGGTCGCCGTGCACGACCTCGGCGGTCTCGGTGAGGAAGTCCGACGGGCCCTTGGGCCGGTCGCCGTTCTCGCCCCACCAGTGCCCCGACAGCAGCAGCGTGCGCTCCGAGCGGGTCACCGCGACGTAGAACAGGCGGCGCTCCTCGGCCAGCCGCCGCGCTTCGAACTCCTCGTCGTGGATGCCCAGCGCCTCGCTGAGCTCCTTGCGGTCCAGTCCGTTCAGCCGGTCCACGTCGAGCTTGGGCAGGTCGGGTGCGTCACCGCGCAGCTCTGCGGGCAGCGAGGTCACCGATCGCAGCCACGACGAGGACTTGCGCTTGCCGGGGAAGACGTCGTTGACCAGGTGCGGAACGGCCACGACCTGCCACTCCAGGCCCTTGGCCGCGTGCACGGTGAGGATCTGCACGCGATCGTCGGCGACCTCGACCTCACCGGGTTCCAGACCGTCCTCGGCGCGCTCGGCGGCGGCGAAGTAGTCCAGCAGCGACGGCAGCGTCGCCGACGGGCTGGCCGTGGCGAACGAGGTGACCACGTCGGCGAAGGCGTCGAGGTGGATGCGGCCTACACCGCCCGGCCGGGCCAGGCTCTCGATGTCCAGCAGCAGCGTGCGCTCGGCGTCGGCGACCAGCTCGGGAAGCGGCTGGTCCAGGCGGCGTCGCAGGGCGGCCAGCTCGCCGCCGAGCCTGCGGATGCGGTCGTAGCCCTGCTCGGAGTAGCGCTCCGGCCTGCCGGGGTCGTCGAGGGCGTCCGCCAGGCCCGCCTGCTCGGCGTTCTCACCGGGCAGCGCGGCGTGGACCACCGCCGAGGCGTCGTCCGACTCGGGTTCGCCGAAGAACTGCGTGCCGAGCTCCCGCGCCCGCTCCCACAGCGCCGCCAGGTCGGCGGCGCCGATCCGCCAGCGCGAACCGGTCAGCAGCCGGGCCGCGGCCGTGCCTGCGAGCGGGTCGACGAGCAGCCGGAGCGCGCTGACCAGGTCGCGCACCTCCGGCTCGTCCAGCAGCCCGCCGAGGCCGACGACCTCCACCGGAAGACCGCGTTCCCGCAGCGCGACCGCGATGTCGGCCATGTCGGCGCGGCGGCGCACCAGCACGGCGGCGGTCGGCGGGCGGCCCGTCTCGTCGATCGAGGCCTGCCACTGGGCGTGGATCCGGTCGGCCACCCACTCGCGCTCGGCGCGGACGTGCTCGGCCAGCAGCACCCGGATGTCGCCGTCCTCGGCGCCTTCGCGAGCGCGGAGCTCGTCGACCTCCAGGCCGACCCTGCGCAGCGGTTCGGACACCGCGTTGGCGATCCGCAGCACCTCTTCGGGATTGCGGAAGCTGGTCAGCAGTCCGTAGCGGTGCGCGGGAGCCGGGTGGTCGGCCTCGGTGCGCGGGAAGTCGTTGGTGAACCGGGGCAGGTTCGCCGCGCTCGCACCGCGCCAGCCGTAGATCGCCTGCGCCGGGTCGCCCACCGACGTCACCGGCAGCGACGCCGAATCACCGCCGAACAGCGAGCGCAGCAGCACGCGCTGGGCGTGTCCGGTGTCCTGGTACTCGTCGAGCAGCACGGCGCCGTAGCGGGCCCGTTCGCCCTCGACGACCTCGGGGTGGCCCGCGGCGAGGTTGGCCGCCAGCGACATCTGGTCGGCGAAGTCCATCGCGCCTTCGCGGCGCTTGCGCTGCGCGTACTCCTCGACCAGCGGCAGCATCGCGGTCCGGAGCCGTTGCGCGGCGACGACTTTCACCAGGTCCTGCGGCAGGTTGGCGCGCTGGCCCTTGGCCCGGGGCGCGTTCTCCACCGCCTCGCAGAGCTTCTCCGCGTGCACCCGCAGTTCGTCCGGGCTCACGAGGTGCTCGGCGAGCTCACCGGCCAGCGCCAGTAGGTAGCTGGTGACCGTGGTCGGCACCTTGTCGGTGTCGAGGTCTTCGGTCCAGCTCGCCACCACGCGGTGCGCGAGCTGCCAGGAGGCGGTCGCGGTGAGCAGCCGCGCGCCCGGCTCCACCGGCACGCGCAGCCCGTGCTCGCCGACGATGCGCCCGGCGTAGGCGTGGTAGGTCAGCACGGTCGGTTCTTCGGTGAGCACCGCCGACCGCAACTGCCCGCTCGGGTCGACCTCGTCGAGCAGGCCCGACCCGGCGAGCCTGCGCAGCCGGGCGCGGACCCGGTCGGCGAGCTGCCGGGCAGCCTTGCGGGTGAACGTCAGACCCAGCACGCGCTCGGGCGTGACCAGCTGGTTGGCGACCAGCCACACCACGCGGGCGGCCATGGTCTCGGTCTTGCCCGCCCCGGCACCGGCCACCACCAGCGCCGGTTCGGGTGGTGCGGCGATGACCTCGGCCTGTTCGGGCGTGGGCTGGTGCAAGCCCAGCGCCTGGGCGATCCGCTGTGGACTGATCACTGCGAAACCTGCCTACCTGCGGGGTGAACCGGGCAGCTGGTGCGCGCCGGGCAGCGCGGGCAGTCGGTGTTCTCGCTGGCCACGTAGGCCGGTCCGAGGCTGGCCTCGGCGGCGCTGTGCACGACGTCGAGCCACACCTTGATCTTCTCCTGGTCGAGCGGTTCCTGCGCGCGTTCGGTCGCCGAGCCCTTGCGGTCGGACTTGGCGACGTAGAGCAGCCGGGCTCCCCCGGGCTCCTGCTCGTCGCCGAAGGCACCGAGGGCGGCGGCGAGCTGGTAGACGGCCAGCTGCGGGTGCTCTTCGGCATCACCCTTGCTGACCGGCGCTTTCGCCGTCTTGACGTCGACGACGACCGGCCGTCCCGAGGAATCGGATTCGAGCCGGTCGACCCGGCCGCGCAGCCGCAGCCAGGGTCCGCCTTCGCGGCCCTGCACGGTGACGTCGAGGTCGCGTTCCACGCCGACCTGGGTGAGTTCGGCGCGGGACTGCACCAGCCAGACGACGAAGGCGTTGAGCATCCCCTCGACGCGCTTGCGCTCCTTGCGGGAGAACCACGGCGCTCCGGCATCGATGGTCTGCCACGCCTCGTCGAGGGCCTGGTGCAGTTGGGCGGTGTCGGCGCCGTCGGCGGCGGCCTGCACCAGCGCGTGCACGAGAGTCCCCGTGACGGCGGCGAGTTCGGCCGTGTCCTGGCCGCCGTTGCGCTCGACCAGCCAGCGCAGCGGGCACTTCGCGAGGATGTCCACTGTGGAGGGCGAGACCTTGACCGGGTCGTCGCCGGTGATCAGCGGCGCGTCGGTGGACGGTGCGGGCAGGCCGTACCAGGCGTCGGGGTCCGCGCCGGGCACGCCGTCGGCGGCGAGCCGGGCGAGCTGCCCCGCCGCGCGGCGCCTGCGCTCCTCCGGCTCCTCGGAGTCGCAGACCACCCGGCGCAGCTCACCGACCAGGTCGGCCAGCGTGAGACCGCGCTCCGGGCGGGCGATCGGGCGTTCCGCCGAATCCGGATCGCTCTCCACGCCGTCGAGCTCGTCGAGGAACCGCGAAGGCTGCTCGTCCTCGCCGCGCACCGCGCTGACCAGCAGGCTGCGCCGGGCACGGCTCGCGGCGACCAGCAGCAGCCGGCGCTCCTCGGCCAGCAGCGGGGCCGTCGCCGACACCCGTTCCGCGGTCATCCCCGACAGCACGTCCACCAGGTGCTCCACGCCCAGCAGCGATCCGCGGAGCCGCAGGTCGGGCCAGCTGCCCTCCTGCACGCCCGGGACCGCCACCACGTCCCACTCCTGGCCGGTCGCGGCGTGCGCGGTGAGGATCTGGACCGCGTTGTCGCGCGGCGCGGTCGGCGCCAGCGAGGACCCGGCGATCTGCTGGTCGGTGAGGTAGTCGGCGAACCCGGCCGCGTCGTTGCCGGGTGACCGGTCGACGAACTGGGCCGCCGCGTCGAACAGCGCCACGATCGCGTCCAGGTCGCGGTCGGCCTGCGCGCCGGTGACGCCGTGGCGCTCGGACTGGGCGACCCAGCGCTTCTCCAGCCCGCTGGCCTTCCACACCCGCCACAGGGTTTCCTCGACGCTCTGCCCCTTGTCCGCCGACTCCTGCGCGGTGCGCAGCAGAGCCGCGACGCGGCGGGCGGGTTCGGCGGCCGAGTCCTCCAGCGCGGCCAGCCGGTCGCCGTCGCGCAGCACCTCGACCAGCAGCTCACCGCTGGGACGACTGCCGCCCGACGCCGACTCCAGGCGCAGCAGACCTCGCCGCAACCGGCGCAGCGCCAGCGGGTCGGCGCCGCCGAGCTGCGAGGACAGCAGCACCGCAGCAGCGTCGGCGTCGAGCTCGTGCGGGCGGACCGCGCACCGCAGCAGCGTCAGCAGTGGACGGACCGCGGCGCGGTGGGGCAGTGGCACGTCGTCCACCGGCAGCGCGATCGGCACCCCGGCGGCCAGCAGCGCGCGCCGCAGCACCGGCAGCGACCGGCCCGTCGAGCGCACCACCACACCCATCCGCGACCAGGGGATCTCGTCGAGCAGGTGCGCGCGGCGGAGCTGGTCGGCGACCCACGCCGCTTCCTGCGCCTCGGTCGCCAGCAACCGCACCTGCACCGAACCGCTCGCCGTCTCGTCCTGCTCGGACTCCGGTTCGGGTTCGACCAGGCGGCGCTGCGGCCCGTGGCCGGGCAGCCGGGAGGCCAAGCGCTGCACCGCTTCTCGCACCGACTTCGACATGCGGTGATCGACCGTGAGCACGGTGGTGTCGGTGCCGCCGGGATCGGCGTCGAGCAGGCAGCGCGGGTCGGCGCCGCGGAAGGTGTAGACGGACTGGTCCGGGTCACCGGCCAGGATGAACTCGGTGGCGGTGTCGCCGAGCGTGCGGATCAGCCGGTACTGCTGCGGGTCCAGGTGCTGCGCGTCGTCGACCAGCACGTACCGGACCCGGTCCTGCTCGGCCATGAGCAGCCCGGAGTCGGTGGCGAAGGCCAGGCGCGCAGAGCCGACGAGCTCGGCGGCGTCCAGGGCCGGGGCCTGCGATCCCCCGGCGCCGCGCAGCAGCGTGACCTGCTCGTACTGGCGGCCGAACCGTCCCGCGGCAACCCATTCGGGGCGTCCGTGCTCGCGGCCGAGGGCGATCAGCCGGTCCGGGTCGACGCCGCGTTCGGCCGCGCGCAGCAGCAGGTCCCGCAGCTCCTCGGCGAAGCCCGGGACGGTCAGGGCGGGTTGCAGGGGCTCCGGCCAGTCGGGGGCGCCCTGCTCGACGTCACCTTCCAGCAGTTCGCGGACCAGGGCGTCCTGGTCGGGGCCGTTGAGCAGCTGCGGCGGCGGGAGCTCGTCGCGCACCGCCTGCAGCCGCAGGACGGCGAAGGCGTAGGAGTGCACGGTGCGCACGAGCGGTTCCGGGGCGGTGCGCACGTCCTCGCCGGATCCGGTGAGCAACCGGGTGATCTCGGTGCGCATCCACGACGCCGCGCGGCGGCTGGAGGTGAGCACGAGGACGTTCTCCGGTGACACTCCCCGGTTTCGGATCCGGTCGGCCGCGATCTCGGCGATCAGCGTCGACTTCCCCGTGCCCGGACCTCCCAGCACGCGCAGGAATCCGAAGGAGTGCTCCAGCGCGCGGCGACCCGCTACGTCCCAGGTCGTGGCGCGGCGCGCGGTCTCGGCGCGGCGCACGAGCACGGGCGAAGTCGCGGGAGGCACGCACCGAATGGAACCACGCCGAGGCGACAAGATCGGTTCCGGGCACGCCGGAATGTGCCCGAGTTCTCCGGGATTTCCAACTGTGAATGCTGGGATCGTGCTCCGACGTTTGGTGGTGCAAACCAATTTTGCGGTCTGGCAGATTTCCTCCCATCGCGGGCCTCCCCCGCCCGTGACCTGCGAATTCGCGCAGCCCCGATCGCGCGACGCAACCCCGAAGAAGGAGGAAGCGTGAGCAAGATCCGCACGAGCCTGCTCGCCGGCGCCGCCGTTCTCGGCACGTTGGCCATCGGCGCGGCCCCGGCGCTCAGCGCCGAAGAGCCCAGCGCCGCCACCAGCCCGGTCGCCGCCTCGCCGTACCTGTACAACGGCTGGGGCAGCCCGCCCGCTCCCGCCGACGTCATGAACGCGACCGGCATCAAGGACTTCACCCTCGCCTTCATCAACTCCGACGGCGGCTGCAACCCCGCTTGGGACGGTCAGCGCCCCCTCGACGGCCAGGACAAGGCCACCATCGACGCGATCCGCGGCGCCGGCGGCGACGTGATCCCGTCCATCGGCGGCTACTCCGGCACCAAGCTCGGCGAGGTGTGCGGCGACGCCCAGCAGCTGGCCGCGGCCTACCAGAAGCTGATCGACGCCTACGGCCTCAAGGCCATCGACGTCGACATCGAGGCCACCGAGTTCGAGGGCCAGGCCTCCCGCGACAAGGTCGTCGAGGCGCTGAAGATCGTCAAGGAGGCCAACCCCGGCCTGCTGACCGTGGTCACCTTCCCGACCACCACCACCGGACCGAACGAGAACGGCAAGGCGATGTTCGCCAAGGCCGCCGAGATCGGCGCGAACATCGACGTGTGGACGCAGATGCCGTTCGACTTCAACGGCTCCGACATGGCCGCGGACACCATCTCCGCGACCGAGGGCCTCAAGGAAGCGCTGAAGGCCGCCTTCGGCTACGACGACGCCGACGCCTACGCGCACTCCGGCATCTCGTCGATGAACGGCAAGACCGACGTCGAGGGCGAGCTCGTCGACCAGGCCGCGTTCCAGAAGATGGCGGACTACGCCAAGGAGAAGGGCCTCGGCCGCTTCACCTTCTGGTCGGTCAACCGCGACCGCCCGTGCAGCGGCGGTGCCGTGGACTCCTGCAGCGGCATCGACCAGCAGGACTGGGACTTCTCCAAGATCGTCGCCGGTTTCCAGGGCTGACGCTCGGTCCCCTCAACAACGGCCCGCCCCGTCCACCCGGGGGCGGGCCGTTTTCCCATGGGCGGTTTTGGTCCGGATTGACCGGCAAGAGCGACATCGATCATGGGCGGTTCGGACCACAACCGTCCGCGAGGCGATCGGGAGCGCTCAGCCGTGCGGTAGTTTCCGGTGTGTGGATGAGGAGACGTTCGAACGGGTCCGGGCCGTGGTCGCGTCGATCCCCCCTGGCCGGGTGCTCTCCTACGGCGACGTCGCCGAGCTCGCCGGACTCCGGTCCGCGCGGCTCGTCGGGCGGATCATGTCCGAGGACACCGCCGACCTGCCCTGGCACCGCGTGCTGCGCTCCAACGGCACCGTCGCCGACCACATCCGCCACCGGCAGCTCGAACTCCTCCGCGCCGAAGGCGTCCTCGCCAGGGACGGCCGCGTCAACATGAGCCAACACCGCTGGAAGCACTGACCCACCTCACCCGAAGTGCGACACCCCCACGTGTCTGCCGAGGTCAGGGCCGCTTCGCGGGGTGGTGATTCGAATTTCGCGCGAAATTCGAATGCGGAAGTTCCGGTTCGAATTTCGCGCGAAATTCGAATCGGCGTCAGGCATCCCGGCTGGGCAGCTGCTCGGTGATGAGGCGGACCAGGGCCGCCGTGCGGGCTCGGTCCGGGATCGCGTGGGGCAGACCGGCTTTGACGATGGGCGCCGCGGTGACCGGGCCGACGCAGGCGATGAGGACGTTGTCGCGCAGCGCCTTTCGGAGCGCCTCACCCCGGTCGGTGCGTTCGGCGCGGGCCAGGAAGTTCGTCGCGGCAGGAGCGCTGGTGAACGGCAGTGCGTCCACCTCTCCCGCGATGACCGCGTCGATGAGGCGGTCCAGCGGCTCCAGCTCGACCGGGTCGGTCCATCGGTAGACCGTGACCGGGACGACCTCGGCGCCGGCTTCGGAGAGCGCGCGGCGGAATTCGAGCATCGGGTCGCCGTGGACCTGCAGCACGATCCGCTTGCCCGCCAC
Source organism: Saccharopolyspora sp. NPDC049426 (assembly GCF_040676935.1). Classification (NCBI taxonomy): domain Bacteria; kingdom Bacillati; phylum Actinomycetota; class Actinomycetes; order Pseudonocardiales; family Pseudonocardiaceae; genus Saccharopolyspora; species Saccharopolyspora sp. NPDC049426. Next base: position 253,215 of record NZ_JBFAPZ010000006.1, on the reverse strand, counting down.
GCCCTGCTCCAGCAGGTAGGCGAGGATCTCGGCGGACTCCTCCGTCGGCGAGGTCCACTCCTCGCGCAGCCCGGCCCCGCGCACCGCGCCCTTGGCCTTCGCGCCCCGCGCCACCACCCGGGCATCGCCGAGATGCGCCGTCAGCGCATCGCCCGAAGCCTCGAACCAGCCCCGGAAACCCATGCCGGTGATCGCCACGACGAAGTCCACCGGAGCCGAGAGCACCCGCTCGGTGGCGACGGCGAGCTCGCCGTCCTCCGGCAGCGGAACCGTGTGCATCGCGGCGCCGAACAGCACGCGAGCACCTCGGCGGGCCAGCAAGTTGCCGATCTCCTCGGCCTTGCGCTCCGCCGTGATCCCGACCGTGAAACCGCTCAGAACGTCCTGCACGCGCCCATCGTCACACAACCACCCGCGTGAACCGAGGCGAAGCGCGTCACAGGACTTCGAGCACGACCTTCGAGGCCCGCTCCAAGCCCGTGAGCGTCTTCGCAGATGAGCGCGGGTGCAGCGCGTGCACCGCGAGCCGGAACAGCAGGGCGCGCAGCAACGCCTGCGGCCAGTCGGTCAGGTGCGACCAGCGCTCGACGATCGCCGGGTCGGCTCCCCCCCAGGCCAGCGAGTCCACGACCACCACGGCCGCAGCCCACTCGGCGGGCCGCCAGTAGGCGTTGAAGTCGATCACCCCGGGCGAGGCGTCGCCGGCGAAGAGCACGTTGCCGAACAGATCACCGTGCACGACCTGCGCCTGCAGCTGCACCGGGCGCCGCGAACCGGCCAGCACGTCGTAGAGCCTGCCGCCCTTCTCCTGCGGCAGCGCGTAGTCCTCCTCGCCCCACGCCATCCGGTCGGACAGCGCGTAGATGTCCTGGCGCAGCTGCAGGAAACGCGGACGGGACAGGTACCTGCTGGCCGCGTGCAGCCGCAGCGACATGGCCACGACCTCGTCGTGCCGCGGCTCGGGACGGCCCATGACGTCGCGGCTGGCGGACCAGCCCGACACCACCCAGCGGCCGTCGGTCGAGCGGACCGGGCGCGAGACCCGGACGTCGTCGGGTTCCAGCACGTCGAGGGTCTGCGCGACCCACGCGGCTTCGGCGGTGTTGGCGGCCGGCTTGAGCACGATCTCGCCGCAACGCCACGCGACCGCGCCCTCCAGCGCCTCGGGCTCTTCGACACGCGCCCCGAACGCCGCGCACACGTGCGGCGGTGGCGGCTCCGGCGTAGCACTCACGCGGCAGACGCTACCTCGAAGATCGCGGATTCGGCAGCAGGCGCTCCGCATGGAACGGTTCTCGTGGTTGCTTTGCTCGGCGGTGCCGGTGGCAGAACCCGGCTCCGCCACGCCCCTGCACGAACAGCGGTGCACCGGATCTTCGAGAACCGGTGCACCGCTTCGGCGTGACTTCGATCAGTAGGTCGGCAGGCTCTTGTCGACCTGGTTGGCCCAGCCCAGCACACCGCCACCGACGTGGACGGCGTCGGCGAAGCCGGCCTTGTGCAGCGCCGCCAGCGCCTCGGCGGAACGGCCGCCGGACTTGCAGTGCAGGACGATCTTGCGGTCCTGCGGCAGCTCGGACAGCGCCTCACCGGAGAGGATGCGGTCCTTGGGGATCAGCGTCGAGCCGTCGATCTTGACGATCTCGTACTCGTGCGGCTCCCGGACGTCGATCAGCTCGAACTTCTCGCCCCGATCGAACATGTCCTTGAGCTCCTGCGGCGTGATGGTGCTGTTCGCCGCCGCCTGCTGCGCGTCGTCGGAGACCACGCCGCAGAACGCCTCGTAGTCGATCAGCTCGTTGATCGGGTCGGCGTTCGGGTCCTTGCGGATCTTGACGGTGCGGTAGCTCATCTCCAGCGCGTCGTAGATCATCAGCCGGCCCAGCAGCGTCTCACCGATGCCGGTGATCAGCTTGATGGCCTCGTTGACCATGATCGAACCGATGGAGGCGCACAGCACGCCCAGCACGCCGCCCTCGGCGCACGACGGCACCATGCCGGGCGGCGGCGGCTCGGGGTAGAGGTCGCGGTACTGCGGCCCGTGCTCGGCCCAGAACACGCTGGCCTGGCCCTCGAACCGGAAGATCGAACCCCACACGTACGGCTTGCCCAGCAGCACGGCGGCGTCGTTGACCAGGTACCGGGTGGCGAAGTTGTCCGTGCCGTCCAGGATCAGGTCGTAGTCCCGGAAGATGTCCAGGGCGTTGTCCGAGGTCAGGTGCGTCTGGTGCAGGTTGACCTGGACGTAGGGGTTGACCTCGGCGATGGAGTCCTTCGCCGACTCGGCCTTCGGGCGGCCCAGGTCGGACTGCCCGTGGATGACCTGGCGGTGCAGGTTCGACTCATCGACCTCGTCGAACTCGACGATGCCGAGCGTGCCGACCCCGGCCGCGGCCAGGTACAGAAGCGCCGGGCTACCGAGCCCGCCGGCGCCGACCACCAGGACCTTGGCGTTCTTCAGCCGCTTCTGCCCGTCCATCCCGACGTCCGGGATGATCAGGTGGCGGCTGTAGCGCGCGACCTCTTCCTTGGTCAGCTCCGACGCCGGCTCGACCAGCGGCGGTAGCGACGTTGCGCCGGACATTCCCAGCTCCTCCTCTGGTGGCGGCACCGCTCGCTGCGAGAGCGGCCGGTGCCTCAAAGCGTCCACGTGTTGACGTGCAGGCAACACGGAATCTGCAACGCAAGCCTGAACGATCCGATTCCCCAACCCAAACTACTCCCAGCATCCGGGACGGCGACCGCTCGCGGGAGGCCGTGCCTAGAAGCCGGGCGCGACCGGGAACGGCCAGGCGTTCGGGCGGCAGACGAAACCGTTCGCGTCGATCGTCGTGCCCTGGTCGGCGACCTGGTTGAGGTCGTGCAGCTCGTTGTTGGCGACGCTGAAGGTCTGCTGCATCATCACCGGCGCCAGCGCGCCCTGACCCGGGCAGCCGACGTGCTTGTTGGCGAAGACGTGGCCGACCTCATGGTTGATGGCGTAGCGGCGGTAGTTGCCGATGTCACCTTCGAACGACACCGCGCCGCGAACCCACCGGGCCACGTTGAGGTAGACCATGTCGCCCTTACGGCACGAGCTGTCGTAGGGCACGCCGGCGGTGTAGTCGCAGGCCTCGCGGGCCGTCTGCTGGCTGACCAGGATCACCCGGAAGTCCGGGCGCGGACCGCTGGAGTCGACCCGCTGCAGCGAGATGCCACCGGCCTCCGGGTTCGTCCAGCTGCGCGGGTCCGACAGGGTCGTCTGCACCAGGTTGCCGAACTCGGCGTTGGGATCGGGGAGCTGCACGCCGACCTCCAGCTCCACGCTGTAGCGGTAGAGCTGCCCGGAGCCCACGACCGGTGACGTGCCGGGCAGCACCTGGAAGGTGCGGGCACCGGTCTCCGGGATCGGGCCGCCGGGAGGCAGGTCGGCGGAGAACATGTTGACCGGGTAGGTCTGGCTCGGCGGTGCCTCGCGGACGATCGGCTCGCCCGGCCCCTGCTCGGCGATCGGCGGCGGACCGGTCAGCGCGGCGTTGACGTCGCCCGGGCGCACGGTCTGCAGCACCGCGAGCGCGGTGATGACCACCAGCAGCGGCAGCGCGTAGACCCGCCAGCCGTAGCGGCCCAGGGCGCTCTTGCGGTGCCTGGCTCGGTAGTGGCCCTTGGTCGGCTCGGGCGTCCAGGAGGCGGCCAGCGGCTCGTCCCTGGGTGCTTCACCGCGCCGCCGCGTCCGGTCCGCGAGACCACGCGACTCGCGCGCGGAACGGTCCGCCGGATGGCGGTCTTCCACGGAGTCGTTGGAGGGCTGCGGCGGGCGGTTCACCCCAATAGCGTGCCACAGCCCGACCAGCCAACTCCGTCACACCGACCACTAGGGGTGAGCGCCCCCGAAAAGATCACCCTTGTTGCGTAAGAGCGGGTTTCACCAGGTGTCGGACAGCGCGAGTCCCAAGATCGCGCGGGCCACCATCGCAGGACGCTCCAACTGGGCGACGTGACCGGTGCGCGGCAGCACGAGCAGCCGTCCTCGCGGGAGCAGCGTCGCCGTGCGTGGTGCCTTGCGCACTGAAACCACCCGATCGTTGTCACCCCAAATCACCAGGGCGGGGGCGTCGACGCGGGGCAGCAACCGCCACAGCGAGCGCGCGGGCGGCGAGACCCAGGAGCGCATCAGCTCCACGGTCGTGCGGGCCAGCGCGGCGGTGGCCCACGGCAGGCTCGCGCGCTCGGCGAACTCCTCCGCCGCCTCGTCCAGGCGGTGCGGCGGGATGCGGTCCGGCTCGGCGAAGCACACCCGGACCAGCTGCTCGGCCCGCTCCCTCGGGGTGACCTCCGCGAGCCTGCGGCGAGTGGGCGGGCCGATCAGCGGCAGCAGCGCCAGGGCCAGCCGCGGATCGGAGATCCGGCTCGGGCTCGGCCGCAGGTCCGGCATCGCCGGGGAGATCACCGTCAGCGTGCTGACCAGGTCCGGGCGGCGCACGGCGACCTCGATGGCCACGGCCGCGCCGAAGGAGTTGCCGGTCAGGTGCACCGCACCGGCACCGAGCTCGGTCAGCAGCCGGATGATCAGGTCGGCGTTCTCCTGCCGCGTGTAGCCGAAGCCGGCCGGGGGCTGCGAGCGGCCGAAACCGGGCAAGTCCACCGCGACGCTGCGCAGGTGACCGGACATCTGGGCCGACAGGTCGGTCCAGTTCGTCGAGGACCCGGCGAGCCCGTGCAGGTGAACGGCGGTCTCGGCGCCGGGCGGCCCCTCCGTCTCGCGGAGGTGCAACCAGGCCGAACCGGACCCGTCGGCCGCGGGCAGGTCGACCTTGCGGCCCTCCGGCGGACGCAGGTGGGGATCCAGCGCGGGGAGGCCGTCGACCAGCGGCACCCGCGTCAGGGCGTCGCGATCCAGCCGGTTCCGCCTCGCAGGCCGGTGCAGGTTCACGTCGGTCGCACGCGTCGTCATCGGTACAGGATGCAGTCCCAACCGGACGGATTGCGGTAAGCGCCTTTACTGGCGAGTAGAGTCGGGGAAGTTTGGGGGCTGCATGGCCACCGATCGCGGCGGAAGGAAGAGGCGAGGATGACCGGGACCGCGCAGCCGAACAAGGGAATCCGGTTGCCGCGCGACGCGCGCCGGGCGCAGCTGCTCGAAGCTGCCCAGTACGTGTTCGTGCACAACGGTTACCACGCTGCGGCGATGGACGACATCGCCGAGCGCGCGGGAGTGAGCAAACCGGTCCTCTACCAGCACTTCCCCGGCAAGCTGGAGCTGTACCTGGCGCTGCTGGAGACCCACGGCAACGAGCTCGTCCGCCGGGTCCGCACGGCCATCGAATCGACCGCCGACAACAAGCTGCGGGTGCGCGCAACCATCGGCGTGTTCTACGAGTTCGTCGCCAGCGAGGACCAGGCGTTCCGGCTCGTGTTCGAATCCGACCTGCGCGGTGAGCCCGCCGTGGAGAAGGCCGTCGAGAAGTCGCTCTCCGGCTGCATCGACGCGATCACCGAGGCCGTCACCACCGACGCCGGGCTGGACGCCGCCCGAGCCCGCCTCCTCGCGGTGGGACTCGTGGGCCTCGCCCAGGTCACCGCCCGGGACTGGCTCGACGAGCAGCAGAAGATCCCCCGCGAGGAGGCCGTCAACCTGATGTCCACCCTCGCCTGGAAGGGCCTGGCGGGCTTCCCGCTCCAGACCCCCTGACCCGACGCGAATCCGCACTTCACGCGAACAAAACCCGCACTCGGGCTCGTCCGCGCAGGTCAGAGCAGTTCTCGAGGTGGGATTCGAACTTCGCGCGAAATCTGAGTCCGAACTTTCCCACTCGAATTTCGCGCGAAATTCGAATCCACTCCCTGGTCGGGTGACGTCAGAGCAGCGTGGCCAGGCGCGCGGTGAGTTCCTCCGTGCGCTCCAGCGGGAGCATGTGACCCGCTCCCGGGTAGAGGTAGAGCTCGGCGCTCGGCAGGGTCTCGGCGATCTTCTCCGCGTGGTCCCGCGGGGTGAGCCGGTCCGAGAGGCCCGCGAAGATCAGGGTCGGGATGCCCTCGAGCTTGGCCACGGCCTCGGCGCGCTCGTGCGCGGCGAGCGACTCGCGATAGCCGGCCATGTTCACCGGGTGGCACCCGGCCAGCCAGGACGCCGTGGCCGCCACGTCGTCGGACTGGGGCCGCTTGCCGAACAGCAGCCACCGGACACCTGGGCGCAGCCAGCCCGAGGCAGGGCTGACCCGCTGCCCCTTGGCACCCGCCAGGTAGCGGCGCAGCGCCCGCTCACCGGCGTTGAAGACGTCCGCACCGGGCTTGGGCAGGCCGAAGCTGGGCTCGGCGAGGTTGCCCGAGGAGGTCGCCACGAGCGCGACCCCGCGCACGCGGTCGAACACTTGCGGGTGCTGCTCGGCGAGCGCCATGATCGTCATGCCGCCCATCGAGTGCCCGGCGAGCACGAGCTCGCCCTCGGGCACGCGGTCGGCGATGAGCTCGGCGAGGTCGTCCGCGCAACGGCGGATGGTGGCGTCACCGGGTTCGGCCGGGCGGCTGCCGCCGTGGCCGCGCAGGTCGTAGCGCAGGGTGCGCACGTTGCGTCCGGCCGCAGCGGGCAGTCCGGCGGCGACGCGGTCCCAGGTGTGCTTGCTCAGCGTCCAGCCGTGCACGAACACCACGGTGACCGGGGCGTCAGCGGGGCCCTCGTCGATCAGCCGCAGCCGGGCGCCGTCGCTGGTGGTGAACTCGGCGGGAGTAACCGTCTGCAATTCCGCTCCATCAAGATTGCGTGTTACCGGCGGTAACAGTAACCTCAGGTAGCGTGAGTCACAGTGCCCGGCATGTCAAGGCTGTCCGAAACGACGAGCACAAGGGCGACGCCCGCAAGGAGCGGTGGCGCGAGCACCGGCTAGCCCGGCGCGCCGAACTCGTCCAAGCGGCCGTTCGCGCGATCGGCGAGCACGGCGCGGAAGTCGGCATGGACGACATCGCCGCCGAGGCCGGCGTCAGCAAACCCGTGCTCTACCGGCACTTCAGCGACAAGAGCGACCTCTACGTCGCCGTCGGCGAGTGGGGCACCGACCTGCTGATGCAGCGGCTCCGGCCGCTGTTCAAGGTCAACGGCTCCGCCAACGAGCTCATCCGGCGGCTGCTCGACGCCTACCTGGGCCTCATCGAGGAGTACCCGGACCTCTACCGGTTCGTCGTGCAGCGCAACTTCACCGACCGGCCCGTCGCCACCGACCCGGTGTCCAACGAGAAGACCGTCATCGCCAACTCGCTGGCCAGGCTGCTCGGCCGCTACATGCGCGCGCTGGGGCTGGACTCCGGCGGCGTCGAGGTGTGGAGCCACGGCCTGGTCGGTCTCGTGCAGGCCAGCGGCGACTGGTGGCTGGACCGGCAGACGATGAGCCGCGAAGACCTCACCACCTACCTGGCGCAGGTCATCTGGTCGGGCATCGACGGCGTGCTGCGCTCGGCCGGGCTGGTCCTCGACCCGGACGAGAACCTCGACCTGCTCGACGAGACCTACCTGGAGGCCGTCCCCGACGAAGAGCTCGGCTGAAACGCGTCGAGGGGCAGCCCGGAAACCCGGGACGCCCCTCGACCAGCTCGAATCGGGTGTCAGCCGACCCCGAAGCCCACGCGCGGCACGTCCGCCGGTCCGATCTCGATGTAGGCGATCTTGGTCGACGGGATGATGATGCGCCGTCCCTTGCTGTCGTCCAGCGCCAGCACGCTCGCCTCGTTCTTCAGCGCGTCGGAGACCAGCGATTCGATCTCCTGCGGGGACTGCCCGCTGTCGACCGTCAGCTCGCGCGGACTGTCCACGACGCCGATCTTGACCTCCACGCCGAACCTCCGTTGGGCACTAGAAACGATGTGACTGCGCAAGGCTATCCCAGCCACCCCGCAGGGCACCGGATCTGCCCATTCGCTAAGAGCGAATCGGATCTCCGCGGCCGTCACCTCGCCGGTGCGGGGTAGCGGCGGCAGCGGCTGATCAGCCCAGGCCCAGCCGTCCCATGCGCTTGGTGTGGTTGCTCTGCAGGCGGCGGAACATCGCACCGATGCCGGTGAGGTCCCCCGAGCCGGTGATGATCAGCTCGGCCAGCGCGTCGCGCTCGGCGACCACGAACTGGGCCTGGGTGATCGCCTCGCCCAGCAGGCGGCGCCCCCACAGCGTCAGCTTGTCGCGCAGCGAGCGGTCGTCGGCGCAGGCCGCTTGGACCTCGCGCTCGGCGAACGCGGAGTGGCCGGTGTCGGCGAGCACCGTCAGCACCAGCTCGCGCGTGTCGGCCTCCAGCCACTCGGCGACCTCGCGGTAGAAGTCCGCGGCCAGGCCGTCACCGACGTAGGCCTTGACCAGCGACTCCAGCCACGAGTGCGGCGCCGTGGAGGAGTTGAACGCTTCGAAGGGCTGGGCGAAGGGCTGCATCGCCTCGTCCACCGCGACCCCGCGCGCGGCCAGCGCCTGCTCCAGCATCCGGTAGTGGCCGATCTCGGCCGCCGCCATGCTCGACAGCGCCGCTCGGCCGGTCAGCGTCGGCGCGGTGCGCGCGTCCTCGGCCAGGCGGTCGAACGCCGAGAGCTCGCCGTAGGCCAGCGCCGCGAGCAGGTCAACGACGCCTTCCTGGTAACGTTCGTCACTTTCACCCGGCATCGTGGCCCGCTGGTCAGCCTCGTTCATGGCTGCGAGCGTAACCGTCGGCACGCCCGAGTTATACGCGCCACGTCAGTTTTGGCTGAAGAACAGGTATCCTCGGCCTCGGAGGAGCAATCGGCGTCCAGACGACGCGGTCGAACACCGTGGGGTCGGCTCCCCGAAACGTCACGGTCCGGGCGACGGGCGCCCGAGCGAGACGGCCCCGGACATGTCGGCGCGACGCGGCTCGAGCGAACGGCTCGACGGCCTTGGCGCGCATGCGATGCCGATGAGACAACGAACCAGCCAGCGGGGTATTCGCCGCTGTAGCGAAACGAAGGCGCGCACCATTACGTCGGTGACCACGAGCACTCCGAGCAGCCGCGGAACAGCGGCCGCCGTGTGCCGGGAGGACGTCGCCACGGGATCGGCCCGAACCGGGAGGAACGCGCGCAGGTACCGAGAGAGGCGATCATTCTGACGTTCACGAACACCCAGGCCCCTAGTGGCCTAGAAGATCAGACCGGGGGCGGCGCCCCCGACATCTCCAACAGTCCCGCGGACGAGGCGACCGAAGAGCACCTCCCGCCGACGTTCGCCGAACTCGACGTCCACCCGGACATCGTCAAGGCGCTCAACGACGGCGGCATCGAGCGGACCTTCGCGATCCAGGAGCTGACGCTCCCGCTGGCCATGCGCGGCGAAGACCTCATCGGCCAGGCCCGCACCGGAACCGGCAAGACCCTGGGCTTCGGCGTTCCGCTGCTGCACCGCGTGGGCGGTGCCGGCGACGGCACCCCGCAGGCCCTGATCGTGGTCCCGACCCGCGAGCTGTGCCTGCAGGTCACCCGCGACCTGACCGACGCGAGCAAGCACCTGGGCGTGCGGACCCTCGCCGTCTACGGAGGCCGCCCGTACGAGGAGCAGATCTCCGCGCTGCGCAACGGCGTCGACGTGGTCATCGGCACCCCGGGCCGCCTGCTGGACCTGGCCGAGCAGCGCCACCTGGTGCTGGGCAAGGTCTCCACGCTCGTGCTCGACGAGGCCGACGAGATGCTCGACCTGGGCTTCCTGCCCGACATCGAGCGGATCCTGCGGATGGTGCCCGAGCAGCGGCAGACCATGCTGTTCTCGGCGACCATGCCCGGACCGATCCTCACCCTGGCCCGCACCTTCATGACCCGCCCGACGCACATCCGCGCCGAGCAGGCCGACGAGGGCGCGGTGCACGAGCGCACCCGGCAGTTCATCTACCGCGCGCACTCGATGGACAAGTCCGAGCTGATCGCCAAGGCCCTGCAGGCCGAGGACCGCGGTCTCGCGATGGTCTTCAGCCGCACCAAGCGGCAGGCGCAGAAGCTGGCCGACGAGCTCACCGAGCGCGGCTTCGCCGCCGGTGCCGTGCACGGCGACCTGGGCCAGGGAGCCCGGGAGAAGGCGCTGCGCGCGTTCCGCTCCGGCAAGGTCGACATCCTCGTCGCCACCGACGTCGCGGCTCGCGGCATCGACGTGGCCGGCGTGACGCACGTGATCAACCTGCAGTGCCCGGACGACGAGAAGACCTACGTCCACCGCATCGGCCGCACCGGCCGCGCGGGTCGCGAGGGCGTGGCGATCACGCTGGTCGACTGGGACGAGGAACCGCGCTGGAAGATGATCAGCGACACCCTCGGCCTGGGCAAGCCGGAGCCGGTGGAGACCTACTCCACCTCGGCGCACCTGTTCACCGACCTGAGCATCCCGACCGACGTCACCGGGCGGCTGCCGCTGGCCAAGCGCACGCGCGCCGGGCTGGACGCCGAGTCGGAGGGCGAGTCGGGCGAGGCCAAGCGCCCGCGCCGCAACCGTCGCCGCACCCGCGGCGGCAAGTCCGAGGGCGGTGGCGAGCCGACCAGCGGTGCCCGGCAGGACTCCGACGCCGAGACCCGCCCGACCCGGCGCCGCAACCGCCGTCGCACCCGCAGCGGTGACGACGTGAACGCCGAGGTCGGCGCGCAGCAGTCGGAGGCCCCGGCCGCCGCCGAGTCCGGCTCGACCGACGCGGGCGACCGTCCGCGCCGCCGTCGTCGCCGCCGTCGTGGCGGCGAGGGCTCCGCGGAGTCCACCGACAACGCCTGACCTGCGAACACCCGGAAATCTCGACCTCCACAGGGGGTCGAGATTTCTTCGTGTCAGGGCCCTTCTCCGAGCGCGGGTAAGCTCCGGGCCGGGAGCCCGTCGATGACTTTGGGGGAGTTGGTTTGGTCCGGCCGGAGCGGCGCACCAGGGGTGACCTGGTCGCGGTCGCGGTGATCGTGGTGGCCGTGCTCATCGGTTCGGGCGTGCTGTGGTTCAACAGCGACGCCCGGGCGACGATCTCGGAGACCGCGGCCGAACCGCTGCCCAAACCACCCGTGCCGACGTCGGTTCCGGGCGCCCTGCACGAGAGCTGGCGGGCGCCGAGCGCGGCGACCCCGGTGCCGGTGATCGCAGCACCGGCCGTGGTCACCGGCAACGGCAACGAGGTCCTCGGCCACGACCCGCTGACCGGCAGGGTCGCCTGGCGCTACGCGCGTGACATCCCGCTGTGCACGATCGGCACCGAGTGGGACCGGGCCGTCGCGGTCTTCGCCAAGTCGCAGAACTGCAGCGAGGTGACCTCGCTGCGGGGACCGACCGGTGAGCGCGGCCCGCAGCGCAACACCGACGCCGAGTTCGGCACCCGGCTGCTCGGCGACGGCACCTACCTGACCGCCACCGGCCGCCGCTCCTTCGAGACCTGGCGCTCCGACCTGGTGCGCACCCAGCAGTACGGCATCCCGCCGCAGCTGAAGAACCCGAAGAACAACATCGAGCGCCCGGAGTGCACCTACTCCTCGATCGCGGTCGGGCACGAGCGCGCGAGCGCCATCGAGAACTGCCCCGGCGAGACGGGCCGGGTCACCGCGATCAAGACGCATCCCGAGGACGACGAGAAGCCCGAGGAGATCTTCAGCGTCTCCCTCGGCAGTCGGGACGCCGCGGTCGTGGCGGTGACCGAGGAGCGCGTCGCCGTGGTCATGCGCGACGACCCGCAGCTGGTGCTGTTCGACAACACCGGCCGCGTGGTCGCCACCCACCCGGTCCGCACCGGCCCCCTCGCGGGCGACGACAACGTGCGGGTCGAGAGCACCGCGATCGGCCGCCGCATCTACTGGCACACCGGGGCGGACACGATCGCGCTGGACCCGAAGACCCTCGACCCGCTGTGGACCGTCCCGGACACGCTGGGAGCGGGGACCTCGTTGGCGAACCGGCTGGTGATGCCGGTGCAGGGCGGCATGGCCGTCCTCGACCCGGTGACCGGTGCCCGCGAGCGCGTCATCCCCGTCGACCGCGGCGGCTACACCGGCCCGGTCCGGCTCAACTCGGTCGGACCGGTCGTGCTGGAACAGCGCGGCGACACCCTGATCGCGCTGCGCTGACCGCGAAAAAGGGCCTCCCGCGCGGAAGGCCCTTCGGAGTGGGTGGCGGTGCTCAGACCGTCACCACCACCAGAACCAGAGCGATCCCAGCACCACGACCAGCACGCCGACCACGGCCAGACCGCCGTTGCGGTCGCGGTGGCGGTCGGCGTAGGTCTGCAGCGCGACGGCGACGAGACCCGCGACGACCTGCGAGATCACCGCGCCGACACCCGGCCCCTGCTGCCCGTGCGAGGTGGCCCAGAACTGGACGCCGATCAGCACCAGCGCCAGCACCAGGGACCCCGTCGCCAGCGCCCCGGTGAAGCTGCGCAGGGTGGTGCCCGCGGTGCTCACCCGGCGGGACCGGGCGAGTTCGCGGCGGTGCGGGCGGGTGTGCCGGGCCTCAGGAGCCGCGCGGCGCGGACGAGGCGGGGGCGGCATCCGGCGCGCACCGTCGCCGGGCGGCATGTGCCGCGTGCGGGGCGGTGTGCGGCGTTGCGGGGCTGGTGCGTGCATCGGCCCGTCCTCCGGTCGAAAGCTCATCCGTCCCCCAGCAGCGACCAGGGTCGCAGATCCGGTGCGGCCTGCTGTCCCTCGGTGCAGTGTGCCCGGAAATCGCACCAGGAGCAGTGCGGTCCGGTCCTGACCGGGAACGCCGTCTCCGCAACGGTGCTGGAGCCCGGGGACGCGGATTCCAGTGCGTCGGTTGCCTCTTGGAGCTCACCCGCCAGCCGTTCGGCGCGTTCCCGGAGTCCGTCGAGGGACTCGGCGGTGTGATCCCAGGCAGCGACCGTACCGGTCGGCAGGTGATGCAGCTCAACCCGGTTGCACGGCCGACGCAGGGTTTTGCGCACCGCGAGCGCGTACAAGCCCAGTGCCAGCGAGTTCTTCGCGTCGTCGACCCGCAGCCCGTGCCTGCCGGTCTTGTAGTCGACGACCACGAGCTCGCCGTCCCGCTCGTCGACGCGGTCCACCCTGCCCTCGGCGATGATCTCGCCGACCGGCGCCGACACCCAGCGCTCGATGGCAACCGGGGTGAAGTCGGCCGGCAGTTCCGCCACGTAGTCGTGGACCCAGCGCTGCGCCCGTCGCCGGTGCTCGGCAGCCTGGTCGGCGTCGGCGAACCCGTCGGACTTCCAGTGCCGGTGCACCAGCACCTCCGCCCGCTGCGGGGTGCGCTTCTCCGGACGCAGCTCGAAGTACGCCTTCAGCGCGTTGTGCACGACAGCGCCGAGCGTGGCGTTGGCCCACGCCCCTCCGCGCTTCGGCGCGGGTCTGTCGAGGTAGGTCATGCGGTACCGGCGAGGGCATCCCGCCCACGTCGACAGGCGGGCTGGGGTGACCCGCACGAGTTTCCCGGGAATGCCTTCCAGGCCGAGCTGCTGCTGCACGCCGACAACACTACGCAGAACGGCCGACCGGCAGGTCAGCTGATGACCTTGCTCCCGGTGCAGCGGGCGATGATTCGCTCCAACGAGTCGGGGGCCGTGGTCTCCTGGCCGATCCGGATCGTCTTGTTGGTGCCGTGGTAGTCGCTGCTGCCGGTGGGAATCAGGTCCAGCTCGGCGGCCAGCTCGCGCAGCTTCGCCCTGGTGGGCTCGTCGTGGTCGGGGTGGTCGACCTCGACCCCGGCGAGCCCGTGATCGGCCAGTTCGGCGACGACCTCGGCGTTGACCACGGGTCCCCGCTTGTGGGCGAAGGGGTGCGCCAGCACGGTCGCGCCGCCCGCTTCGGAGATCATGTCGATGGCGCGGTGCACGGGTGTGTCGGTGCGCGGCAGGTAGTAGCTGCCGCTGCTGCTGAGGTACTTCGCGAAGGCTTCGTCGACGCTGGCGACCGTCCCGGCCGCGACCAGCGCGCGCGCCAGGTGCGGGCGTCCGCCCGGGGAGTCCGGCGGCAGCCCGGCCATGATCGCCTCGGGGTCGATCGGGAAGCCGTCGGAGGCCATCTGGTGCGCCATCTGGTGCAGCCGCTCGCGGCGCTCGACGCGCAGTCGCGACTGCTCCTGCATGAGCGCGGGAGACGAGGGGTTGAACAGGTAGGCCAGCAGGTGGACCGTGACCCTGCCGCCACGACCGTCGGGGCTGGAGCAGGACAGCTCCGCACCCGGGACCAACCGGAACGTTCCGGGACGACCGAGTTCGCGCACGGCGCGTTCGGCTTCCGCCCAACCGGCGGTCGTGTCGTGGTCGGTGATCGCGACCGCGTCCAGCCCGGCGGCGACCGCGGTCGCCACCAGCTCCGCCGGTGTGTCGGTCCCGTCTGACTCGGTGGAATGCGCGTGCAGGTCGATGAGCACACCTCAGTGTGAACCATGACCGGCCGCGACGAGGACTCGCGCCGGTGATCCCGAACACGCCGGGACCACCGGACCACGAGAACTACAGCTTCGCCGCTTTCCGCTTGCCCACCGCTGCGCGGCGGGCTTTCAGCATGGAGAAGCGGTCCTGCTGCTGGCCCTTCTTGTCACCGAACACCAGGCCCGAGATCGCGTCCTCGACCTCGGTCGGGTTGGGGACGTACTCGATCCGGTTGAGCGCCTGGATCTGGCCCGCCGACTCGACGATCAGCGTGCCGTACCCCAACATCCGGCCCATCAGCGAGCGGTGGAAGGTCAGGTCGGTGACCTTGGTGACCGGCATCATCGCCACGTTGGTGGTGAAGATCCCCGTGGTCATCAAGAACCTCTTGTCGGTCACCACGATGCGCTCCACGTACCAGTCGAGAACCTGGTAGGTGAAGCGGATCAGCACGACAAGACCGGCGTACCAGAGGATGTTCTGGAACAGCCAGGAGCTGCCGGCGGGCAGCAGGTACGACACCAGCACGAGCCCGACGAGCAACCCCGCCGCCTCGAACAGGTCCCACACCAAGCTGGCCCAGTGACGCCGAACCCGGATCACCCGGCGTTCGGAGTCCAGCAGGTACTCGTCGGGATCCCTAGGAGCGAACAACGCACCCGCCTCCCCGCGATTCTCGCCTTATCCCTGGAAGAGGTTCTGCATGAAGGTGATGACAGCTTCTGCAGCCCCACGAAGACTGGCCAGGATGCCGTTCACGACATTGCTGGCTTGGTCCGGCGCGGAAAACAAGAAGAACAGGAGGAAAGCAACCACTGCCCAGGTGAGGATTTTCTTCATGTTCACTGTGACGCACCCCGTCCGAAAAAGCCCTTGAGTAGCACAGGCGCCTGCTGATCCGTTGTACCGCACTCCGCCCCATTACGGCAGCTTTGTACCGCACTTGGGTCAGTCGTTTCCGGGCAGGCCCGGACCAACTACCCTCCGTGTTGATGATCGTATCTGAGAATCCCGTGATCCGCTGCGTCGGAGCTCTCATTTTTGACCCCCGAGGCAGGTTGTGCCTGGTCAAGCGGGCCAATGATCCTGGCAGGGGCAAGTGGTCGATACCCGGGGGCCGGGTGGAGCACGGAGAATCCGATCATTCGGCGGTACGGCGCGAGGTTTTCGAGGAAACCGGACTCGTCGTCACGGTCGGTGATCTCATCGGCCGGGTCGAGCGCCCCGCTCCGCGCGGAACCTTCGAGATCCTCGACTACTCCTGCCGGAGCAACGAATGGGCGCTTTCCGCTGGTGACGACGCCGCCGACGCAATGTGGGCGGACGGTGCGACTTTCGCCACACTCGATCGAAATGGAGCGCTCACCGCCGGTTTGGCCGAGGCGCTCAAGTCCTGGGATTGTTTACCCCGCAACGAGTGAGCGGGAATGCCGCCGGGTTACCCGTCTCCGACGGAGTACGTGACGATCGGTGGATCGACCCCCGAGTGGAGCCCTTTCCGGGTGCCCGAATTAGTCGACTGGTCCGCTTTCGCGTTCTTACCATCGCTGCGACCTGTGACGTGAGTTCGACGCAGTTGTCAGCAGCCCACCCGGACGGAGTATGGTTCCCGGTTGGCTGATGCAGTGCCCACCGCTTGTGGTGGATGACCTTCGGGAGGTGAGGGATCGTGAGCAGTAGTACCGACAGCGCGCTTCCGTGCAGTACCAACCGCATCCCCGCCGAGAAGGCCCGTCGCTGATCTGAGCGAGTTGGTTCTCCGGCCCGTCAGGGGCCAGGCCGGGATGCGATACCCCCGCAAGCGAGAGTGATCTCCGCCCGAGGGAACACCGCCGCGGTGCAGCGTCCGGACGACCGTCCGGACGACCGCCGACCGGACCACCACCGGTCTCGCGCCACGCACGTTCCTGGGCCCCGGAACCCCCTGGAGGCCGTCGTGCCGAACCTGCCTTCGCTCGGCCTGCGCAACCGCAACGGTCGCGCGGCCCAGCCCGTCGCTCGCAAGCCCGCGCCGGTGTCCGCCTACGTGGTGGACTGCGCCGTCTACGTCGACGGCCACCGGCTGGAGGGGACCTGGAACCACGCCGACGCCATCGACGAGGTCCGCCGGCGCGGCACCGGGTTCGTCTGGATCGGGCTGCACGAACCGACCGAGGAGCAGATCAACGGCATCGCCGAGACCTTCGGGCTGCACGAGCTCGCGGTCGAGGACGCGGTGCACGCGCACCAGCGGCCCAAGCTGGAGCGCTACGACAACACGCTGTTCATGGTGCTCAAGACGGTCCGCTACACCGACACCGAGACCCGCACCGCGACCAGCGAGATCGTCGACACCGGTGAGCTGATGGTCTTCCTCGGCCGGGACTTCGTGATCACCGTCCGGCACGGCAAGCACGCCGAGCTGGGCGACCTCCGCTGCCGGCTGGAGGACGACCCCGAGCAGCTGGCGCTGGGCCCGTCAGCGGTGCTGCACGGGGTTGCCGACACGGTGGTGGACAACTACCTGGACGTCACCGAGGCGATCCAGGACGACATCGACGAGATCGAGGCCGAGGTCTTCGAACCCCGGACCAAGATCGACGCCGAGCAGATCTACCTGATGAAGCGCGAGGTCATGGAGCTGCGGCGGGCGGTGCAGCCGCTGTCGAAGCCGATGCAGCGGCTGGCCGAGGGGTACACGCCGATGATCGCCGAGGACGTGCGCTCCTACTTCCGCAACGTCGAGGACCACCTGGCGCGGGTCTCGGAAATGGTCGGGGCCTTCGACGAGTTGCTGACCACGCTGGTGGACGCCACGCTCGCCAAGATCACGCTCCAGCAGAACACCGACATGCGCAAGATCTCGGCCTGGGTCGCGATCATCTCCACGCCGACGATGATCGCCGGGATCTACGGCATGAACTTCGACTTCATGCCCGAAACCGGTTGGAAGTTCGGCTATCCGATGGTGATGGTCGTGATGCTCGTCGCCTGCATGGTCTTGTTCAAGATCTTCCGGAAGAACAAGTGGCTGTAACGATTCCGCCGCTCGAACCGATGTCGTACGTGGAAGTGAGGAGGTCCGACATGCAAGCGCTGAACACCTGCGCGCCGAAGCGGCAACGGCTCCTCAACTCGCGGCGAAGTCCCGTGTCCCGCCGGGAGATCGCCGAGAAGTTGTTCCGGCACTCCGCTTGGGTGCAGCGAAAACCCGGCGCGATGTGGGACGTGGTCCCCGCGCCGAGCGCCACCGTGCGCTAACGGCACATGCCCGGGTAGACCGCGGGCCCACATCGTGAAAACGGATCTGCAGCAACCAGAATCTCGTTTTCCCGTTGGGAGGCACCGCCATGACTCGCCTGCTCTCCAGCAAGCTCGCCGTTCTCGTCGCCCTGCTCGCGGGCTGGATCGCGATGGAGTTCGTGCTCATCGCGAACCAGCTTTGAGCGCCGCGCTGAGGGGTCGGCTCCAGCCCTGGTCTCAGGGCGGAGCCGACCCCTTCCTCATCCGCTACCTGATCGTCTCGCCCGTCTTCGGGTTGAACAGGTGGATCTTGTCGGTGTCGAACCAGACCGAGAGCTCGGAGTTCTCCCGAGCCCGCGACTCCACCGACAGGCGGGTGACGACCTGGCCGTCGTCGGTGGGCACCTCGGAGCTGCCGCTGTCGGCGGCCAGCTCGTCGAGCTCCGCGCTGCTGGCCTTGGCGCCCTGCAGCGTGAAGTAGACGTACTTGTCCGAGCCCATCTCCTCGACCACGTCCACCTCACCGGTGAACGTCGCTCCCCTGGTCTTGACCGCGTCGTCGACCAGCGCGGCGTCCTCGAAGTGCTCCGGGCGGATGCCCAGCACCAGGTCCCGAGGGGCGTCGGCGGCCTCCGCGGCCTTGCGCAACCGCTCCGGCAGCGGCACGTCGCCGAGGGCGCTGCGCAGCTCGCCCTCCGCGAGTTCCACCGGCACGAAGTTCATCGCGGGCGAGCCGATGAAGCCCGCCACGAACAGGTTCGCCGGGTTCTCGTAGAGGTGCTGCGGCGGCCCCACCTGCTGCACCACGCCGCCGCGCAGCACCACGACGCGGTCGCCGAGGGTCATCGCCTCGGTCTGGTCGTGGGTGACGTAGACGGTGGTGGTGCCCAGCTGCTTCTGCAGCTTCGACACCGAGGTGCGCATCTGCACCCGCAGCTTGGCGTCCAAGTTGGACAGCGGCTCGTCCATCAGGAACGCCTTCGGGCTGCGCACGATCGCCCGGCCCATCGCGACCCGCTGCCGCTGACCACCCGAGAGGTTGGCCGGCCTGCGGTCCAGGTGGTTGCTCAGGTCGAGGATCTTCGCGGCCTCCGTGACCTTGTCCTCCACCGTCGCGTTGTCCACTTTGGCCAGTCGCAGCGGAAAGGCCATGTTCTCGAACACGGTCATGTGCGGGTAGAGCGCGTAGGACTGGAAGACCATCGCGATGTCGCGGTCCTTGGGCGCGCGCTCGTTCATCCGCTGCCCGCCGATGCGCAGCTCGCCGCCGCTGATGTCCTCCAGCCCGGCGATCATGTTGAGCGTGGTCGACTTCCCGCAACCCGACGGACCGACCAGGATCACGAACTCGCCGTCGGCGATCTCCAGGTTGACCTCGTTGACCGCCAGCGCCCCGTCCGGATAGCGCTTGGTCACCTTGTCCAGCACGATGTCGGCCACTTGCTTACCCCTTCACTGCGCCGGAGGTCAGTCCGGACACGATGCGTCGCTGGAAGAACAGCACGAACAGGATGATCGGAATGGTGATCACCACTGCGGCGGCGGAGATCGTCCCGGTCGGGTCCTCGAACTGCGAGTCGCCGGTGAAGAACTGCAGCGCCACCGGAACCGTTCGCGAGTTCGCCGTCGACGTCAGCGAGATGGCGAACAGGAAGTCGTTCCAGCAGAAGATGAACACCAGGATCGCGGTGGTGAACACGCCCGGTGCGGCCAGCGGTGCGATCACCCGGCGGAACGCCTGCGCGGGTGTGGCGCCGTCCATCTTTGCCGCCTTCTCCAGCTCCCACGGGATCTCCCGGAAGAACGCCGACAGCGTGTAGATCGCCAGCGGCAGCGAGAAGGTGATGTAGGGCAGGATCAGTCCCGGCCAGGTGTCGAACAGGCCCACCGTCCGCTCGATGTCGAACAGCGGCGAGACCAGCGAGACCTGCGGGAACATCGCGATCAGCAGGGACGCCCCGACCAGCGCTCGCTTGCCGGGGAAGTCGAGCCGGGCGATGGCGTAGGCGGCCATGGTGCCCAGCACGACGGCGATCGCCGTGGCGATCAGCGCGATGCCTATGGAGTTCAGCAGCGCGCGGGTGAACTCGGTGGTGGAGAAGATCGCCGCGTAGTTCTCCAGCGTCCACTCGCGCGGGATCAGGTTCCCGTCGGAGAGGGTGTCGGAGGTCTTGAACGACAGCGACAGGATCCACAGCACCGGGAGCAGCGCGTAGGCCACCACGATGACGTTGAGCGCGGCCCACTTGGCTTTGCGCGCGGGCGTCGGTGTCCCGCCGAGGCCGGCCATCAGCCCCTCCCCTTCTCTTCGCTGCCCGGGGCCGCGGTGCCGAAGAGCTTCACGAAGATCCACGCGATGAGCGCGACCGCGATGAAGATCAGCACCGACATCGTCGATCCGATGCCCAGGTTGAGTCCCTTGATGAGGTTGTTGTAGGCGAGCACCGACACCGACGAGGTGTCCTGCGCTCCCCCGGTGAGCACCACGATGTGGTCGAAGACGCGGAAGGCGTCGAGGGTCCGGAACAGCAGCGCGACCAGGATCGCGGGCTTCATCACCGGCAGCATGACCTTGACGAACCGCTGCCAGGCTCCCGCGCCGTCCATCGCCGCCGCCTTGAGCAGGTCGTCGGGCACCAGCGCGAGCCCAGACATCAGCAGCAGCGCCATGAACGGCGTGGTCTTCCAGATCTCGGCGACGATGACGATCGCCAGCGCGCTGCCGTACTCGGTCAGCGGAGCCCCGCTGGGGGCGATGGCGTTGGCCAGGTAGCCGGTGTCCGGGGTCCAGGCATAGCGCCAGCTGAACGCCGCGACGACCGTGACGATGCCGTACGGGATGAGGCTGACCGTGCGCACCAGTCCCTTGCCGACCAGCGCCCGGTGCATGATCAGCGCCAGCGACATGCCCAGCACGAACTCGACCAGCACCGAGACGGCGGTGACGAGGATGGTCACCCAGAACGCGCTCCACCAGTAGGTGTTGGTGAGCACGGTGATGTAGTTGTCGAACCAGACGAACTCCCGCTGGTCCGGGTACTTCAGGTCGAAGCGCTGGAAGGACAGCCAGAACGCGTAGAGGATCGGCCAGCCGGTGACGGCGATCATCACCAGCGCGGCCGGGGCCGCCAGCATCATGCCGAGCCGGCGTTCGGCCCGCTTGCCGTCGCTGACGGGGCCTTCGACGGTGGTCGCCATCAGGGCATCACTCCCTTGGACTCCAGGGCGTTCTGCACCTCGCGGCGCATCCGCTCGGCGGTGGCCTGCGGATCGATCTCGGCGATCGGGCTGAGCATGTTGGACAGCACCGTCGAGACGTTCTGGGCGGCCGGGGTCACCGGTCGCATCCCCGGGTCCTTGAGGGCTTGCAGGATCGTCTCGTGCATCGGGTACTCGGCCTGCAGCTCCGGGTCGGAGTAGAGCGACTCGCTGGTGGGCGGCACGCCGTCGTTGACGGCGGAAAACTTCTGGCTCTCCTTGTCGCGCAGGCACTTCGCGGCCTCGAAGGACAGCTCCGGCTTGGTGGAGTAGCTGCTGACCGCGTAGTTGGCGCCGCCGATGGTGGACTTGCTGGGCACGTTCGGGTCGAGGCCGGGCAGGCGCGCCCAGCCGACCTTCGCGGCGAGTTCGGGCTTCTCCTCCTGCATCGAGGCGTAGACGAACGGCCAGTTGAGCTCGAAGGCCGACTGACCGGTCTCGAACTCCTGCCGCGCGTCGTCCTCCTCGGCGTTGTTCATGCCGGGGCTGGTGACGCCCGCGTTGCCGAGGTCGCGCAGGGCTTCCAGCCCGCGCACCGCGCCCTGGTCGACGACGGCGGTCTTGCCGTCCTCACCGATCACGTGCCCGCCCGCCGATTCCAGCAGCGTGTTGTAGTGCACGTACAGGCCCTCGAACTGCGCACCGGTGAGGGTGATCCAGTGCGGCTTGCCCTCCTGCTTGAGGCGCTGGGCGGTCGAGATCATCTCTCCCCAGCTCTGGGGCGCCTGGGGGACGAGGTCCTTGCGGTACCAGAGGAGCTGCACGTTGGTGTTCTTCGGCGCCGCGTAGAGCTTGCCCTGCCAGGTCGCGGTTTCCAGCGGGCCGGGCAGGGTGTCCTGCTCGACCTCGGCCTTGTCGGCGCCGGTCCACTCGCGGACCCAGTTGGCCTCGGCGAACTCGCCGGTCCAGGTGACGTCGAGGTAGAGCAGGTCCATGCCGGTGTCCCCGGCGGCGAGGCGGCGCACCATCTGCTCGCGCTGGCCGTCGGCGTCTCGGGGCAGCTTGTGGTAGACGATGTTGTACTTGCCTGCGGCTTTGGCGTTGCAGCGATCGACGTTGTGCTGCAGGTTCTCCTCGGGTGCGCTGTAGAGGTTGATCGTGTTGGCACTTGCGGCTTGGCCGCATGCGGTCAACGCCGACGCGCACACCAGGGACGCGCCCAGCAATGCCGCCGTACGAGTGCGGCGAACTTTCACTATCGGTCCTTCCGGTGCCCTGGTCGCGAGCGCGACCGAGCTCCCGGGATTCAGCCAACGCTCCGTCGCACCACGACCACCGGCGGTCAGCCGGTGGTCGGAAAGCTAAGGCCCGATGATCACGGAGGGCAAGGACTCTCGAGCCTTGTTGCCAACCCGTGAAGAACCGGTGAACAACCGATGCAACCGCTCCCCCATTAGCCCCGGATCACTTAGCCGTTTCGGCCGCCAGAACAGGGTTTTCGTTGAAATCAAGACGAGAGGAAGCAGGGGCTGGAAGGGGTTCCCGAACAACCGTCGAGCGAGCGACGAAGTCGCCTCACCGAGCAACCGGCACCGCGGCAGGTTCTGATCGGCTCTCCGCGGAGGACAGCCGCAGCACCGTGTATCGGAGTTCCCACGCGCGTTCGCTCAGGGCGTGAGAATTCGAATTTCGCGCGAAATTCGAGTCGAGACTTTGCGGTTCGAATTTCGCGCGAAATTCGAATTCGGCCCGCGACGGCGCTGGTCCTGGCCTTGTGGTGGGGGGCGATCTTGTGGTGGGGGTTCGTTGGTCAGGTTCCTGCGTCCTGTCCGCACGACCCCCTGCCACAGGCCTCCCGCACCCCGCCCGACTTCCACTGAGTTCACCCCAGTGAACCCGCACCGCGAAGCAGCCGAGGAACGACCTACGAAGCCGGCGGGCGCATGGCGAGCTTGGCGAGAAGATCCCGCCCCTGCTCGGCGTGCTTCGGCTGGGCGAGTACGTCGTAACGCCCTGCGACGAGCTGGCTGGCCGAGGAGAAGTCCCGGCGGCCGCGCGTGGAGGCGTAGCCGACGGCGGCGAAGACCAGGCCGAACACGATGCCGGCGCCGAGACCTGCCAGCACCGGGGCGATCCAGCTGCCCTGCGGGGTGAACATGCCCATGATCAGGCCGACGAACAGGCCGAACCAGGCGCCCGAGGCTGCCCCACCGCCGAGCACGCGTCCCCAGGTCAGCCTGCCGGTCACGCGCTCGACCAGCATCAGGTCGACGCCGACGATGGTGACCTCCTGGACGGGGAAGTCGCTGTCGGCCAGGTGGTCGACGGCCCGCTGCGCTTCTTCGTACTTGCCGTAGGAACCGATCGGCCAGCCGGTGGGTGGCGTGGGCAGGTTGGGTGTGCCCGGCGCCGGCCGGCTCGCGCCGGTAAAGGGGTTGGACACCGCTGACACCTCCGTTGAACTGCAAATCCCGGGACAAACCGCCCCTACGACCAGGCTACCTCGCAGTATCCCCCCGAGATCATGAACGCCCCCGCACTGATGCGCACCCGATACCCACCCCGCTCGGGTGAAGGGTCGGAGGTTCTCCTCGGGTGTGGTCGGTCCTGTCAGGCCGGGATCGGGCTGCTGACCTGCGTCAAGTGCGCGGCACGGGGTCGGCACCGGGTTCTCGGCGGGGTGTGGCGGCCGGGTCTGCGGCGGTCGGCCTGGGGCGGGGTTTGAGGACGTCGACGGTGCTCGCGTGGAGGACGTGGGCGTAGGCCAGGGCCAGCGCGGTGAGGCTCAGCCAGGTGCCGAGGTCCGATCGCTCCGCGAGGACGAGCCACAGCACGCCCAGCGAGACCAGCGGGGTCAGGACCGTCGCACCGATCCTGGCGGGCAGCCGGTAGGCCACCGCGGCGAACCAGGTCAGGACGGTCGCGACCAGCACGACCCCGAGCGGGCCGAGGCGCAGGCCGGTGCTGTGCGCGCCGAGTGCCGCGGCGATCAGGAGTGCGCAGACCACGAGCGCCGGTGCCCAGCGCGCGAGTCCGCTGCCGAAGGATCTGGTGAAGCAGCGGCCGACCCAGATCGCGAACCCCAGCACGAACAGCGCGGCCAACGGAGCCACATCGCCGACGTCGGCACCGGAGAAGTCGATCAACGCCGACCCGCTGGTCTGAGTCAGAGTCTGCGACTGCACCGCGCACATCGCCCTCGGCGGGCAGTCCCCCGGGAGGAGCGTTGCGGGCCCCAGTTCGGGCTCGAACATCGCGCCACCCGCGGTGAGCGTCAGGGCGAAGGCCGTGACGAAGCCGAGCAGCGCCGCTCGCTTCGGCGCGGCGACCGCGAACGCGGCGAGCATCAGCAGCGGCTTGACCAGCGCCATCGCCGCGCGACCCAGGAACCGCAGGACACCGCCCCCGGACGGCTGGGCCGCTCGGTAGCCGAGCAGGCCGAAGCGCGTGGCCAGCGACAGCAGGCGCGTCTCGCCCAGGTCGCGGACCCGCTGGCGGCCGACGTCGAAGCTCTCCACCGAGCGGGACAGCTCGTCCGGTCGCGGCACCACCGGTTCGGCACCGCCGTCCGGGGCAGCACCTGTCGGCACCGACTCGACGTGCGGGACCTCCACCGCCGCGATCGTCCACTGCAGACGCTCGGTGAGCAGCCCGCGGGTCTCGGTCAGCGGGTGCTGGTCGTCGGGCGCGGCGAACATCGCGTCGAGCTCGGCGCGGACCTCGCCCGCGTGGCGCGCCCACACCTCCGCGAGGAACCCGCGCCACCGCTCGGCCCGGGTTTCGTCGAGCGCACCGAGTTCGGCCTCGGTGGGACTGCTGACGACGGCCCGCAGCGCCTCGCTGAGCCGCTCGGGATCGCCGTGCCGCACCAGGCGCTGCGGGTCGGCGAGCATGCCGACGAGAGTGGCGGCGGTATCCATCCGGCCCCACATCCAGTCGTTGGCGCGCCATTTCGCCGACAGGAACGCGCCGAAGCTGCCGAGGTCGAGGCCGCGGATCTTGTCCTCGATGCGCAGCGCGCCGTCGCGGCGCAGCGCGGTGAACGGCAGCGGGGTGTGCTCGTCGCTGACCACGCGGAGCAGGTCGATGCGCGTGGTCGGCGCGCGGCCGACGTCCAGCGGCGCGGTCAGCACGACGAGCTTCCGCAGCACCTCGGGACGGCGTGCGGTGGTCTCCAGCAGCGCGTAGCCGACCTGTTCGGCCGCGACGGGTTCCATCCTGGCCGGAGCCGCTTCGGCCAGCCGGTCGGCGATGCCGTGGAGCACCTCCCGGGCCCGCGCCACCGCGTCCACCCCGTCGGCGTCCGGGGCCGCGTCCGCTCCCGAGGACTCCACCATGGACTGGAGTTCGGCGGCGAACTCGGCCAGCGCCTGCTGGAACCCGTCGCCGTCGGAGACCGCGCGCAGCACGGCTCCCAGCAGCGGCTCGATCGGCGAGGGCAGCCGGTGCTGCAGGCGTTCGCGGCGGCGCTGCACCCTGCGGATCCAGTCGTCGAGCTCGCCGGTCTCCACGATCGGTTCCAGCTGCGCGCCGTTGATCCAGTAGCGGTCGGCGTGACCGGCCAGCACCCCGGCGAAGGCCCGCAGCCGGTACAGCTGCGCCTTGCAGGCACCGACCTGCGCGGATCGTTCGATGTCCCAGGCCCAGCCCAGGCACTCCTGCACGGCGGTGCGCAGCCCGTGCGCGTCGTCGAAGATCTCGGGGCCGGCTTGCCGGGCCAAAGCCGCGAGCCGGTCGGGGAGCAGGTCGCGGGCGCGCGCCGACCACTCCGCGAGCGGGTCACCGATCACCGGCGGCAGCAGCGTGCCGTCCTCCGAACCCGAGGGGTCGGTCAGCAGCGCGTGCACCGCCTGCGCATCGAGTTCCGCGCGCACCACCGCGTGATCGGCCGCCACGAACGCGACGTGCTCGGCCAACCGCTCGGGGTGTTCGCGCACCGGGGCGAACAAGGCCTTGCGGCGCAACGCGTTCCCGTCCACCGCCCGGTTGTGCTCGGCGAGCTCGTCGAGGTCCGACAGCAGGGATTCCTGGGTGAACCGGCTGCGCAGCGCCGCCACCGCCACCGGCACCGCGCGCCCCGAACCGGGCCGCTGCCCGCGCGAGACGACCGGATCGGGGTTGAGGTAGAGCAGGAAGCGCCGGGTGGGCCGGTCGGCCGGGGCCTGGGCGATCGCCTCGATCGCGGCGGTGACCGGGATGTTGTCCAGCACCCCGCCGTCGATCACCCGGAACGGCGTTGTGCCCGTGCTGGTTTCGGAGAACAGGCCCAGCATGTTCGGTTCACCGGCCGGGGGTTCGCCCGGCCCGGAGCGCACCTTCGCGGGTTCGAAGGCGAACGGGAACGACGAGGTGGCGCGCGCGGCGTGCGCGAGGCGCAGCGCGGTGTCGTCGAGGTCGCCGAAGTCCGAGAGCGGGTCCCCCGCAAGGCCTTCGTGGTGGAAGGTCAGCCGCGCGGCCCGCCGCTCCAGCGGCATCGGTCCGATGCGGGCGTCGTGGTGCGGCTCCACCAGCGGATCCAGCAAGGTGGCGGTGAGCAGCATGTCGGCGCGGCGGCCCGGCTGCTGCTCGGCGGGTGGGGCGTTGTCGCGGATGACGCGGGCGAGCTCGGCGCGGAAGTAGTCGTCGCCTTCCAGCAGCGAGGCGGGTCCGCGCTGCCAGAACTTCGGCACCGGCCGGGCCATCGCCTCCAGGTCGGCCAGCCGGATCCACGTCCGCCGCATCCGCTCGAACGGCATCCCGTAGACCAGCGTCGCCGACATCAGCGCGGCGTTGAGGCCACCCGCCGAGGCCCCGGCGAGCACGTCGACGCTCACCGACCGGTATCCGGCCAGCCGCGCCAGCGCGGCCCACGGGTGCTCGGAATCCCCGGTGCCGTCCAATGATTCGCGGAGCTCGTTGATCTCGGCGACGGCTCCGCCGATCCACACCGCCATGCTCGCGCCGCCGCGCATGGCGAGCGCCAGGCGCAGCTCGTCCCCGTCGTCCACGATCACGAACGTACCGCGACCGGGCCGGGAATTTGGCCGGAATCCAGAACGGGACCCCGATTTCAGTGGAGATCAGGGAACGGATTTCCACTGAAATCGGGTCACCGCAGGGGAATCGCGGTGAAGGAGTCACTCCTCCGGCGGAGTCCAGCGGTCGGTGCGCGACATTCCCGCTGCGCGTCCCTTGCCCGAGATGACCAGCGCCATCTTGCGGGAGGCCTCGTCGATCATCTCGTCACCGAGCATCGCCGCACCGCGCTTGCCGCCCGCGGCGGAGGTGTGCCACTCGTAGGCGTCGAGGATGTTCTCGGCGTGGTCGTAGTCCTCCTGGCGCGGCGAGAAGAGCTCGTTGACCGCGTCGACCTGGGCCGGGTGCAGCACCCACTTGCCGTCGAAGCCGAGCGCGGCGGAACGACCGCCGACCGCGCGCAACCCGTCGACGTCCTTGATCTGCAGGTACGGACCGTCGATGGCCTGCACGTCGGCCGCGCGCGCCGCGGTGAGGATGCGGAACAGCGCGTAGTGGTAGGCGTCGCCCACGTCGTAACCGGGCGGCTGGTGCCCGACGACCAGCGACCGCATGTTGATCGAGGCCATGAAGTCGGCCGGCCCGTAGATCAGCGCGGCCACCCGGGGCGATGCGGTGGCGATGTTGTCGATCTCGACGAGCCCGCGCGCGTCCTCGATCTGCGGCTCGATGCCGATGCGTCCGGGCTCCAGGCCCGTGGCGCGCTCGATCTGCGACAGCGTCAGGTCCAGCCAGCGCACGTGATCAGGCGTGGAGACCTTCGGCAGGATGATCGAGTCCAGCTCGGCACCGGCGCCCTCGACGACGGTCACCACGTCGCGGTAGGTCCACTCGGTGTCCAGCGCGTTGACCCGCACCGAACGGATCTTGCCGTCCCAGCCGCCCTCGTTGAGCGCGCCGACGATCCGGTCCCGCGCCTCGGCCTTGGCCAGCGGGGCGACCGCGTCCTCCAGGTCGAGGAAGAACTGGTCGACCGCCAGCCCGCGAGCCTTGTCGATCATCTTCGCGCTCGACCCCGGCACCGCCAGGCAGCTGCGCCGCGCACCTTCCACCATGCTCATGCCAGGTGTCTATCACGCCGTCCGGCGAGCCGGGCCGGTTGTGCCTAGCCTGATCGACATGGTGGCCGTAACCAGGGTCTTCGCCGCCCGGATGGCGGGACTGTCCGTGTTCGGTCCGGACGGCGAACCCATCGGGCGGGTCCGCGACGTGGTCGCCGCGCTCAGCGTCCGGCGGCAACCGCCGCGCGTCCTCGGGCTGGTCGTGGAACTGCCCACCCGACGGCGGATCTTCGTGCCGATGCTGCGGGTCACCCGCATCGAGGCCGCCGCGGTCACCCTCACCACCGGCTCGGTGAACCTGCGGGCCTTCACCAAGCGCCCCAACGAGATGCTGGTGCTCGGCGAACTGCTCGACGCCCAGGTGCGCATCGAGTCGGCCTCGGCGGTGCTGGTCGACTCCGCGCTGGAGCAGACCCGCACCCGCGACTGGCAGCTGACCAAGCTCGCGGTCCGCGAGCGCACCGGCCGGCTGGGCCGGCGCGGACCGACGAGGGTGCTGGACTGGGACCAGGTGGAGGGTCTGGAGTTCGCCGAGGTCACCGGCAGCCCGCAGGGCGTGCAGCAGCTGCTGTCGATGTTCGACACGATGCGCGCGGTCGACGTCGCGAGCACCTTGCACGAGCTGCCGAGCAAGCGGCGCTACGAGGTCGCCGAGGCGCTCGACGACGAGCGGCTGGCCGACATCGTGGAAGAGCTCCCCGAGGACGATCAGAAGGACCTGCTCGCCTACCTCGACGACGAGCGCGCCGCCGACGTCCTCGAAGCGATGAACCCCGACGACGCCGCCGACCTGCTCGCCGAACTGCCCGAGATCGACAAGGTCCGGTTGCTGGAGCTGATGGCCCCGGAGGAGTCCGAGCCGGTCAAGCGCCTGCTGGAGTTCTCCGCCGACACGGCGGGCGGGCTGATGACGCCGGAACCGCTCGTGGTCACGCCGGACGCCACCATCGCCGAGGCCCTGGCGATGGCCCGCAACCCGGACCTGCCGATCGCGGTGGCCAGCATGGTCTTCGTCTGCCGCGCGCCCAGCGCCACCCCGACCGGCCGCTACCTGGGGTGCGTGCACCTGCAGCGGCTGCTGCGCGAACCGCCGTCCACGCTGGTCGCCGGCGCGCTGGACACCGACCTCGCGAGTCTGCCGCCGCTGGCGCCGCTGTCGGAGCTCACCCGCTACTTCGCCGCCTACAACCTGGTGTGCGGGCCGGTGCTCGACGACGAGGAGCACCTCATCGGCGCGGTCACCGTCGACGACCTGCTCGACCACCTGCTCCCCGGTGGATGGCGGCAGAGCGGCCTGCCCGACCGGGAACCGGAGGAGCCGACGTCCCAGGAGGCCCGCTAATGCCCGAGCTGCTCACCCACCGCCGGCTGGACCAACCCCGCGCCGAACGCCGGTTGAACGTCTCGTTCGACCCGGAGATGTTCGGGCGGTTCTCCGAGCGCATCGCCCGATTCCTGGGGACCGGAAAGTTCCTGTTCTGGATGACGGTGCTGGTGATCAGCTGGATCGCGGTGAACCTGCTCGCGGTCGGATACGCCTGGGACCCCTACCCGTTCATCCTGCTGAACCTGTGCTTCTCCACCCAGGCGTCGTACGCGGCCCCGCTGATCCTGCTCGCCCAGAACCGGCAGGACGACCGCGACCGGGTCTCGCTGGAGGAGGACCGGGCGCGGGCGGCGCAGACCAAGGCCGACACCGACTACCTGGCGCGCGAACTCGCGGCGCTGCGGCTGGCCATCGGAGAGGTCGCCACCCGCGACTACATCCGCAGCGAGCTCGACCGCCTCCGCGAGGAGATCCCCGGCCTGGAGAGCCCGCAGGAGAAGCGCAGGGCCCGCACCGGCCGGGGGCACACGTCATAGCCCGGAGTCGAGATCGGCGAAGAGCTCGACGATCGCCGGAGCCGTGACGCGGTGCTCGGCGTACTCGGCGCGGGTGAACCAGCCGAGCTCGGCGATCTCCGCCGAGGCGACCGGTTCGCCGTCGACGGCGCCCGTGTAGCAGGCGAGATCGACCTGGACGCCGTCGCCGCGGCCGACCGCGTCGGTGCGGTAGCGGGCGAAGAACTCGGGTTCGCGCAGGACGACGCCGAGCTCTTCGGCGACCTCGCGGTGCAGCGCGTGCTGCTCGGTCTCGCCGGGTTCGATGGTGCCGCCGGGCAGGTAGAAGGCCACCTGGTCCTGGGAGCGCACCAGCAGCAACCGCTGGTCCACGTACCGCACCAGGCCGACCGCCTTGATCGGGGAGTTCACCCGCTCATGCTTGCGCACGCTGACCGGGAGGCGAGGGCACACCCCCGTCCGCGAGGCGTTCGCAGGCGCGCACCAGGGTCTCCAGCTCGCCGTCGGCGGCGTCGAGGAAGTAGCGCGCGACACCGTGCCGGTGGGTCGACGCGGCCATCCGCAGCCGTCCCTCACCTCGTTCGGTGATCACCGCCTGCACGCCGCGCCCGTCGGAGTCGACCCGCACGCGGCGGACGAGTCCGAGTCTTTCGAGCCGATCGACGAGTCGGGTCACCCCTGAGCGGGAGAGCAGCACGACATCAGCGAGTTCGGTCATCCGGAGCCGTTGCTCCGGCGCTTCGGTCAGCGCTTCCAGCACGTCGTAGGCGGCCAGCGTCAGCCTTTGCTCGGCGATCAGATCGCCTTCCAGGCAGCGCGTGACCCGGGCGTGCGCGCGCAGGAAACTGCGGTACGCCAGCAGTTCGTTTCGAGTCGGTAATCGGTCCAGAGCCGTCTCGGCCACGTGACGGATATTACTGTCCGCATCCCCTTGACTCCGCAGCGCCCCGGCCAAGAACACCGGGTGACGGTCCTACCGGCGGCGATGGTGTTGGCCGTCGTGGGCTACTCGTCCGTAACATGGGAATTGCCGATTGGGGGTGTGAGACCCTTTTCTGGTTCGGCGGGATTCGTTCCCGTCCCCACCACGTTCACCAACGCTTGTCGAGGTAACCGTGACCAGTACGCAGTCCGCACCGACCGAGGAAGCCGTCCGCCAGGCCCTCACGAAGGTCGAGGACCCGGAGATCCGCAAGCCGATCACCGACCTGGGCATGGTCAAGGGCGTGTCCATCGGCGACGGCGGGGCGGTCGAGGTCGGGGTCTACCTGACGGTCCAGGGCTGCCCGATGCGCGAGACGATCACGCAGCGGGTGACCGACGCCGTCTCCGCCGTCGACGGCGTGTCCTCGGTGCAGGTCGAGCTCGACGTGATGAGCGACGAGCAGCGCACCGAGCTGCGCCGCAGCCTGCGCGGCGACGCCGAGGAGCCGCGCATCCCCTTCGCCGAGCCGGGCTCGATGACCCGCGTGTACTGCGTGGCCTCCGGCAAGGGCGGCGTCGGCAAGTCCAGCGTCACGGTCAACCTGGCCGCCTCGATGGCCGCGCGCGGCCTGTCCGTCGGCGTCGTCGACGCCGACATCTACGGCCACTCGGTGCCGCGCATGCTGGGAGCCGGCGGCAAGCCCACCCAGGTCGAGAAGATGATCATGCCGCCGCAGTCGCACGGCGTGAAGGTCATCTCGATCGGCATGTTCACCCCGGGCAACACCCCGGTGGTCTGGCGCGGGCCGATGCTGCACCGCGCGCTGCAGCAGTTCCTCTCCGACGTCTTCTGGGGCGACCTGGACGTGCTGCTGCTCGACCTGCCGCCGGGCACCGGCGACGTCGCGCTGTCCACCGCCCAGCTGATCCCCAACGCCGAGATCCTGGTCGTCACCACCCCGCAGCAGGCGGCCGCCGAGGTCGCCGAGCGCGCCGGTGCGATCGCCATGCAGACCCGCCAGCGGCTGGCGGGCGTCGTGGAGAACATGTCCTGGATGGAGATGCCCGACGGCCAGCGCATGGAGGTCTTCGGTTCCGGCGGCGGCCAGATCGTGGCCGACTCGCTGAGCCGCGCGCTGGGCACCGAGGTGCCGCTGCTGGGCCAGATCCCGCTGGACCCGAGGCTGCGCGAGTGCGGCGACGCGGGTGAGCCGCTGGTGCTGCAGGAGCCGGACTCCCCGGCGGCTGCGGCGCTCAGCGACATCGCCAAGCGCCTCGGCACCCGCGCCCGCGGCCTGGCGGGCAAGCTCCTGTCGGTCTCGCCGGCCTAGGCTTTCCTTCCTTCGGCGAAGGCGGCAGCAGCCGCTGTCTCAGGTGTGGGACTCAGCTCGCACCGCCGCGGGTTCTCAGTGAAACGTCAGCGCTTCGCGACGGCGAGGAGACCTGGCCCGGTCGGCAACGTCACCGGGACCAGGTCCTCGTCGTCCTGCACGGCTTTGACCAGCGCGCGGACGGCCGCGGCCAGCGCGCTGCGGTTGTCGTGCTCGCCGCCGAGCTGGACCCCGGCGAACACGATGACCCCGCCGGGCCGCAGCAGCCGCGCGCCCAGCTCCAGGTAAGCGGGGTAGTCGGTGCTGGCGACGCCGACCGACACCAGGTCGTAGCCGCCTTCGGTCAAGCGCGGCAGCATCTCCACCGCGCGCCCGTTGATCAACCGCGTGCGCGCGGGCGCGATGCCCTCCTCGCGCAACGCGGCCCGGGCCGTGCGGTGGTTGGCCGGATCGCCGTCGATCGAGGTCAGCACGCCGTCGGGCAGCATCCCGCGGAGCAGCCAGCGGGCGCTCTCGCCGGATCCCGTGCCGATCTCGACGACGGCCTTGGCCCGCAGCGCGGCAGCGAGGAACCGCAGCACGTGCAGCGACGACGCACCGACCGGCTGGCCCTGCGGACCATCGCCGATCGGGCGGGCACGTGCCTGCTCACCCACCTCATCGCCGCTCATCGAGTAGCGGGCCACCGACCTCTCGGGTATCACAACGCGAAAGGTTATCGGCGTTCCGCCCGCAGATGATGTTTCCGGACGACATCGTTAGACGGCCGTTTCCATGTGCGACATTCCGTCACGCAGGGTGATCAACGGTGCAGGGCCGAGCGGGTGAGAGCAGCCTCACCCAAACTCTCAGGCCCTTCTCAGGCCGCTTTCATGCCGGTTTCACCAGGGAGGACGACAGTGGCGTCACAAACCGACACCCATCGGCGTCTCACCGGTGAACGGGGCGCGGGAACAAGGCTCCCGCCCCAGTCGTTCTGGTAGATGCAAGCCCACAGGAGGTGGCTTTTCGCCCGATGGCAACACAGCCGATGAGCGTGGCCCCCGGCACCGACCGGTCCCACGAGAAGAGCGTTACGCCGAGCACCGTCTCGCCCGGCGCGGAGGAAGCGGCCTGGACCCCGCCCAGCTGGGATGAAGTGGTTCGGCAGCACGCGGACCGGGTCTACCGGCTCGCCTACCGCCTGTCCGGAAACCAGCACGACGCCGAGGACCTCACCCAGGAGACGTTCATCCGGGTGTTCCGCTCCCTGGCGTCCTACAAGCCGGGCACGTTCGAGGGCTGGCTGCACCGGATCACGACCAACCTGTTCCTGGACATGGCCCGCCGCAGGTCCCGCCTGCGCATGGAGGGCCTGCCGGAGGACACCGACCGGTTGCCCGGTGGCGGTCCGACGCCGGAGCAGGTCTTCCACGACACCCACCTCGATCCCGACCTGCAGGCAGCGCTGGACCAGCTTCCGCCGGAGTTCCGCGCGGCCATCGTGCTCTGCGACGTCGAGGGCCTCTCCTACGAGGAGATCGGTACCACCCTGGGCGTGAAGCTGGGTACCGTGCGCAGCAGGATCCACCGCGGGCGCCAGATGCTGAAGTCCACGCTCGAAGCGCGTCGCGAACAAGCCGGGAGGATTGACGGATGACGGTTCTGCGGGGGTGGGGGCTGTCCGAGCAGCACCTCGCGCTGGACGCTCTCGTCGCTTTCGTCGACGGTGAGCTCAGCCCGAGCGCCCACGACCGCGCGGTGGCCCACCTGGCCGGATGCCCCGCGTGCACGGCGGACGCCGCCGCTCAGCGGCAGGCCCGCGCGGCGGTCCGCGCGGCCGACACCCCGTCGGTCTCGCCGGAGCTCCTGCAGGCGCTGCAGGCCATCCCCTCCAGCGCCGAACTCCCCGCACAGCCCGAGAACCTCGCTCTGACCGAGGACGGCCAGCTCGTCACCGTGTCCCGCCCGGAACGCCTGAAGCGCTTCGGCAGCGGTCCGGTGCTCGGGTCGTCCACGCCGCTCGGCGGCTCGCACCAGCCGCTGGGAACCAGCGTCACCTCCTACGACGACCCGCCTGAGGACTCCGCCGACCGGCGGGCCTCGCGGCGCACCAAGCAGGGCGCCGGCGTCGTGTTCTCCGGGCTGGTGCTCGGTGCTCTGGCGTTCATGAACCTGCCCATCACCGACGAGGACGGGCACCCGCTGCCGGGCGCTCCCGTACCGCTTCCCGGTGGTGCCTTCACCAACGCCGTCATCCCGGCCGCGGGCAACACCGCGCTGCCGTCGGAGAACGTCCCGGCGAGCTCGACCGCGCCACCGAAACCGCAGGTCGCAGCCGTTCAACCCGCACCACCCGCGTCCGCCCCACCCGCTGTCGCCTCCACCGCGCCGCCCAACGAGTAGCGGGCTGGCGATTTCGCGCCCACTCCACGCGGACTTCACCGAGCTGCGGGCAAGATGGGGTCGTCGGCACCATGCCGGTGAGGCGGGCCGTGCGCCCGTGTGATCCACTCGAAGCGACGAGCCCGATCGGACAGCCCGGGGAGCGATGAGCGACCAGCCAGGAACGCCCGCGCAGGGTCCCGACGAGCGCCGGGACGGCCCTGCACGAGGCCAGCAGGGGGCAGAGCCGGTGCACCCGTGGCAGGGCGGCGCCATGACGAGCCGCGGCGTGCCCGCGGACCAAATCGGTTCCGCTCCCGCCCGGTCCCACGACAGCAACGGGCGCACGCCCGATCGGCTCCAGCCGCGCCCCCTGGATCGGCCCGAGGTCGACCCGTCGCAGCGCAACGCCTTCGCCCGGCCTCATGGCGTGTCGGGCAGCTTCGATCCCCACGAACACGGTCTGCCCGCGCGCGGCATCGAACAGGCCCCTCCCCCGCCGGATGCGCTGGTGCAGGCGTTCGGCCGCCCGCCGCAGAGCAGCGACCCGCTGCAACGCGCGCCGGGCGAGCAGCCCATGACGGCGGAGACCGAGCCCGACCCGGTGCTGTGGAACTCCGGCGACCGGGACCCGTGGCGGGACCCGACGGCCGGCGCGATCCTCGGCCCGCCGGCGGTGTCCGAGGAGCAGCCCGACGACGACGGCGAACGCGAACGGGGGCCGCTGCTCAGCGCCCGAGAAGTGATCTTCGGCCATCGCGTGCACCCGCGCGCGCTGGCGATCCTCGGCGTGGTCGCGCTGCTCGTCGGCCTCGTGGGCGGTTTCCTCGGCCGGATCACGGCCGAGGAGGGGAACCCGCTGGTCAACCCTGATGTCACGCTCGCCGAGGTCGATCAGGGCTCCGGTGACCGGCCGCGCGGCGCGGTGTCCCAGGTGGCGCAGCGCGTGGTTCCTGCGGTGGTCTCCATCGAGGTCCGCATCGGTGGGCAGGGCGGTTCCGGTTCGGGCGTGGTCATCGACGGCAACGGCTACGTGGTCACCAACAACCACGTCGTCTCGATGGCCGCCGACACCCCGAACGCGCAGGTCTCGACGGTCTTCCACGACGGCACCCGGGCCCCGGCGAGGGTCGTGGGCCGGGACGTCAAGACCGACCTCGCGGTGCTCAAGGTCGAGGTCTCCAACCCGACCGTCGCTCAGCTCGGCGACTCGGACGAGCTGCGGGTCGGCGACGACGTCATCGCGATCGGCTCGCCGCTGGGCCTGGCGGGCACCGTCACCACCGGCATCGTCAGCTCGGTGCACCGGCCGGTCCGGCTGGCCGGGGAGGGCACCGACACCAATGCGGTCATCGACGCGATCCAGACCGACGCCGCCATCAACCCGGGCAACTCCGGTGGCGCGCTGGTCGACGGATCGGGCGCGGTGGTCGGCATCAACAGCGCGATCCGCACGCTCGGTTCGGGCGGCGAGGGCGGCTCGATCGGACTCGGGTTCGCGATCCCGATCGACGACGTCCGGCGCATCGCGCAGGAGCTCATCCGCACCGGCACCGTCCGGCACGCCGATCTCGGCGTCAACGTGAAGTCCGTCAGCGACGGGCTGGCCGACGGCGCTCAGGTGCAGAACGTGCAGGACGGCAGTTCCGCCGCAGGTGGCGGGATGGCCGAAGGCGACGTGATCATCAAGGTCGGCGACCGCAAGGTCGGTAGCGCCGACGAACTCATCGTGGCAGTGGACCGGCACCAGGTCGGCGACCGCGTTCCCGTGACCGTGGTCCGGCAGGGCCGCGAGCTGGTGCTCGACGTGACGCTGAAATGACCGATCACGAAGGCGTGAACGGCGAGCCACCGGGAGGACACGGCGTGAAGTTGCGCCAGTTCCCCCCTTCGACCGCCGTCACCCGGTCGGTACGCTGGCGATGTCGGCAGCTCGGCGTCGGTTCGCGAGCCACGAGGATCCCAGAGGAGTCGAGAGGTGTTCGATAGCGTCGGCTGGCCCGAGATCCTGATCCTCGCGCTGGTCGGGTTGTTCGTGCTCGGCCCGGAGCGGTTGCCCGAGGGCGCGGCGTGGCTGGGCAAGGCGGTCCGCCAGGTCAAGGAGTACGCGACCGGTGCCCGCGAGCAGATCCGCTCGGAGATCGGCCCGGAGTTCGACGAGCTGAAGAAGCCGCTCGACGAGCTCCGCAGCGTCCGCAACTTCAACCCGCGCACGGCGGTGACCAAGCACCTCCTGGACGGCGAGAACCCGTTCGAGGAGTTCAAGAAGAACTCCTCCCCCCTCAACGGCTCCGCCCCCACCAGCACCAACGGCAGCACCCCAGCGGCGGCCCCCAAACCGGTCGAACGCCCCCTCTCCCCGGGCGAACGCCCCCCGTACGACACAGACGCCACCTGACCAGGCGTTCTCCTCCGTCCCCAGCGGGCACGCCCGTCCCGTCGGACCGATTTCAATGGAAACCCGGGTCCCGATTTCAGTGGAAGTCCGGGGACCGGACTTCAGTGGAAACCCGGGGTCTGATTTCCACTGAAATCGGGTTAGCCGCGCGGGGCGGGGCCGGGGCGGGAGAACAGGACTGCGATTCCGGCCAGGGCGAGCCAGGCCGTGAGCAGGAGGGTCATGCCTGACCAGCCCCAGGTGCCGTAGGCGATGCCCCCGAGGACTCCGCCGATGCTGCTGCCGCCGTAGTAGGCGAGCTGGTAGAGGGCGGACGCCTGGCCTCGGGCCTGCTTGGAGGCCCTGGTCCCGACCCAGCCGTTCGCGACCGAGTGGGCGCCGAAGAAACCTCCGGTGAAGATCACCAACCCGACCAGGATCACCGGCACCGAGTCCGGCAACATCAGCAGGAGCCCGGCGACGGTGACCGCGAGACTGCTCAGCAGCACCCGCACGCGCCCCCAGCGATCGGCCGCGCGCCCGGCCACCGCCGAGGTGACGGTGCCCGCCGCGTAGGCGAGGAACGCCAGCGCGGCCAGCGCCGGGGGCAGCAGCAGCGGCGGTGCCGTGATGCGGAAGGCGAGGACGTTGTAGACCGTCACGAAGCTGCCCATGCCCAGCGCCGCGACCAGATACGGCGGGTGGAGCTCGGGGTCGCGCAGCGCCGCGCTCAGGCCGCCGAGCAGCGGTTTCCACCGCAGCGGTTGTCTCTGGTGGTGCAGTTCGGACGGGAGCAGGACGACGAACGCGACGGTGCACACCGCGGCGAGCAGGGCGACCGCCAGCACACCGCCGGACCAGCCCCAGAAGTCGCCGACGATGCCGCCGAGCAGCCGGCCGGTCATGCCGCCGATGGTGGTGCCCGCGACGTAGAGGCCGACGGTGGTGCCGAGCCGCACGCCGCCGGTCTCGTCCGCCAGGTAGGCGGTCGCGACGGCGGCGAGCCCGGCGATGGCCGCGCCCTGCACCAGCCGGAGCCCGACCATCAGCGGGAACGAGTGCACCCACGGCAGCACGAGGCCGAGGACTTCGGCGATGACCAGCGTCGTGATCATGGTGCGGCGGCGGCCGATCGCCTCGGACAGCGTGCCCAGCGGGATCGCCGAAA
The DNA here is from genome assembly GCF_040676935.1 of Saccharopolyspora sp. NPDC049426. Classification (NCBI taxonomy): domain Bacteria; kingdom Bacillati; phylum Actinomycetota; class Actinomycetes; order Pseudonocardiales; family Pseudonocardiaceae; genus Saccharopolyspora; species Saccharopolyspora sp. NPDC049426. The sequence goes on along the minus strand of NZ_JBFAPZ010000006.1, from coordinate 215,392 downwards.
CCGCCAGACCGAGCGTCGCGGCCGACACCAGCAGCGCGGCCGCACCCGGGCTCAGGCCGTACTCGTCCGCCAGCTGCGGCAGCACCGGCTGCGGTGCGTAGAGCAGGGCGAACAGTGCCAGCGCGCCGAGCAGCAGCGCGAACCGGATCCTCCGCAAACGTCCAGCCGACACCATGGTTTAGACGTTAAACACCAACGATCACCGACGCCCGCGAGCGTGCCGGTCATCACCGGTGGCGAGCGACTCAGGCCAGCGAAGCGGCCAGCTCCGCGAGGGTGCGAGCGGCGAAGCCGGTGCCACCGACGGTCACCTCGGAGTAGTCCTTGTCGGCCCGAGCGGGACCCGCGATGTCCAGGTGCGCCCAGCGGGCACCGCTGGTGAACTCGCGCAGGAACAGCGCGGCGGTGATGCCACCGGGACCCGCCGGGGTCTGCTTGACGTCGGAGAGCGAGCCCTCGACGGCGTCGGCGTGGTCCTCCAGCAGCGGCATCCGCCACCAGGTCTCGCCGACCCGGGCGCCGGCCTCGGTGATCCGCTCGGCCAGCTCGTCGTCGGTGGCCAGCAGGCCGCCGGTGCGCAGCCCGAGCGCGACCTTCATCGCCCCGGTCAGGGTCGCGACGTCCACCAGCAGATCGGGCTGGAGCTTGTCGACGGCGTAGGCCATGGCATCGGCCAGCACCATCCGCCCCTCGGCGTCGGTGTTGCCGACCTCGGTGGTCTTCCCGCCGTAGTGCCGCACGACGTCACCCGGCCGGTACGCGGACCCGGAGACGTGGTTCTCGGCGGAGGGCACCAGACCGGTCACCTTCACCGGCAGGCCGAGCCGGGCGATCGCCAGCAGCGCGCCGATGACCGCCGCGCCACCCGACATGTCGGTGCGCATCAGGTGCATGCCGTCGGCGGGCTTGAGCGAGATGCCGCCGGTGTCGAAGGTGATGCCCTTGCCGACCAGCACCAGGTGCGGTCCGGTCGCGTCCTGCGGCCGGTAGTCGAGCTGGAGCAGCCGCGGCGGGCGCGAGGAACCACCGCCGACCGCGAGGATGCCGCCGAAACCGTTGTCGGCCAGCCACTTCTCGTCCCGCACGGTCGCGGTCAGGTTCGGGACCGGACCCGCGAGCTCTGCGGCCAGCCCGGTGAACCATGCGGGGTCCTTGACGTTGGACGGAGCGTTGGCGAGGTCGCGGGCCAGCGCCGTGGCCGCCGCCAGTTCGCGCGCGCGGCGCACCGATTCGCGCAGCGCGTCGACGTCGGCGCCCTCCGGCGCGACCAGCAGGACCTTGCGCAGGCGCGGCGGCGCGGGATCAGCGGTCACCTTGAACCGGTAACCGCCGAGCGCCAGGCCGAGGGTCAGTTCGCCGACCAGCTCCTCGCCGGCGTCATCGGGCAGCCGGACCTGCAGGTAGTCGGCGTCGGACGCGTCGCCGAGATCACCGGGCTCGGAGTCGGCGTCGACAGCGCTGGAGAGGCGATCGCGCACCGAGCGGGCCAGCGCCGCACCAGCGGTGCGCCACTTCGCCGGCTCGCCGGAACCCACGCCGACGACCCAGCCGGTGCCGCCGGAGCGCAGCGGGAACGCCTTCGCGTCACCGGCCGACGCCGAGGCGCCGATCGCGGTGAGCACCTCGGCGTCCACAGAGAACGGTTCGGCCGCAGCGGCCAGGTCCGGGCCGGCCTCGCCGTCGAGGACCGCCGTCGCGCCAGGAACTCCGTCCCGCCACCGCTGCACCACGTCCACTTCGACCAGAGCGGTCGGGATCACGGGCAGCTCGGGCTCCACCCCGCGGGCGGGCTGGGCGGAACGGAACACGGAGGAACCGGGCACGAGTAGACCTTCCTGCACGGGACGGGCCGTGCGAACTCGAACTGGGGCCGACGAGAGCCCCGGCACCGCGCTCGGCACCGGGGCCCGACAGCGGCGAAGCGTTCTCACCACTCGTCGACGTGATCATGAGTTGTCGCCTCGGCCGGGAGGCGCCGTGACCGGGTCCGGCCGGCAGCGCGTCCCGGGCCGCCTGGCGGCCTCAGCCGGTAGCCGACTCCAGGGCGTCGCCCAGGTTCTTGGCCTCCTCGACCGACATCTCGACGACGAGCCGCCCACCACCCTCAAGCGGAACGCGCATCACGATGCCGCGTCCCTCCTTAGTCACCTCGAGGGGACCGTCACCGGTCCGGGGCTTCATGGCCGCCATAGCGTGCTCCCTCCGTGAAATCTTCCCCCGCTGGTCGCCACAACCAGTTCGGGTCCACGTCCATTCTCCCCTATCCCGAGGCATGGACGAAACCGAACCGATCAACTCGTGTCGCCCGTGCGCTGGTCGAATATCGCCGACGGCTGGCAGACTCACCGTTCGTGTGGGGTGTTTCGACGCCGTTCGGCACATCGCGGGAGGCCTCCGCGATCACCGTGAGGAGTCGTTTCGCTCCGGCGTGTCACCGATCTCGCGGCGGCCATCCCGTCGACCAGCGGGGACACCGTCCACCCGGGACGGCGCGCCGGCCGCGCGGTCCACAGTGGAAGTGCTCGCGCGACCCGCCACAACGGACGTCAAGGCAAGGAGCTTGGAGTGACCGACGTACTGCTGACCGAGGACACCGCGGGTGTGCGGCTGCTCACGTTGAACCGCCCTGAGTCGTTCAACTCGCTCAACATCGAGCTCAAGCAGGCGCTGCTGACGGCCCTGCGCGAGGCCGCGGCGGACGACTCGGTGCGAGCCCTGGTGATCACCGGCTCGGGCAAGGCGTTCTGCGCGGGACAGGACCTCAAGGAGCACATCGAGCTCCTGTCCACCGGCGACCCAAGCCCGCTGAAGACCGTCGAGGAGCACTACAACCCGATCACCAAGGCGCTGGCGACCATGCCCAAGCCCGTGATCGCCGCAGTGAACGGGACCGCCGCGGGCGCGGGCGCGTCGCTGGCCTACGCCAGCGACCTGCGGATCGCCGCGACCGGCTCGAAGTTCCTGATGGCCTTCGCCAACGTCGGCCTGTCGACCGACTCCGGCGCGTCCTGGACGCTGCCCCGGCTGATCGGCTACGGCCGGGCGATGGAGATGCTGCTGCTGGCGCAGCCGGTGCCCGCCGACGAGGCGCTGCGCATCGGCATGGTCAACCAGGTGGTCGACGACGCGCTGGCCGTCGCGATGGAGCTGGCGACCCGGATGGCGGCGGGCCCGACCTTCGCCTACGCGCGGATCAAGGAGGCCGTCCAGGCCGCCTCCGCCGAGGCCCTCGACGAAGCGCTGGCCGTCGAGGCGGGCGCCCAGAACGAGGCCGGCCTCACCGCCGACCACAAGGAAGCGGTCGCCGCCTTCGTCGAGAAGCGAACCCCGAACTTCACCGGTCGCTGACCCGCCGACTCACCGGTGGTGACGGATTTCCACTGAAGTCCGGAACCTGATCTCCACTGAAATCGGGGACCCGACTTCCACTGAAATCGCGTCACCGCCGGGGTCAGGCTCGCCAGCAGTTCTTGAGGTGGTCGTCGACCATGCCGGTGGCCTGCATGAGGGCGTAGCAGGTGGTGGGGCCGACGAAGACGAATCCGCTGCGCTTGAGCTCCTTGGCCATGGACTTGGACTCGTCGGTGATGGCGGGGACGTCGCCGAGCTTGACCGGGCGTTCGGCGTCCGGGCGCGGCGGCGGGGCGAACGACCAGAGGAGCTCGTCCAGAGGCCGGTCGAGCTCCAGGACGGCGCGGGCGTTGGTGATGGCGGCGTCGATCTTGGCCCGGTTCCGGACGATGGAGGCGTCGCCGAGCAGCCGCTGCCGATCGTCCTCGCCGAACCGGGCGACGGCGGCCGGGTCGAAGCCCGCGAACGCTTCCCGGAAGGCGGGCCGCTTGCGCAGGATCGTCAGCCAGGACAGGCCGGACTGGAACGACTCCAGGGTGATCCGCTCGTAGAGCTCCGGCTCACCGCGCAGCGGAACGCCCCACTCCTGGTCGTGGTAGGCGGCGTAGTCCGGCTGCCCGGCGCCCCACGGGCACCGCGCGCGACCGTCCTCGCCGACGACCGCCGCGCCGTCACTCATCCCCGGCACCGCCCTCGGTCACCGCGCTGCGGGCCTTGTCGAGCTCCTGCCCGGCGACGTCGAGCTGGCGCTCCAGGACCGCGACGCGGCCGTGCAGCTCGTCGAGCTCGCCGGCCAGCCGGTCTAGCACCCAGTCGACCTCGGTGACCTTGTAGCCCCGCAGGACCTGCTGGAACCGGACCGCGCGCACGTCGGAGCCTTCGACGTCGGCGGAGGGCAGCCGGGTGGGCGTGGAACCGGGCGGCAACGGCGCGAGCTGCTCGCCGCGTCCGAAGACCAGCGAAGCCAGCAGGTACACCACGGCCGCGACCGCCAGCACCACGAACAGGTAAATGAGCGCACTAGCCACGAACCAATCGTGGCACGGCCCACCGACCGTCCGTCACACAGCCGGAGCGCGAATGCGAGCAGCGCGGTCGACGTCCGCCGCGCGGGCGGCCGTCAGGTCTTGGCCGGGGCGGTCAGGACACCTTCGATGGCGTGGGTGAACTCCCGCCAGGCGCGGCGTTCGGCCCGGAGGGTGTGGGATCCCGCCTGGGTGAGCCGGTAGGTGCGCCGCTGGCGTCCGCCGACGGTGCTCCAGGAGCTCTGCACGAAACCGGCTCGCTCGAGTCTGCGCAGCGCCGGGTAGACCGTGCCGGTGGGCAGGTCGAGGGCGCCACCACTGCGATCCTGCAAAGCCTCGATGATCGCGTAACCGTGCAACGCCTTGCCGTCGAGGGTGGCCAGGAGCAGGGCGTCCAAGTGGCCGCGGAGCGCGTCAGCCTTCACAGGTAGTGACTCTACGGATATTTGCCTGCACTGTCACCGCCTCCACACAAGAGGACCAAGGTCCTTTCGCGATCACGACCCGCATGATGTGAATCACAACAACGTGAGTCGGCCGTTCGGGTGGCGCGAACCCGAACGGAGGCTCCCGATCGGCTGAACCGAGCACACTCGGAGATCGAGAAACGGAGACCCGCTCTCCCCGGCCGATCCGATCAGGAGCCGATACCCGTGGCCGACCGCGAAGCCGAAACGACCAACGGCGCCGGCCTGCTCGCCCGGAGCGCCCCGAACCGCCGGGACGACCCCGAGCACGCGGCCCAGCTGTCCGCGCTGGACCAGATCCGCGTCTACCTGAACTCCCTCGTCGAGGTCCTCGACCAGCACCCCGAGCCGGGCCTGGGCCTGGACGAGGCGAAGTGGCGGCTCGCCGAGCTCGTCGACGAGCTGGCCACCGAGCGTCCCAGCGCTCCCCGCGTCCAGTCGTTCTGGATCCGGCTCGCACCGGTGCTCGGCGAGGTCCGCCCGGACATCCCGCTGCCTGCGCTCACCCACCTGATCCGCACGGCGGTCGGGGCGTCCTGATCTCGCTCAGCCGACCAGGGCGTCCAGCGCCTCGTCGACGTCGGCGGTCACGGTCAGCACGTCCAGCGAGCTCTGCGAGGCGAATCCGCTGCGCACCATGCCGTTGAGCCAGTCCAGCAGGCCCTCGTAGTGCCCGTCGGGGTCCAGCAGCACCACCGGCTTGCTGTGCATGCCCAGGTAGCGGGCGGTCCAGATCTCGAAGAGCTCCTCGCAGGTCCCGATGCCGCCGGGCAGCGTCAGGAACGCGTTCGCGTGGGCGTCCATCAAGCCCTTGCGCTCGCGCATGGTGTCCACGACCAGCAGCTCGTCGGAGTCGGTGTCGCCGACCTCGCGGTCGACCAGCGCGCGCGGGATGACGCCGATGGTGCGACCGCCGTCGGCGCGGACCGCGCGGGCGATCTCACCCATCATCGAGACCTTGCCGCCACCGGAGACCAGGGTCCAGCCGCGCTTGGCGATCTTCCGGCCCACCTCGGCGGCCAGGTCCAGGTACTGCTGCGGCACCGGCCCGGACGCGCAGTAGACGCAGACCGAAACATCCGTGCTCAATGCGCCGCCTCCCACGCCTCGTACGCCTCCTGCACGATCGACACCGCGTCGTCGATGTCGTCGGTGACGTGCAGCAACGACATGTCCTGCTCGCCGATCTTGCCGCCTTCGAGCATCCGGTCGCGGATCCAGTCGTACAGGCCCTGCCAGTAGTCGCTGCCGAACAGCACGACCGGGAACTTGGTGACCTTCTTGGTCTGCACCAGGGTCAACGCCTCGAACAGCTCGTCCATGGTGCCGAAACCGCCTGGCAGGCAGATGAACGCCTGCGCGTACTTCATGAACATCGTCTTGCGGACGAAGAAGTACCGGAAGTTGACACCCAGGTCCACCCACGGGTTCAGGCCCTGCTCGAAGGGCAGCTCGATGCCCAGGCCGATCGACAGGCCACCGGCCTCCGAGGCGCCGCGGTTGACGGCCTCCATCGTGCCGGGGCCGCCGCCGGTGATGGCCGCGCAGCCGATGCCCGCGAGCGCCCGGCCCAGCTCCACGCCGGAGGCGTACTCGGGGTGCTCCCGCGGGGTGCGGGCGGAACCGAAGACGGTGACCGCGCGCGGCACCTCGGCCAGCGCGCCGAAGCCCTCGACGAACTCGGCCTGGATGCGCAGCACCCGCCACGGGTCGGTGTGCACCCAGTCGGAGGGACCTCTGGAGTCCAGCAGGCGCTGGTCGGTGGTGGTCGGCTCGCTCAGCCGCGAGCGGCGCAGCACCACGGGGCCGCGTTGCTTCTCGTGCGGACGTTCCGCACCGTTGGGTTCACCCCACTGGCCATCGACTGTCATGGCGTCGAGCCTACGCACGCACCGATCGTTCTCCGAACCGCCCCGCCGCTGGACAGCCCGGCGAAATGCCTGTTCACGGGGGATTCACAGGGCGGTCTCGCGGCGTACGATCGAAAGAAAAGATCTAGCGGCGCCGGCGACGCGAGCCGGGCGCGACACGCAGATCTGCTCCGCGATCTACGCAGGCGTTCGGGCGCCGTCGGGCCGTTCCTCCGCGAGCCCGGGAGCCGGTCATGCTCATCGAACTGCTCATCGCCATCCTCGTGGTCGGTGTCGTCTGCGTCGCCGCGAGCACCAAGGTCATCAAGCAGTACGAGCGGGGCGTGGTGCTCCGCTTCGGTCGGCTGCAGGAACGCACTCGCGGCCCTGGCATCACCATGATCATTCCCGGGGTGGACCGGCTGCGGAAGGTCAACCTGCAGATCGTCACGATGCCCGTGCCCGCGCAGGAGGGCATCACGCGCGACAACGTCACGGTCCGGGTGGACGCGGTGGTCTACTTCCGGGTCGAGGACGCGGCGCGCGCCGTGGTCAACGTCGAGGACTACCTGTTCGCGGTGGGGCAGGTCGCGCAGACCTCGCTGCGGTCGATCATCGGCAAGAGCGACCTCGACGACCTGCTGTCCAACCGCGAACGGCTCAACCAGGGCCTGGAGCTGATGATCGACAGCCCGGCGCTGGGCTGGGGCGTGCACATCGACCGGGTGGAGATCAAGGACGTCTCGCTGCCGGAGTCGATGAAGCGATCCATCGCCCGTCAGGCCGAAGCCGAGCGCGAGCGCCGCTCTCGGGTGATCTCCGCGGACGGCGAGTACCAGGCCTCCCGCAAGCTCTCCGACGCCGCGCACGTCATGGCCGACACCCCGGCCGCCCTGCAGCTGCGGCTCCTGGAGACGGTCGTGGAGGTGGCGGCCGAGAAGAACTCGACCCTGGTCCTGCCGTTCCCGGTGGAACTCCTGCAGTTCGTCGACCGCATCCACCAACCGGCCGGTGAGAAGCCCCGGATCCCCGCGGAGGAACCCGAAGAACCCGAGGCCCCGGAGCTCACCGAAGCCGAACGCCAAGTCGCCGAACTCCCGGAAGAACCCGCCCCAACACCGGCCCTCCCCAAGCAACGCGTCACCGAGGAACCCACCGAAACCGAGGTCCTGGGCACGGCCTGACCCGCTCACACCCCTTCGGTGACCTGAATACCCCGGTAATCAGGGCACCGATTACGGCGGTATTCGGGAACCAACCCGGATTACTCCGGTAATCGGGGACCTGAATACCGCCGTAATCCGGTTGCCCCTGGGGGTGTCGGGTTAGGAGAGGAAGCGGTGGAGGGTGGTGGTGCAGTGGCGGATCTCGGTGGTGCGGACGTGTTCTTGCTGGGTGTGGGCGAGGGTGGGGTTGCCGGGGCCGAAGTTGACCGCGGGGAGGCCGCGGGCGGCGAAGCGGGCGACGTCGGTCCAGCCGAGCTTGGCGACCGGCTCGGAGTTCGACGCCTCGACCAGCTGAGCGGCGGCCGGGGACGTGAGACCCGGGAGGGCACCCGCTGACAGGTCGGTGACCACGACCTCGTAGCCGGAGAACAGCTCCCGCAGCTCGGCCTCGGCCTGCTCGGCGGACTTGTCGGGGGCGAAGCGGTGGTTGACGGTGACCACGCAGGAGTCCGGGACGACGTTGCCCGCGATCCCACCGGTGATCTTCACGGCCTGCAGCCCCTCGCGGTACTGGAGCCCGTCGATCACCGGGTTGCGCGGCGTGTGGTCCACCAGCCGCTGCAGGATCGGCTGCGCCGCGTGGATGGCGTTCTCCCCCATCCACGCGCGGGCGGTGTGCGCGCGTGTGCCGGTCGTGCGGACCTCGACGCGGATGGTGCCCTGGCAGCCCGCCTCGATCGCCGCGTTCGACGGCTCGCACACCACCGCCAGATCGCCGTCGAGCCATTCCGGCAGCTCGCGCTCGATGCGGCCGAGACCGTTGCGCTCGGCCTCGATCTCCTCGCAGTCGTAGAACACGAAGGTCAGGTCGTGACGCGGTTCGGTGAGCGTGGCCGCGAGGTGCAGCATCACGGCGTCGCCGCTCTTCATGTCGGTCGTGCCGCAACCGTGCAGCAGCTCGTCGTCACCGGATCCGGTGCGCCGCGAAGGCAGGTTGTCGTTGATCGGCACGGTGTCGAGGTGCCCGGCCAGCACGACGCGGGTGTCGCGGCCGAGGTGGGTGCGGGCCAGCACGGCTTCGCCGTTGCGGACCACCTCCAGGTGCGGGGCCTGCGCGCGCAGCGCCTCCTCCACCGCGTCCGCGATGTTCTTCTCCGACCCGGAGACGCTGGGGATGTCCACCAGCGCGGCGGTCAGCTCGACGGGGTCCGACGTGAGGTCCAACGAAGCGGTCACGACCGGCAGGCTACCCCGCTGACCTGCGCGGGCCGCATCGGCGGGAACCGGATCGCCGGAACCCCCATCGAACCGATGATCAGCGGGCTAGGCTCCCGCATCGAACTGGTGGGCTCGCGGAGGCTGACATGGGGTTGAGGGCGGAACCGGAAGCGCTGCACCAGGCGGGGCGCAGCGCGGACCTCGCCGGTGAGCAGGCGGCGCGGATCAAGCTCGGCGAACCGGCGGCGGACATCGCCGAAGCTCTCCCCGGCGGGAAGAGCGAGGGCGCGGCGACCCGGGTCGCCCAGAGCTGGCAGCGCGCGCTCACGACGTGGAGCGAGAAGGCGACCGCGCACGGCGAATCGCTGGCGGCGTCCGCGAAGACCTACGAGCGCAGCGATTCCGACAACGCCCGCTCCATCGACGCGGCCGGGCGGTGAGCGGGATGGTCAGCTACGCCGACGTGCGGCGCTGGAACGCCGACCGCCTCGACGCGGTGCACGGCGATCTCGGCAAGCGCCGGGACGACCTGATCAACCTGCAGGACGAGCTCGACGGCGCCCGCAACCCCGACGGCTGGACCGGGGAAGCCGCCCAGCGCTCCGCCGAGCAGCACCGGCGGCTGCTGGAGGAGATGCGCTCGCTGGTCGCCGAGGTGGCGACGGTCCGGGCGGCGGTCGCCACCGCCGCCGACGACGTCGCCGCGCTCAAGCGCCGCGTCGACACCACCGACCACGAGGCCCAGGCCCACGGCTTCCAGATCACCGAGGACGGCGGCGTCCGCGACGTCGCCCCGCCCCAGGACGTTCCGGCCGACCAGCTGGAGCAGGTCAAGGCCGAGCGCACCCGCGTGCGCGACGACCTGGTCGCCGAGATCGAGAAGATCCTCGACCAGGCCGAAGCCATCGACGCCGCGCTCGCCAAGACCCTCACCGCAGCGGACGAGGACCAGATCAAGCCCGGCAAGGGCACATCACTGGCGGACGCGGCCGAGACGGACGAGCTGCAGGCGCTCGCCGCCTCCGCCGGAAAACCGCCGCACAACACCGCTCAGGCCAACGCCGACTGGTGGAAGTCGCTGTCCGACGAGCAGCGCTCGGCTCTGCGGGAGAACCCGCCCGCGTGGCTGGGCAACCGCGACGGCATCCCGGCGGTCGTGCGCGACGCGGCCAACCGCGCGAACCTCGACGACACCCGGGCGCAGCTGCGCGGCGAGCGGAACCGCTTGGCGCAGGGCGGGATCAGCGAGGACGAGCAGGAGAAGGCCGACCAGATCGACGCGAAGCTCAATGGCCTGGACGCCGTCGAGGACACCATCGCCCGCGACGACCGGCAGCTGCTGGTCCTCGACGCCGGCGGTGAGCGGCTGAAGACCGCCGTGGCCGTGGGCGACGTGGACACCGCAGACCACGTCTCGGTGTTCACCCCCGGGTACACCACCACCGTCGAGGGCAGCTTGAAGGGCGCCGACGCCGAAACCCAGGAACTGGTCGCCGAATCCCAGCGGGAGATGATGCGCTCCGGCAAGGAGGGCGAGGTCGCCGGTGTGTTCTGGCTCGGCTACGAGGCCCCGCAGGAGTCCGAGAACACCGACCTGCTGGGCGATTCCGTCGCCAGCTCGAAGTCGGCCGAGGAGGGCGGGGCGAAGCTCAACGAGTTCTACAAGGGCATCAACAGCTCTCGCGAGACCGACCCGCACCTGACCGCGATCGGGCACTCCTACGGCTCCTCCACGACCGGCTACGCGCTGCAGGGCGGTGGGCACGGCGTGGACGACGCGATCATCTACGGCTCCCCCGGAGTCGGCACCAACGACATCGAGGACCTGCACGTCCCGGAGGGTCACACCTACCGGCTGGAGGCCAAGAACGACCCGGTCGCCGACTTCGCCCGCTTCGGCGGCGACCCGTCGCACATGGACGGGTTCACCGATCTGTCGACCGAGAAGTCCGACGAGGGCGGGCAGGTCACCGGGCACAGCGATTACCTCGACCCGGACACCACCAGCCAGCACAACATCGCCTCGGTCGTCGGCGGCGTGCCGGAGAACGCGGTGGAGGGGAAGACCGACGGCGTGGGCGACGGTGTGTCGTACGTTCCGCACCAGGTCCAGGAAGGCGCTTCGGCCGTCCAGGACTGGGGCAGCGACCGGGTTTCGGACATCAAGGACCTGTTCTCATGAGGCGATTCGCCACACTGATCCTCAGCGCCGCGCTCCTCTCCGGGTGCGCGGTCGGCGGACCCGATGGGGGAAGCATGGAAGACCAGCTCAACGCACTGCGGCAGCGACCCAGCATGGAGGAGGTCGCGGCCGACTACGACCGGATGCAGCAGGAGCTGCGGGAACGGCTGGTCGCCGAGATCGGGCTGCCGGAGTTCACCGACGAGGGCAACACCGGTGAGTCGGCGTGCCCGGACTTCGCCGACGTGCGAGGTGCCGAGCAGCGCACCCTGGCCACGTGGATGCAGAAGGGCGGCATCCCGGACGAGCAGTGGGCGCGAGCTCTGCGGATCGCCACCGAGGTGGGTGCTTCTCGCGGGTTCACCGAGCTGCACGTGGTCACCGACCGGCCGGGCGACCACAAGATCGAGCTGCACAACCCCTACGGCGCCCGGTTGCAGCTCGGCGCCGCCGCCAACACGGTTCTGAGCGTGCGGACCGGGTGCCACCTGCTGCAGTCTGCGAAGGGGTGAGGTCGTGAGCGCGCCCGACACCAGCGGCCGCACGGCGGCGGTGGTCTTCGCCGTGCTGGCCACGCTCGCGGCGCTGCCGATCGCGGCCTTCACCGCGTTCATCGGCATCTGGAGCGCGGCCGTGCCCTGTCACCCGGGCGGGCAAGGCGGCTGCACGCCGGCTGGGGCCGTCACGGCGGTGTCCGTGCTCGTGCTGCTGGCCGGGCCGGTGTTCCTGTGGTTCCGGGTCCGGCGGCCGGGCTCGACGGGCACCGCGGTGGTCGTCGGGGTGGTGGGGCTGGTGGTCGGACCGCTGCTCGCGCTGGTGCTGATGAGCGTCGTGCTGAACCTGTTCGGTTGAGTGTCGAGGCTCACAGGGAACTCAGAGGGGTGCCGGGTCGGGCCAAGATCGACGATCCGGCATCATTTCTCTACGTCCGGATCTACGTCCGACCGTGACGGGGGTACCCGTGTTGGACCCGCGAAGTGCGCTCCAGCAGCGTCCGAGCATCGAGCAGATCAGCGCGCAGTACGAGCAGATGCAGCAGCGCCTGCGCGACCTGCTGGATCGCCTGGTCGGGCCGTTGCAGTGGACGGTGTCGTCTCCCGAGACGAAGGTGGGCTGCTCGGAGTTCGCCGGTGCCGACGCCGAGAGCCGGGTGTTGGAGTCCTGGCGGGCCGCGCAGCCGGTCGCCGACGTGGACTGGCCGAGCGCGGTGTCCATCGTCCGGTCGATCACCGCGGAGTACGGCTTCGGCGAACCGGAGATCATAGTCAACCGCACCGGCGACCACGAGATCACCGGCAACGACTCCTACGGCGGGGTCTACACCTTCGGCACCTCGCGCGGCACGATCCTGACGGTCACCACCGGGTGCCACCTCCCGAGTGCGCTGAAGAGCTGAACGCCCCACCCCGTGCGGGCCGAGCACCGCGTTGCCGATTACCGTTTTGGTCATGAGCGCGAACATCCCCGACCCGCAGACCACGGGTGCCCACGGCGTGGGCCTGGCGACCGTGACCGACGACGGCACGGTTCTCGACACCTGGTTCCCCACCGTCAAGCTGAACGAGTCGGGCCAGTCCGGCACGACCAAGCTGACCGCGGAGCAGGCCGCCGAGTCCCTCGGCGAGGCCGGTGTCGCGCTGCTCGGGCGGGATGACGCCCGCGGCGTCGAGGTCATCGCGGTCCGCGTCGACATCGCCAAGCTCGCCGACGCCCCGGCCGACGCGCACGACGTCTACCTGCGGCTCCACCTGCTGTCGCACCGCCTGGTGCACCCGCACGGGTTGAGCCTCGACGGCCAGTTCGGCCTGCTCGCCAACGTCGTGTGGACCAACCACGGGCCGTGCCCGGTGGAGGGCTTCGAGGCGACCCGGCTGCGGCTGCGTGCGCGCGGCCCGGTGACGGTCTACAGCATCGACAAGTTCCCCCGCATGGTCGACTACGTGGTGCCCTCCGGCGTGCGCATCGGCGACGCCGACCGGGTCCGGCTGGGTGCCCACCTGGCCAGCGGCACGACCGTGATGCACGAGGGCTTCGTGAACTTCAACGCCGGGACGCTGGGCGCGTCCATGGTGGAGGGCCGCATCTCGGCCGGTGTCGTGGTCGGCGACGGCTCGGACGTCGGCGGTGGCGCGTCGATCATGGGCACGCTGTCCGGCGGCGGCAAGGAGGTCATCTCCATCGGTGAGCGCTGCCTGATCGGCGCCAACGGCGGCATCGGCATCTCGCTGGGCGACGACTGCGTCGTCGAGGCGGGCCTCTACGTCACGGCCGGCACCAAGATCACGCTGCCGGACGGCACGCTCACCAAGGCAGCCGAGGTCTCCGGCAACGACGGCCTGCTGTTCCGCCGGAACTCCACCACCGGCGCCGTCGAGGTCACCGCCCGCTCCGGCGGCAAGGTGGAGCTCAACGCCGCCCTGCACGCGAACGACTGACCTCTGCCGCTGGTCGTCTTGCACAGCGGTGCGGGTAGCGGAACCTGAGACACCGCCATGCGCCGGATCCCGGACTGAGAAGGGCCCCTTCCACCGCAGGTGGGAGGGGCCCTTCCTGTTGAGTTTGGTCCGTTCGGAGCAGCCTGTCGGGCGAGTTGTCCGTTTTAGCATGGGGGATGGCTGTTTCCCGGCTTCTCGAGGACGTGCTCTCCGCTGAGCCCGTGGAGGTGGGGCGCGGGGCGTCGATCGCGGCTCACGTCCGCGCCGGGCTGGACGCGCGGTTGCGCGCGCTGCGGGCGCACGAGGCCGGGACGCGCGTCGGGGAGGATCCCGAGGAGCTGCACCAGATGAGGGTGTCGGTGCGGCGGATGCGCGCGATGCTGCGCTCGGCGCGGCCGTTCCTGGACCGCGACGAGTCCGAGCCGCTGCGCGCCGAGCTGGGCTGGCTGGGCAGGGCTCTCGGCCCGGTCCGGGACCTGGACGTGCTGCTGGAACGGCTCCGCTCGGAGTTCACCGGCCTCCCCGAGACCGAGCGCAGCGCCGCCGAGCAGCTGGTCTCCGGCCTCGACGCCGAGTACCTGCGGGCCAGGGACGACATGCTGGCAGCGCTGGACGGCGACCGCTACCAGGATCTTCTGGACCTGCTGGCCCGTGCCACGCGGGAACTTCCCGGCCGGGGCTCCGATGTGGACGCCGCGGCGCAGCTGCGCCGCCTCGTGCGGCGACAGTTCGGCAAGCTGCGCAAGGCCGTCGAACGGCTTCCGTACGAGCCCCCTGATGCCGAGCTGCACGCGCTGCGCATCGACGGCAAGAAGGTCCGCTACACCGCCGAGCTCGCCGAACCGCTGCTGGGCGCCCCGGTGAAGCGGTTGATCAAAGCCACCAAGGGCTTCCAGGACGTCCTCGGCGAGCACCAGGACGCCTGCGTCGCGGAGGAGCGGATCCGGGCGCTGCTCGACGGCTTCGGTCCGCGCCCGGATGCCGGAATCGCCTTCGCCGCAGGACGTCTCGTGGAACGCGAGGAGGTCCGCAAGGCCGACCGCCGCGCCCGGTGGCCGGAGGCCTGGAACACCCTCAGCGGAGCCGCGGCCGAGGTGTGAGACCGACCGGCGGTTCTGTTCCGAACCGACCGGGCACGAGGGACATGATCATGGGGCGGTTCGGACCAGAACCGCCCGATCAGGCATCCAAGCGCTTCGCCGCGGTGGCGATCCGCTCGTCGGTGGCCGTCATCGCGATGCGGACGTGGCGAGAGCCGTCAGGCCCGTAGAACGTGCCCGGCGCGGCCAGGATCCCTCGCTGCGCGAGCCACTCCACCGTCGCCCAGGCGTCCTCGCCCCGCGTCGACCACAGGTACAGCCCGGCCTGCGAGTGCTCGATGGTGAACCCGGCCGACTCCAGCGCGGGACGCAGCACCGCGCGGCGGGAGGCGTAGAGCTCGCGCTGAGCCGAGACGTGCTCGTCGTCGCGCAACGCGGCGGTGACCGCCTCCTGGACCGGGCGCGGAACGATCATCCCGGCGTGCTTGCGCAGCTCCAGGAGCCGCGCGACCAGCACCGGATCACCGGTGACGAACCCGGCCCGGTAGCCGGCCAGGTTCGACGACTTCGACAGCGAGTGCACGGCCAGCAGGCCGTCGCGCGCGGCGCCGACCGAGGGGTGCAGCACCGAGACCGGCTCGGCGTCCCAGCCCAGCGCCAGGTAGCACTCGTCGGAGGCCACCACGGCGCCCATGTCCTGCGCGGCGCGCACCATCCGGCCGAGCTCGTCGGCGGTGAGCACGCGTCCGGTCGGGTTGGACGGCGAGTTCAGCCACAGCAGCCTGGTGCCGGCGGGCGGCAGCTCGCCGGGGGCGAGCCGGACGACCTCGGCACCGGCGATCTTCGCGCCGACCTCGTAGGTCGGGTAGGCCAGGTCCGGGATGGCGACGACGTCGCCGGGCCGCACGCCCAGCAGCGTCGGCAGCCAGGCGACCAGTTCCTTGGAACCGATGGTCGGCAGCACCGCGTCCGGTTCCAGACCGGTGATGCCGTAGCGCCTGCGCAGCGACTCCACGGCCGCTTCGCGCAGGGCCGGTGTGCCGTGCGTGGCCGGGTAGCCCGGCACTTCCGCCACGGCCGACAGAGCTTCCTGGAGCTTCGCCGGAACCGGGTCGACCGGGGTGCCCACGGACAGATCGACGATGCCGTCCGGGTGGGCGTTGGCGGTCGCCTTGTGCGGTGCCAGCGAGTCCCAGGGGAAGTCAGGAAGCCGTGGCCCGGACGCGGCTGCGCCCGGGCCGGTCACGGAACTCATTCGCCCTGAGGCGGCAGGCTCGTGATGGGCTCGACGTCCTTGCTGACCTTGCCCACCTTCGCAGCTCCACCCGGCGAGCCGAGCTCGTCGAAGAAGTCCACGTTCGCCTTCGTGTAGGCGGCCCACTCGTCCGGCACGTCGTCTTCGTAGTAGATGGCCTCGACCGGGCAGACCGGCTCGCAGGCACCGCAGTCGACGCACTCATCGGGGTGGATGTAGAGCATCCGCCCGCCCTCGTAGATGCAGTCGACAGGGCACTCTTCGATGCATGCCTTGTCGAGCACGTCCACGCAGGGCTCGGCGATCACGTAGGTCACGGTTGCACTCCTGCTCGAAGCGTTGTCCAACGCACGCTCAGGCATCTCCTGGCGCGACTGCTGACAGTATCTCTCGGACCCCCCTGAGCGCGTAACTGGTCCCACAGCTCGGGAGTCCCATCGACTCTACGTCGCATGCGTTAACGGCGTAAACCGTTCTGGTGCAACCACTCCGCCCCCTTCCGGCCGATGCGCTTGAGGGACGAACGTTCCCCCAGGTAACCACCGACAACACCCACCACGGGGAGGTTCCCGAGGAGCTGGTGGTGCAGCCGTCCCTGGGGTCTCTTGTCGAGTTCGGAATCGAACTCCCACACCGCACGTGCCATGCGCCACACCGTGCGCACGACGGCCTTCACGGTCGCTTTACCATGCTTGCGCTTCGAGGCGTCGATGTCCTCGGTGAGCTCTTGCGTGCGCGCGTCGTCCTCGGCGGACCCCGCGGATCCTGCGGACCCGGAGGCCAGCTCGCGGCTGATCTTCCGGCCCAGCAGCACCTCGGCGATCAGCTGGACCTTGACGGCTGAATCGGTCACCCCGTGCTCGCCCGCGATCGCGCACAGCACCAGGCTCTGCCCGGTGATGCCCAGGGCGTTGCGCATCGGCAGCCGGGAGGTGATCGCCCCGCCGAACCGGGGCAGCCCGGCCGCCAGCGCCAGGAACCGGCCGACGCGCAGCGTCCACCAGTCGCAGCGCTCGTCGACGCTCATCGCGTCCCAGGTGGAGCTGCCGGGCAGCTGCATCGAGTCGAGCTGCCGCAGCAGCTTGTGGATCGCCCCGTCGCCCAGGGCGTCGATCTCCCGCCCGCGCAGCCGAACCGGGTCGGCTTCGCGCAGCGCGGCGAGCACGGGCGTCGCGGCCCGCACGAACGGCCGCAGCACGGCTGCGACGCGTTCATCGGTCAACACTTCGGCCATCGGTCCTCCCGGCTTCCATTCTGCCGAACCGAGGCCGACGACCGGGTGCGAGAACGCGGTGTTCGCCCACACGAAAACCGCCGTACTCCCCGGGGGGTCAGCGCGCGGGTTTGGCGAGGACGATGCCGAGCATCATGGCGCTGGGCAGGGCGCCTCCGGCGATGAGCAGCAGGGTGCGCCAGTCGCTGCCGAGCAGCACGACGTCACCGCCGGGCCCGAACACGCCGAAGACCAGCACCACCGCGAACCACAGCACCAGCGGTGCCCCAGCGACGCGGCGGCTCCGGGAGATCCGGCCGGCCTCGGCGACCAGCAGCGGAGTCGTCACGGCCGCCACGGCGGCGGTGATCGGGAACTGCACCGAGCCGATGTAGAGCGGCAGGTACAAGAGCTCCAGGATCGCCAGCAGGGCCGCGTCGAGCAGCAGGAAGCCGAACAGGATCATCTCCCGACGCGTCACCGGTCCCCCACCGGTTCGGTGCCGCTCACCCCGAGTCCGCCGAACAGGTCCGCCTCGCAGCCCTCGGACGGGCCGGTGGCCAGCACGTAGTGCTCGCTGCTCAGCACGGGGTGCGCCACGCCGTTGGACAGCGCGTAGGAGGCGACGCCGTCGCCGTTGCGCCACTGCTCGACCCAGACCTTGACCTGGGTGCCGTGCGCCCGCAGCGCGCTGATCTTGGCGGGCAGGTGCTCGGCGATGTCGATGACGGTGGTGATCGTCTCGTCGGCGACGCTGGCCAGCTCGTGCGGTTCGGGCAGGTCGAAGGGCAGATCTTCGGCGCGCGCGAGGTCGGCGAGACCCGCGGCCAGCGCATCGCGCGAGGGCACCGCGTAGAACAGCCTGTCCACGTCCGGGGCGCGGTCGACCGCGGCGCGCGTGATCTCGTGGGCGCGGACGTGGTCCGGGTGCCCGTAGCCGCCGTCCTCGGCGTAGGTCACGACGACCTGCGGCTTGACCTCGTCGAGGATGTCCGCCAGCGCCGCGACCTGCGGCTCGCGGTCGCCGATGGCGAAGGCGCGCGGATGGGCGTCGGGGCGGGAGGTCGCCTGACCGGGCTGCTCCCAGAGCATCCCGGAGTCGCGCCACCGGCCGACACCACCCAGGAACCGCTGGTCGGCGACCCGCAGCGCGGCGCAGGCCGAGCGGAGCTCACCGACCCGGTAGCCGCCGAGCTGGTCGGCCTGATCCGACACCAGCCCCTGCAAGCTCTCCGGGATGACCTCGCCTTCCTCGCCGAGGGTGCAGGTCACCACGTAGACCTGCACGCCGCGGGCGGCGTAGCGGGCGATCGTCCCGCCGGTCCACAGGGTCTCGTCGTCTGGATGCGCGTGTACCAGCAGCAACCGCGGTGGGGCCGTCAGCGTCACCGGTCCAGCCTAATCGGCACCCCTCAAGCGACCGCCAACGCCCACCCAACGTCAGGCAAGCACCGAAGGTGCTTCCTCAGTACCCCACCCGAGCAACCGGCACCGCCGCGGGTTCTGACACGTCTTCTGGGGAGGACAGCCGCAGCGCCGCGTATAGACATACTCAAGTCGCGGATCCCGGACCCAGAAGGCGTGTCAGGTTCCGCCACCCGCACCGCCCAGCAAAAAGGCCACGGCCTCTTCGAGAGAGAATTAATAGCCGTCGTTCTCAGCTGGTGTTCCGAGCCACTGGGCGGCCGTCGAGAACGGCCCGGCGAACCCGTTGCCCGCCTGGACGCCGGTGGCCTCGTTGCTCAGCGCCAGGACCTGCGCCTGCTGGTAGAGCGGCAACGCGATCGCGTCCCGCCACAGCACCGATTCGACGTTCGCCGACGCCTGCTGGAACGACATCCGGCCGGAGAGGGCCGCGTCGATCGTGGGCTGCAGGAGCTCGTCGCAGAAACCGGCCGCGTTGTAGGGCAGCGGCTGCTCGCTGTCCGGGTCCACACCCGGACAGCCGTAGGACGAGGTCATGGTGGCGGCCGGATCGCCGCCGGCCGGTCGCGGCGCCACCGCCATGTCGACGGTGCCCGAGGTGCCCGCCTCGGCGGAGTGCGGATCGGTGGCGAGCATGTCGCCGAAGAGCTGATCCCCGGTCGGCGTCACCACCGTGGCCTGGATGCCCTGCGCGCGGAGCTGCTGGGCGGAGGCTTCGGCGATGCTGATGTAGCCCTCGTGCTCGAAGGGCGCGGCGATCACCAGGTTCAGCGGACGTCCGTCGCGGATCCACGAACCGCCCGTGCGCTGGTACCCCGCCTCGGTCAGCAGCCGCTCGACCTGCGCCGGATCGGGACGCTTCGGCAGCGCCCCCGCCGGTTCGGTCGGCGTGTAGCCGTGCTCGGACGGCGCGAGGACCTGCGCGTGCGCCTGCAACTGCTCGCCGGGCCCGCCGCCGGTTCCCGCCTCGATCAGCGCGGGGCGGTCCAGCGCGGCCAGCACGGCCCGCCGGACCTTGACGTCGGCGAGCGCGCGGCTGTCCTGCCGCAGCAGCATCTCCATCGTCGCCGGGCGCGGAACGGTCATCATCTGCACCTGGTCGCCCAGGTCGCGCAGCGACCGCACGGTGCCGGCGTCGGCGCTGAACAGCGCCAGGTGGCTGTCTCCGCTGCGCAACGCCTCGACCTGGCGGGCCTTGTCGATGGCGCGCAGCACGATCCGATCGGACTGCGCGGGCGGACCCCAGTAGCGGTCGTTGCGCTCCAGGATGATCTCGCCGCGGTCCAGGTCGACCTGCCGGATCGCGAACGGCCCGCCCGAAGCCGGGTAGCCGTCGTCGAGGACGGTTCCCCAGCCGCGCGGCGCGGCGCGCAGCAGGTGCGCGGGCAGCAGGTTGTTGAACAGCGTCTGCCATCCCGCGAAGGGCTTGCTGAAGGTGACGTCGACGGTCTTGCCGCCCTGCCTGGAGGCGACGTCGTCGATCAGCCGGTAGCCGGCCGGGTCCGCCACTCCGGGCTGCGAACGGAGCTGTTCCCACAGGTAGACGAAGTCCTCGGCGGCGATCGGGGCGCCGTCGGACCAGCTGGCCTGCCGCTTGATCCGGTACCGGACGGTGAACTTCTCCGCGTCCGGGACGACCTCGGCGGACTCCATCAGGTTGGTGTCCAGCTGCAGCGCGCCGTCCTGGCCGGGCCGGAACACCGACGGCAGCATCAGCCCGGCGAGCGCGGAGCTCGTCGGCGACAGGTCGGCGAGCGTGTGCGGGTTGAAACCGCCCTCCAGCTCGTCGACGCCGACGACGACCTCGATCGGCATCGGCTGCGCAGGAGTGCTCGTGCTGGGTTCGCTGGTCGTCGGGCTCGGCTCCACCAATTGCGGTGGTGGAGCGTCCGTGCAGCCCGCGACCAGGCTGACGACGGTCACCAGCAGGGGAACCGCGCCCAGTGCGCGGCGTCGACCCTGGGTCACGCCGAACCTCCCCTCACATCGGCCGCCGGAGGATCACCCCGGGCCACGCGCCGCGGGTCCGGACGACACCGTCCGAACGCAGGACGCGCGAGAGCCCCCCATGGTTCCGCAAGCGATCCGATGATCGTCCCTGGGGTCCATCAGCGCCAGCCGCCACCACCATCTAGGCAGCGACAGCGCTGTCAGCCGAGCACAGAACCGTCAGGCAAGCGCCGAAGGCGCCCCTCCACCCCACCTGAGCAACTCGCACCGCCGGGGGTTCTGAGCGGCTTCGTGGCGAGCACGCCGCGACGCCGATGTCCACACCCCGGCTAAGCGGAATGCGTCAGGAGTGGCGCGCGGAGTCCACGAAGCCGCTCAGGTTCCCCCACCCGCACCGCTGAGCAACCCAGCCATGCGGGTCAGACAAAGATCAGCCGTTGTCGCGGGCCTTCTGGCGGGAGCGCTCGCGGCCTCGGGTGGTGCTGTCCAAGGTGATCTTCCGGACGCGGATGGCCTCCGGGCCGACCTCGACGCACTCGTCGCCGGAGCAGAACTCCAGGGCCTCCTCCAGCGAGAGGGTGCGCGGCTTGGCCAGCTTCTCCAGCTCATCGGCGGTCGAGGACCGCATGTTGGTGAGCTTCTTCTCCTTGGTGATGTTCACGTCGAGGTCCTCGGCGCGGGGGTTCTCGCCCACGACCATGCCCTCGTAGACCTCGCTGGTGGGCTGCACGAAGAACGAGCCGCGGTCGGCCAGCTGCAGCAGCGCGTAGTTGGTGGCCGGGCCGGACCGGTCGGCGACCAACGAGCCGCTGTGGCGGGTGCGCAGTTCGCCCACCCACGGGAAGTAGCCCTCGAAGACGTGGTTGGCGATGCCGGTGCCGCGCGTCTCGGTGAGGAACTCGGTGCGGAACCCGATCAGGCCGCGCGAGGGGATCACGTAGATCAGCTTGATGCGGCCGGTGCCGTGCCCGTCCATGGTCTCCATGCGGCCCTTGCGGCCGGCCAGCAGCTGCGTGACGGCGCCGAGGTGCTCCTCGGGGGCGTCGATGGTCAGCCGCTCGAACGGCTCGCACAGCTTGCCGTCGATGGTCTTGGTGACCACCTGCGGCTTGCCGACGGTGAGCTCGAAGCCCTCGCGGCGCATGTTCTCGACCAGGATGGCCAGCGCCAGCTCACCGCGGCCCTGGACCTCCCAGGCGTCGGGCTTCTCGGTCGGCAGCACCTTCATGCTGACGTTGCCGATCAGCTCGGCGTCCAGGCGCGCCTTGACCTGCCGGGCGGTGATCTTGGAGCCGCCGTTGCGACCGGTCAGCGGCGAGGTGTTGACGCCGATGGTCATCGAGATGGCCGGGTCGTCGACGGTGATCCGCGGCAGCGGCTTCGGGTTGTCCGGGTCGGTGAGGGTGTCACCGATGGTGATGTCCGGGACGCCGGCGATGGCCACCAGGTCACCCGCGGAGGCCTCCTCGGCGGGCACGCGGGTGAGGTTCTCGGTGATCAGCAGCTCGGTGAGGCGGACCTTCTCGACGCTGCCGTCCTCGCGGCACCAGCCGACGGTCTGGCCCTTGCGCATGGTGCCGGAGTGGATCCGGCACAGGCCGATGCGTCCCAGGAACGACGAGGCGTCGAGGTTGGTGACCAGGGCGCTCAGTGGCGAGTCGAAGTCGGCGACCGGTGCGGGCACGTGGTCCAGCAGGACCTTGAACAGCGAGTCCAGGTTCTCCTCGGCGGGCAGTTCGCCGTCGACGGGCTGCTCCATCGAGGCGCGGCCGGCGCGGGCGGAGGCGTAGACGACCGGCAGGTCGAGGATGGCCTCCATGTCCAGCTCGACCTCGCCGTCGAGCTCGCTGGCGAGCTCCAGCAGCAGGTCGTGGGCTTCTTCGACGACCTCGGCGCAGCGCGCGTCGGGGCGGTCGACCTTGTTGACGACCAGGATGACCGGCAGCTTCGCGGCCAGCGCCTTGCGCAGCACGAAGCGGGTCTGCGGCAGCGGGCCTTCGCTGGCGTCGACCAGCAGGGTCACGCCGTCGACCATCGACAGCGCGCGCTCCACCTCGCCGCCGAAGTCGGCGTGGCCGGGGGTGTCGACGACGTTGATGGTGACCGGACCGTCTTCGGTCTCGCGACGGATCGCGGTGTTCTTGGCCAGGATCGTGATGCCCTTCTCACGTTCCAGGTCGTTGGAGTCCATGACGCGGTCGACGAGCTCGGCGCGTTCGGAGAAGGCACCGGACTGGCGCAGCATCGCATCGACCAGGGTGGTCTTGCCGTGGTCGACGTGCGCGACGATGGCTACGTTGCGCAGATCACTGCGCGTGGGGGCGGCGACGCTGGTGGCGGACACGCGGGTACTCCATGGCTCGGCGCGGAAAGGTCGCGGCGGTTCGTCGATGTGATGCACCGCTGGGCGATGGCACCGGATGCGGATCTCCCCGCATGGCGCCTGCTGACTTCCAGGCACCGGCCGCGGCTCCACTGCGCCGCTGCTGCGGAGCTCATTTCGGGCGGCACCCCGCGGTTGCGGGGGCGCTACGTCGACACGCGGCCCCCTCCAGGGTAGTGCAAGCACATCGCGGACCGACGCGCACGTGCGCAGCGCAACAGCGAACAGTCGGCGAACATCAAGTTCGCCAGGTCGGGTTAGGTTCACCTACGCTCGGCCACAACCCCCGTCCCCAGCGCCGGAAAGAAGCACCGTGGGCAAAGGCACCATCAAGGTCAAGAAAAAATGTTGCCATTCGCAACCACCGTGCAAGAGCTGCCCCATCGTGGCTCTGCGCAAACTGCTCAAGGATCAGAAAGCGGCGGAGGTCAAAAAGGCTCAGAAGAAGGCCAAGAAAAAGGACGCGAAGTGACCCGGCCGCGGCGCCGGCGCCGCGGCCCGGGACAGGTCGGCCGCTACCGCTGAGCGACCGTGGTGAGCGGGTCCGCGTACGCGGCGAGCTCCGGGATCGTGCGCAGGGCCTGGAACTCGACGACCTCGTAGCGAACCAGCTTGTGCAGGGCGAACGGGTCGGTCGCCAGGATGGCGTCCAGCCTGCCGCGGGACATCGCACGAGCGATGATCACCGCCCCGTTGCGCGGGTGCCGGTGACCAGCGGCGATGAAGTCGCCTGCGTCGTAATGCTGGGTGACCCATTCGTAATGATCGACCAGTTGGGCGTCTATATCCGATTCTGGCGCGGTGTATTGCAGCAGCACTACAAACATTCTTTCAATGTAACTCCCCCACCTGGCGTTTGCCGATCAATTTCGCCCGTTGAATCCAACGAGAACAAGATCAAAAATCCGAAAATCGGACTCCCCGCCACACACCCCGCGAAACCCCTCACTCACTCAGCGCAACCACTTCCACGAAGGTCGGACCCGGGAACGGGTGGAACCCCTGGCGCCCGCTGATCACCACCGTGCAACTTGGCCGCATGGGTACTGTTGTGATGCACAGCGAAACCGAGTCCCAGGTCGTGAGGAGTGCCGCCGTGGCAGCACCGGCATTCGGCCCGGAAGGTCCGTTCGACCCGCTCGTCGACCTCGACGGGCTGTGGACGCCTGAGCTCGCCGACAGGTACCTGCCGATCCCGGGGATGCCCCCGGCCAAGTACGAGTGCCTGGACGGAAAGCTGATAGTGAGCCCCTACGAAGGTTCCGCGAACGTCTACGCGGCGGATGAGCTCCGCCTGCGGATGCGCGAACCCGCTCGCCAACTCGGCGGCGCTGCCTACACGACCTTGAACGTCGAGATGCCGTCGCTGTCGTCTCTGCGCTGGGTCCAACCGGGCTTTTCCGTGCTGCGGCGACCTGCCGCCGGACGCGTGTGGATCCCTGCCGAACAGGTGCTGCTCATCGGCGAGTGCGTGTCGAGGTCCAGTCGCCGCACCGACCACATCGACAAGCCTGCTGAGTACGGCAAGGTCGGCACCGTACTACATGAGAGTCAACATCTCCTACGAGCGCGAACGCGCTTGCGTAGAACTGCTGAAGCTGGTTGATGGCGAGTATCGCGATCACGCCAAAGCGCTCAACGGTCAGCGCTTCCAGACCGACCTGCCCTTCCCCCTGACCTTCGATCCCGCGGAACTACTCGAACTAGGCGCCGAGTAGTTCGCGCAAGGTGTGCAGGAGGACTCGGTCGGTTTCGAGCCAGTCGAGTGCGGGCAGCTCACCGGCGCTCACCCAGCGGACGTCGCGGTGCTCGACCGCCGTGGGCTGCTGGGCGGGGTCCTTGAGCTCCGCTGTGTGGATGCGCAGCAGCATGCCGTTGTCCAGGGGCACGTCGGTGCCGAGGCGGCCGGTGGGACGGACCTCGACGTCGAGCTCTTCGCGGCACTCGCGGACCACGGCGTCGGACTCGTCCTCGCCGGGTTCGACGCGCCCGCCCGGCAGCTCCCACTGACCGGCGTGCGAGGCCGGGTAGCCGCGCTGCTGAGCGAGCAAACGTCCCTCGTGCACGATCGCGGTCCCCACGACGATCTTCCGCACCGCCCAGGACTCCGCGAGTTCGCGGACGGCGCGGATGCGAGCGGCCAGCACGTCGAGCACCAACCGCCGGCCCACGGCCACGTCGCCGAGCCTGCCCAGCGGGCCGAACGGGCTCGTCCACCGCACCGAGTCGGTGAGCAGCGTGCGCGGGCCGACCTGGGCCAGGACCGCGTCGTGCCGCAGCTGTGCGAGCGGCCCGGCGACCAGCACCGAGCTCAACCGGTCGGCGTCGGCGCGAACGATGCGCGTGGTCAGGGTGAACGCGGAGAGCCGGAACGCGAGTTCATCGCCGGGCACCAGCAGCGAATCCGGGCTGGTCAGCGACCGGCCGCGAATGCCGAGGTCGGCCAACCCCGTCTCAGCCGTCCGGGTGTGCCGCAGCGCGGCCCCCACGGTGGCCAGTGGTGCCTCGATCAGACCGGTACTCCGCAGAACCGCCACGTTCACGAATCTTGCCCGACGTCAGCGCGCGGCCGGCCAGCGGACCTCGATGCGCGCACCGCCCGAGGGCGCCTCGCCGGCGCGCACCGATCCGCCGCGCCTGCGCACGGCCTCGGCCGCCAGCGCCAGGCCGAGCCCGGCACCGCCGGTGCTGCGGGCCCGGTCCGGTTCGACGCGGTAGAAGCGGTCGAACACGCGCGGCCGGTGCTCGGCCGGGATGCCGGGACCGTCGTCGTCGACCAGCAGTCGCACGCCCATTCCCGGCTCGGCCTGCACCGACACCCGCACCGACGTCCTGGTGTAGCGCTGGGCGTTGCCGATGATGTTCTCCAGCACCGTCGAGACCTCGGCGGGCGCGGCCAGCACGAGCACCGGGTCCTCGGGCACGTCCAGTTCGACGTCGCTGCCGAGCCGTTCGGCCGCCGTGCGCGCTGCCGCAGCCAGGTCCACCGGCCGGGTCGGTTCGACCTCGCGCTCCGCGCGGGCGAGCGCGAGCAGGCTCTCCACCAGAGTGGACAGCCGCTGCGCTTCGAGGGCGATGTCCTGCAGCGTCTCGTGGGCGATGTCCGGGTCGGGGTGCATGACCGCGACCTCGGCCTGGGCGCGGATGGAGGCGACGGGGTTGCGCAGCTCGTGGGCCGCGTCGCCGGTGAACCGGCGCAGCCGTTCGGTGTCGGCGTCGCGGCGGGCGAGCATCGCGTTGAGCTCTTCGGCCAGCGCCCGGATCTCGTCGGCGGCCTCGGGGACCGGGAGCCGCTCGCCTTCGGGCAGGCCGGCGGCGGCGCTGCGGATCCGGTCGACCGGCCGCAGCGACCGGTGCACGACCAGCCAGGTCGCGAAGCCGACCAGGGCCGCTGCCAGCACCGATCCGAAGCTGAGCAGCTTCCCGGTGCGCCCGGCGGTGTCGGCGAAGCCGACCAGGCGGGCTTCGGCGGCCACCAGCAGGTGCCGGCCGCCGGGGTCGGTGACCGGGACGCCTCGCCAGCGGTGCAGCTCGGCGGGTGCCTCGAAGTCGAGCACGCCGCTTCCCGCGCTCAGCTCGGCGATCTGCCACTCGCTCAGGTTGGCGCTGGGCAAGCCGTCGACCGGCTCCCCGTTCTCGCCGAGCACGCGCACGTCGGGCCGGCCGACGACGGGCGAACCGGCGGCGACGTGGCTCGCGGTGCCGCCCGCGATGCGCTTGAGGTCCGCGTCGACGGAGTCGATCAGCAGCCAGCTGACGATCCCTGCCCCGGCGTGCGCGACCACTCCGAGACCGATCAACGCGACGACTGTGGCCACGACGCTGGTGCGGAACTGGATGGTGCGGCGCTGCCACCAGCCGCGCAGCCTCCTGATCATGCTTCGGCGCACACGCGGTAGCCCTGCCCGCGCACGGTCTGCACCAGCTCCCCGGCCCCCACGGCGGTGAGCTTGCGGCGCAGGTAGCCGACGTAGACCTCGACGACGTTGCGGGTGACGAACTGCTCCTCGCCCCACACCATGCGCAGCAGGTCGTCCTTGGGCACCACCGACTCGGGGTGGCTGGCGAGCGCGACGAGCAGCCCGAACTCGCGCGGCGAGAGCGTGACGGGTTGGCCGTCCCAGTGCACCTCGCGGTTGCTGCGGTCGATCTCCAGCGCCCCGACCCGCAGGCACGCCTGCTGGCTCGCGTTGTCGCGCCGCCGCAGCAGCGCCCGCACCTGAGCCACGAGCACCAGGAAGGAGAAGGGCTTGACCAGGTAGCCGTCGGCTCCGAGATCGAGCCCGTCGGCCTGGTCGACCTCGCCGCTCTTGGCCGAGATCAGCAGCACCGGCGTGGTCACGTCCTGCTCGCGCATCCGCTCCAGCACCCGGTAACCGGACATGCCGGGCAGCATGACGTCGAGCAGCACGACGTCGAAGGCACCGGTCATGGCCAGGCGCAGCGCTTCGGGCCCGTCGGCGGCGACGCTGACCTCCATGCCTTCCGCGGACAACCCGCGGCGCAGCGCGGTCCGCACTCCCGGCTCGTCGTCGACCACCAGAACCCGAGGCAACATGGTGACCAGCATGCCGACCGCCACCCGCCGCGAGCATCCGGTCTCAGCGCCTTCTCACAGTGATCGGACCAATTCTCAGCTCGATCTCAGACTGGGCACGTCGCAGGCGGTCGATTCGCTCTCACTCGGGCACCATGAGGACATGACCGAACTCCTCACCGACGCGCAGATCGCCGAGGCGCTGGAACACCTGCCGGAGTGGCACCGGGACGGCGACAACATCGTCCGCGTGGTCGACTTCCCCGGGTTTCCGCAGGCCATCCAGGCTGTCATGCGCATCGCCGAGATCGCCGAGAACGAGAACCACCACCCCGACATCGACATCCGCTTCAACAAGGTGACGTTCTACCTGTCGACGCACTTCAAGGGCGGCATCACGAGCAACGACACGTCGCTGGCGCAGGAGATCGACAGCGTCGTGGAGCAGTTCGGGTAGGCCTGAACGGCCTGCCTAGCCCTCGACCAGGTCGGCGACTTCGAAGGCGCAGCCCCAGGACAGGCCGACGCCGCAGCCGGCGTGGCCGTAGTCGTGGATGATGCGGGCGCCCTCGTAGTGCTCGACGTCGACCCGCACCGAGTCGCGGCCCGGCCGCAGCCCGACGGTCTCCTCCAGCACCTCGGCGTCGGCGAGCCGCGGTTCGAGCTGGGCGACGCGGCGGCGGATCCGCGCGCTGACCTCGGCTCGCGGTGTCCGCCGCCAGTCGTGGTCCACGGCGATGCCGCCGAGCACCACCCGATCGCCGTGCGGCATCCACGACGTGAACTCGCCGCCCTCGCTGAGCTCGATGAAGTACTCGTCGATGCCGGGGTTGCGCACCACGACGTGCTGGCCGAGCACCGGGTGCACCCCGGGGTCGCCGACGAGTTCGTGCGCTCCGACGCCGGTGCAGTTGACGACGATGTCCGATTCGGCGGCGGCGTCGGCCAGCGACGGCACGGACGCCAGCAGGATCTCGCCACCGGCCGCCTGGAACCGGGCCAGGAGGTAGTCGAGGTAGCGGGGCATGTCGATCAGCGGGACCGTGCCCCGGTAGCCCCAGACGAAGCCCTCGGGCAGCTCCTGCTCGCCGCATCGATGCAGGTCGGGGATCAGCTTGGTTTCCGGCGGGACGACGTCGCCGAGATCGAACCGAGCAGCCATCCGGCCGGGGGCCAGGTGCACGCCGGAGTCCTCGTCGCGCGCCAGCGCGGTGAACTCGGCGTGCGAGAGGGTCGCCCAGTAGAGCACTCGTTCCGGTGGTTTGAGCCGCGCCGGGCCCCACATCGCCCCGGCGACCGCCGAGGTCGTCTCGCGGGGCCGCTCAGCGGTGCGGATCCGCACTTGCCGACCCGCTTCGGCCAGCACGACCCCGCAGGTCAGGCCGTGCACGCCCGCGCCGATCACGAGTACCGGACTCACCCGTCCGACGCTAGCAGTCCCGTGGTGGGACGGAACCCCGAAAGGCCCCGGGTTCACCCGGCCGCCGGTCAGCCGTCGTAGTCGCGGAGGTGGTCGGCCAGTTCGGTCAGCACGTCGGCCAGCCTGTGTCGTTCGCTCCGGGAGACCTCGCCCCTGGGCAGCCGGAAGGCCACCCGGTCGAGCTCCCACTGGGCTTCCCGCAGCACCACGGCGAAGTTCGCCGAACGGCACATCGGCCTGCCGATCCTCCGGTTCTCCTCGATCATCACCGCTCCCCACCCCAACGTCGGTCGTACCACGATGCTGCAGGTCAGCAGGGGTGCTGCGGCAGAGGTGAAGAACGTTCCCGCGCTGAGTAGATGTACGCCGAGCTCTCCCCCGATTCCGCCCAACCCGGACGGAGCAGAGCGGGCAGAGCCACGGTTTCGCCGCAGTCCGAGCCCGTGCTCATGGCTCAGCGGAGGCCGTGTTCGTGGAGGGTTTCGGTGAGGATGCGGATGGCTTTCGGGCCCACTCCGTGCAGTGCGAGGAGATCTTCGTCGGTCCAGGTGGCGAGCTGGGCGAGCGTGGTGACTCCGGCGCCGTGCAGGGCTCTCGTCGCGGGACGGCCGATCGACGTGGGCAGGTCCGAGTCGGCGGGATCAGCTTGCTGTGCCCGAACCAGGCTCTCGGGCGCGCGGCAACTCCAGGCCAGGCGGATCAGCTCGTTGAGGTCCTTGCCGTTGATCTCCGCCAGCGGCACGGCGATCCCGAACGGCTCGCCCGCCCGCGCCAACCGCTCCCCCGGAACCTTCGCCAGGAACGCCTCGGCGTCCTCGTCGGTGAGCCACACCTGAACGACGCCTTCTCCGGTCAGCGACGCGAAACCCTTGCCCCGCACCGAGAACGACAGCGTTCCGAGGTGGCTCCGCTCCTCCACCTGGGGCAACCCCAAGGCCGCCTTCCGCAACTGCGTCTTCGACGTCATCGCCCCTCCCGCGCTCCAAGCACGTCCTAGGAGAACACACCGCAGCAGCGGGAACGGCCGCCAGTGATCCCCCGTGCGGCGAGGGCCTGGCCAGGGCTTCAGGGTCGCTTCGGAGAGGACCCCGGGACCGCTGGAGCGGCGTGGCCGCCCCTCCCGGTGGCTCGGCAACGGGGTGACCTGCGGCTTCGCCTGGCCAGTGTGGTGCGCGCCGGTCTCGCATACTCGTGGGATGGGTCCACGACGGCGAGGACGGTTTTCCCTGCTGGGACGCCTCTACGCACTCGTCGGGGCACTGATGGTGGTGACCGTGGTGATCACCGGCGGGATGTTCGCCCTGCGACAGCGGGTCGAGGACTCGACGACGAAACTGATCACCAAGGTCGTGCCCGCGCAGAACGGCACCGCCAACCTGGTCACCACCTACGCCCAGCAGGAGAACCGCGTGCGGGCGTTCCTGCTGACCGATGACCCGGCCTTCCTCCAGGCGTACGCAGCCGACCAGGCCAACGCCGCCCAGTTCCACGACACCGTGGGGCGTCGACTCGCCGACGACCCCGAGGTGCAGGACCTGCTGAACCAGGTCGACGCGGCCGCGCAGGAATGGCGGCACGAATCCGTCGAGCCGCTGATCGCGCGAAGCCGCAGTCCGGGTCCGCTGAACCTCTCGACTCCCGAGAAGGAGTCCGAACAGCAGCACGCCGCCGTGCTGCGGGGCGAGCTGAAGGAGCTGAGCACCCGAGTCGACGCGATCGAAGCGGCGGAAGAAGCCCGAGCCGCGGCGGCGCGCACGGCCGCGAACTGGCTCACGCTGGCGCTCGCCCTGGTCGGCCTCATCTCCTGGGCGACGGCGATCCTGCTGCTCCGCAACTCGCTCACCCGCCCGCTGCGCACACTCGTGTCGCAGGTCAACCAGGTGTCGGAGGGCGATCTCGACCGCCC
Organism: Saccharopolyspora sp. NPDC049426; assembly: GCF_040676935.1. Lineage (NCBI taxonomy): Bacteria > Bacillati > Actinomycetota > Actinomycetes > Pseudonocardiales > Pseudonocardiaceae > Saccharopolyspora > Saccharopolyspora sp. NPDC049426. The sequence goes on along the minus strand of NZ_JBFAPZ010000006.1, from coordinate 184,569 downwards.
CGTCCACGAGGCCGGCCCGCCCGAGTTGACCGCGGTCGCGCGTGCGGTGGAGACGATGCGCGCGCGCATCCTGAGCGAAACCCGCCACATCGCGCGGATGCAGCAGGAGCTGGCTCGCCACGAGAAGGCGGAGCGGCACCGGGCGGAGCAGGACTTCTCGACGGTGGTCGACACGCTCGACGAAGGCGTCGTCGTGCTCGGCTCCGCGGGCATCATCGAGTCGGCCAACCCGGCTGCTCGACGCGTGCTCGGCGCACGCGAATCGGAGATCGTCGGTTCCGTGCTGGCCTCCTGGCGCCTGTACGACGAATCCGGGGCAGCGCTGCGGCTGGAGGGTCGCGTACCGGTGTTGAACTCCCAGGTGGTCCGCCTCGAACGAACCGACGGCCGCATCGCTTGGTTGGCGGTCACCTCTCGCTCGTTGAACACCGCGACGGGAACGCCTTCCAAGGTCGTCGTGTCGTTCACCGACATCACCGAGCGGCGCGCCGCCCAGAACCGCTTGGAGCACGAGGCCACCCACGATCCGCTGACCGGCCTGGCCAACCGCACGCTGGTGCTCCGGCACCTGGAGCAGGCGCGACACCAAGAGCAGCCGATGGCCGTGCTGTTCCTCGACCTGGACAACTTCAAGATCATCAACGACTCGCTCGGGCATGGCGTCGGCGACGCCGTCCTGGACCACGCCGGGCAGCGGCTGGTGCGCGCGACGCCTCCGAATGGCCTGGTCGGTCGACTAGGCGGCGACGAATTCGTGGTCCTCGTCAACGACGAGAGCGATCACCACGCGCTCGCCGAGCGCTGCACGCGCCTGCTCGACGCCCTGACCGAACCGATCCGAATGCAGGGCAGAGCGCTGCACGTCAACGGCAGCATCGGGATAGTCGTGGCCCTGCCCGGCGATGACCGATCCGGTGAGGACCTCCTGCGCGATGCCGACGTGGCCATGTACCAGGCCAAGACTCGGGGTGGCGGGCGCCACGCGTTCTTCGACGTGGTGCTCCGCAAGCGCGTGCAGCGGCACATGGATCTGGAGCAGGACCTCCGCCACGCCGCGGGACGGGACCAGCTCTGGGTGGCCTACCAGCCCGTCGCCGATCTGCGCACCGATCGCACCGTGGCCGCGGAGGGATTGCTGCGGTGGCGCCACCCGGTCCACGGCCCGATCTCACCCGCCGAGTTCATCCCGGTGGCCGAGGAGAGCAACCTGATCAACTCCATCGGCGCCCACATGCTGCGCTCGGCGACCCGCGAACTCGCCACCGAGCGCGAGCGACATCGACTCGACCTGACGCTCAACGCCAACCTCTCGCCGCGCCAGCTCGACGACCCCGGCCTGCCGAGCCTCGTGCAGCACGCCCTCGCGGATTCGGGCCTGCCCGCCCACGCCCTGTGCCTGGAGATCACCGAGGAGGCGATCATGCACGACCCGACCGCGGCAGCGCGCGTGCTGGAAACCTTGCGCGAGTTGGGCGTGACACTGGCGATCGACGACTTCGGCACCGGCTATTCGTCCTTGGCCCAGCTCCGCCGGCTCCCGCTGGACACCCTCAAGATCGACCGATCCTTCATCACCGACCTGAGCGACTCGGAGGAGCTCCAGGTCATCGTCACCAGCATCATCACCATGGCCCACGCGATCGGCCTCGACGTCGTGGCCGAAGGCGTCGAGACGGCGCAGCAGCTCGACTTCCTCCGCGACATCGGCTGCGACCACGTCCAGGGCTACTACCTCAGCAAACCCGTCTCCCTCGACGAACTGCTGACGTCCGCGCTCACACTCCCCACGGGCTGACGCCGACTCCACCAAGCCGCGAGGACGTGCGGGTGAGCGATCTCGACGTGGCAGGTCATGGCGTCGAGCCCCATCGTGTCGAGGTCGACGAGAACACGTCCGCAGCGAAGGCCACCGACCGGGCACATCCACCACTCGCGGTCGTCGAGAACCGTGAGCTCCAGGTCGATCATGAACCCGCCCACCGCGATAGCCGCCATGGCCGAATATTAGATAGCACTAGATAGCTACGGCTAGTATCGGCGCGGCCTAGTTAGCTCTATGGGATTAACGTCGCGGTATGAGTTGGGAGAGCCGCGCTGATCGTGTCGACCACGAGTCGCCCGAGTACGTCTGGCAGCAGATCGCCGACGACCTCCGCGCCGACATCGAGTCCGGTGAGCTGTCGGCCGGGTCCAGGCTCCCCAGCGGCCCCGAACTCGGCGAGATCTACGGCGTCGCCCGCCTGACCGCGATCAAAGCGGTGAACGCGCTCCGGGACGAAGGCCTGCTCAAGGTCCTCTCCGGAAAAGGGACGTTCGTCGTCCCGAAGAAGTCGTAGGCGATGAGCTCGACTCAGTCGCCGGTGTAGTTCTCCGGGCCGATCTCGGTGACGGCCGCATCCGCCGCAGCGTCGGTGGCGGTCTCCGTGTCGGGAGACGAGCTCAGGTTCACGTACAGGGCGACGGCGTGGACGACGTACCGGTGGTCGTAGCTGACGTAGCTCTCGGTCCGCGCCCGCTCGTAGCCGTCGCAGGCGTCGCTCCCGCGCCCCTCGTTCGGGCACCAGATGCCGAAGTCCCACGAGCCTCCGGCGACGATGCGCTCCTTGACCGCCTTGGCCGTCGAGGTGTCGTCGAAGCGGATGACCTGGACCGACACGAGCACGTCGGCGTCCTCCGAGACGTCGCCCGATTTCAGGTAGTTCCCGGTGACGGTCAGATCGCAGTCGTAGCCGCTCAGCACTCGCCGGACGTCGTCGGACATGTGAGAAGCGTCCGTGCAGCCGTGCACCCCCGATGCGACGCGGGTGTAGCCGACCCCGCGATCGTCCTCGAAGTCGTCGGGCAGCAGAGCAGCGGTCGTGAACGGGGTTTCGTCGGTTGCCTCCTCGTCCGGCGATGCGGTCTTCGTCGGCTCGGTCGTGTAGGTGCGCGTCGGCTCGTAGGTGGAGCTCGGCTCGTCGTCCTCGCTGGTCACCGAGGCTCTCGACGGCTCGGCGGACGAGGAGGGGCTACCGCCCAGAGCGTTGTCGAGCGCGTTGCCCAGCTGCCCGATGTTGGAGAACCCCAGGAAGCCGAGGAGGGCCACCACCGAGCCCACGGCTCCGATGATCGCGACCCACCTGGGCGTGTCAGAACCTTTCGATCCCGACCGCTCGCCGTCATCGCCCTCCGGCAACGCCCCGCACCCCCGCCCAGCCAAAACCGATGGCACACCGCCGTTCTCGGCAGGAGGCTAGAGCAACTCAGGGACGAAAACAGGCGTTTCCCCCAAGATCAGCCACTCGGAGGCTCCCACGACGCAGGACCGGACCGATCCGGCCTGAGCAACCTTCGTGCCGACATCGAGTCCGGTGAGCTGTCGGTCGGCTCCCGGCTGCCCAGCGACCCCGAACTCGGTGAGATCTACGGTGTCGCCCGCCTGACCGCGATCAAAGCGGTGAACGCGCTCCGCGGCGAAGGTCTGCTCAAGGTCCTCTCCGGGAAGGGAACGTTCGTCTCCCCGAAGAAGTCGTAGCCGCGCGGCCCTCGTTCGCGGACCTGGCACGGAGTCCGGCGTGATGCCCGACCAGAGCGAGCTATTCGGCCCTGGTGAACGTCCACAGCAGGAAGTAGACGATCACGCCGGCGCCCCCGGCACCGGCGGCCAGCACGAACAGGAGCCGCACCAAGCTCCTCGGCAGCCCTAGTCCGTCGGCGACCCCAGCGCACACGCCGACGATCCAGGAGCCCCGCTTGGGGCGGGTGAAGCGTTCAGCCATGCCCACACCATAGGGGGATGCCGCTGATCTCGATCACCACCCGCTCCAGAGCGGGGCGACCAGGGCAGAGCAGACGTTGAAGCGGAACTACTACCAGCGGATTCGCTACCAGCAACTTCAAGCTCGAACACTGTCTGACCTGGCAAGACGTTGCTCTTAACTTCTCGTCGTTTTGCGGCGGTTTTCGCTGCCCTGACGAACAACTGACGAATGGCACCGCTGCACCTGTGCCCGACGGCTAGGTGTACTGATCACGGAGGTTGTGAACGGGTAACACGGGGTCGGATGATCTTGGAATGAGCGAGGACCTCCGGGTTCGGTGTGGATCACCACATCACGCACCGAACAGCCAGGAGGTCCTCGTGCCCCACCGTAATGCCCCGCTGACGGAGACCGGCAGGCTACGCCTGGCCCGGTGTGTCGTGGATGATCGGTGGCCGCTGCGGCGGGCGGCCGAGCGTTTCCAGGTCTCGGTGGGTTGCGCGAAGCGGTGGGCGGATCGCTACCGGCGTGACGGCGAACCGGGCATGATCGATCGCTCCAGCCGCCCGCATCACAACCCACGGCGTGTTCCCACTCGAACCGAGCGGCGGATCATCAAAGTCCGGGTGCTTCGGCGGTGGGGCCCAGCCCGCATCGCCGGTCTGCTGCGGCTCAATCCCTCGACCGTGCACCGGGTGCTGGTGCGCTACCGGGTCAACCGGCTGGCGCATATGAACCGGGCCACCGGGCGCGTGATCCGCCGCTACGAATACCCACAGCCGGGTGGGCTGGTGCACGTCGACATCAAAAAGCTGGGCAACATCCCCGACGGAGGCGGCCACAAAGTCCACGGACGCGCCACCGGCGGCGGCACAACACCCGCAGCCGACCCATCGCCAACAACAGCACCAGCCCGCGGACGAAGCTGGGCTATACCTACCTGCACACCGCTCTGGACGACCACAGCAGGTTGGCCTACACCGAAATCCTGCCCGACGAAACGAAAACCACCGCCACAGCTTTCTGGAAACGAGCGCAAGCATGGTTCGCGGCAGCGGGCATCGATATCCAGCGAGTCCTGACCGACAACGGCGCCTGGTACCGATCCCACCCCTGGAAAGAAGCGCTGCACACGGCCGGAATCAGCCACAAGCGGACCCGCCCCTACCGGCCCCAGACCAACGGCAAAGTCGAGCGTTTCCACCGCACCCTGCTCGATAAATGGGCCTACGCCCAGCCCTACAGCACCGAGACCCAACGGCGCGCCGCCTTGCCCGGCTGGCTCCACGGCTACAACCATCACCACCTGCAAGGGAGGGCCTCTGTCCTCACCCCGTCGACCTGGCTTAGCCCTCATCAGCCCGTGTCAAGGGGGCAACCGGCGATGTCAGCGGGAGACGCCGGCACTCAAGCTCGCCCCCTTGACGCGGGCTGATAGCCCTCGTGGAGGTCGATGGGGTGAGGACAGAGCAGCCACGACCGAACCGCAGCCGATATGCCTGTCCCCTCACCCTGTTGGCCTGCCCGTCCGGCGAGGACATCTCTTTATGCGGCCCTCTTCGGCTTAATTTTCTGTTACTCCCGTGGCGGCAGCGTATGGGGTCAGCTGCCGGGCCAGCTCCTCGCGTATGGCCGGGCCGCGGAATGTGGAACGTTCCGGGGCTGGGCGGTGTCCGGACATCACGTCCCTGGCGAAGCGCGCCACGGTACGCGGCTCGGGAACCCGGTCATAACTGCCGAATTCGGCTATCATCTTCGGCGCTTCGGCCGGGTCGGTTTCGGCCATCACCGACCAACCCTGCTGTTCGCTCCAGACAAGCATTAGATCCTCCCTAGGCCGTTCCGCTGCGCGGTGAGCCAACCCGAGGTAGGCCGTAGCCGTGTCACTGATCTCAAAGCTCGTGGCCTCGATGGGAACCTCCAGCGCCGCGGCGACCGCCTGGACATATCCGTCCAAGCCTCGCTCTAATGCCCACGCTGTTTCTGATGGACTGACCATGGCTTCAGCTTAACTGTGTCAGTACATGGCAACTGGGGAGTGCGGCGCCCGTTGGCAGCTCCGCAGACTCAAGCTGGCAGCTGAGCGCGTTGCCCATCAAGGGCGGTCAGCGGCCCCTCCGCGGCGCCGGGCCCGCTTGCCTTCCGGTCTGGACGGCGCGCGGGGTGCCGGAGGCGGGCCCCCGGCGGGGCCCCGCTGCGCCGACCTCGGAAACTGCAGGCAGGCGGGCCTGCATGGCCCGCCCTTGATGAAGTAGAGAAGCTCTGAACACGCGTGCAGCGCATCAAGTGTGCTACTTCGCTTGAAGGGTAACACGCTGGCTTCAGATGACGGGTAACAGTGCCGACAGACCGATTGTGGCTGTCCGTATCGGCTCTACCGCCTGCGTCTGGTGGCGTGCGCCCTGGTCCTAGTGGTGTCTCACTAGCGGGTCCCTTTCCGGGGCATCGGTACATGCCAGGAAGCGATGGCTATTCCGGGCTCGGTGATGGCAGCAGTCGGAGGGCGGCTTGGCGAGCGCGGTGGAGGGGTTCGGCGCTTTGCCGTAGTGCTGCGGTCACCATGGCTCCCTCCAGCAGGAGGAACCACTCGTCGGCGACCTCCGCTGGATCGGTGCATCCTGCTTCGGTGGCGAAGGATTCGAGGTAACGCCGGATGCCCTCTTTGTGGTCGCTGATGATGGCGCGACCGGGATGGTCGGGGGTGGTGATCTCGGTGGCGGCGTTGACGAAGCCGCACCCACGGAACCCGCCTTCCAGTGCCCAGGCCTGGTATGCGTCGAACATCGCCTTCAGGCGTTCCTCTGCGCTCGTACGCCCGGCGAGGAACTCATGGAGCTCGGTCCACCACCGTTGGTCACGGGCGCGCAGATGCGCTGCCACAAGACCGTCTTTGGAGCCGAAGTGGGCGTAGAGGGTGACCTTGGTGACCGCTGCTTGCTCGGCGATCGTGTTGACCCCTGTCGCTCGGATGCCCCGCTCGTAGAACAACTGCGAAGCAGTGGCCAGAATCCGATCCCCCGCCGGGGACGTGCCCCCGGACCTTCGTTGTGTGGATGCCACCGCAGCTCCGTCCCGGCATCGTTTGGGAACTATACAAACCGGTATGTACTCTAACGTTCTGGAAGCTGACTCGCCAACCGAGGGAGGACTCGTGACCACTCGCCCGCACGCCGTTGCTTTCGATGTGCTCGAAACCCTGTTGAACCTGGACCCGCTGCGCGAACGGCTGGAGAAGATCGGCCAGCCTGCGCAGCTGTTGCAGCCGTGGTTCATGCGTTTCCAGCGCGACTCCATGGCGCTGACCCTCAGCGGGGATTTCGGGACGTTCGAGTCGGTGGCACGACAAGCGTTGCGCACCGACACCGAACACACCGCGACCGAGGCAGACATCGACTACGTCCTGGAGGGATTCGGTCAACTGCCCGCACACCCCGATGCCGAACCCGCGCTACGACTGCTGTCCGAAGCCGGACTGCGGGTCGGCTGCTTGACCGTCGGCAGCGCACAGAACACGGCACGGTTCCTGGAACAAGCGGGACTGGCGCGCCACGTGGATAAGATGATCACCGCAGAGCAGGCCGGCATCTGGAAACCCGCCCCTTCGATCTACCGCGTGACCGCCCACGAACTCGGAACATCACCGGACAACATGGCGCTGGTCGCGGTGCACGCCTGGGACTGCCACGGAGCCAAACGTGCCGGTTGCCTCGCTGGTTGGTGTGAGCGACTGGAAGGCCGCTATGGCGACGTCTTCACCGCGCCCGACGTAAGCGGTCCCGATCTTGTCCAGGTCGCTGAACGCCTCTTGCAACTCCCCGCAGCCTGAGCCCCACGTCAGGGGTTCCCCTCCCATGTACGAGAAGGGAAAACCCCAGTCCTCGATCCGGTCGACGACAGCATCGGGGTTCAGCGCCAACATGCGGTCGTGCTTGTGGGGCTTGTTCGCGTAGCCGATCGACATGGTTCCGGCGGTCTTTGCTGCCTGGATGTCGCTCAGGGAGTCGCCGATCATAACGCATTCGTTGGCGGGCCGGCCGAGGGTCGCGATCGCTTCGCGAAGCAACGGGGGGTTCGGCTTCATCCGGCCCGGATGGGCGTCACGGCGTGCACTGACCCCGAGCACGTGCTGATTCAGTCCGGCTCGGTGCAGGTACGCCTCCACGGCCGCGTGCGAGTTGTTCGAGACAATGACGGTGGCAAGCCCCGCCTCTGACAGATTGGCCAAGAGGTAACAGGCTCCGGGTATGCCGGGGGCGCTTGTGACAAGCTTCAAGTTCGAGCTCACGAAGTTGAACCTGCCGACCTCCGCTGAGGTCAGAACGCTCCTTGAGAGCTCCGAGTGGGTACCCGCCCCATCAGAACACCGTTGGCTACTGGTGGCGGAAGACCCGTAAGACAGCGAAGTGCGAGGACGTGCGGCTTCATGACCTACGTCACTTCTACGTCGCCGCTGGCTGCGATGTCGTGACGGTTCAGCGGGCTCTTGGCCATTCCAGCGCCACCATCACACTGAACACTTGCGCCCAGCTGTGGCCGAGCGCGGAGGACCGCACGCGAAATGCGGCGGCTGGACTGATCGGCGAAGTCCTGAGGAGCGAGCAGGCCACCGAGCGAGGTGACGAGGAGTCTCCTGATGGGATGCCAGTGCCCGCTTGAGCCACGGCTCGCAAGACGGCCCGGGCCCGACCTCCACGCCAGGAGTGCGGGCCCGGACTTCGTCGTTGGCAAGGTCGGGCTGATCGTACGCTGACGAACGACTGACGAACGCCGTCACACTAGATGGCCCTCACCTGCAAAAACGACTCAAACTAGACGTTGAAGCGGAACTCCACGACGTCTCCGTCGACCATGATGTAGTCCTTGCCCTCCATGCGGACCTTGCCCGCGGACTTGGCGTCGGCCATGGAGCCTGCGGCGATGAGGTCGTCGTAGGAGACGATCTCGGCCTTGATGAAGCCGCGCTCGAAGTCGGTGTGGATCACGCCTGCGGCCTGCGGGGCGGTCGCGCCCTGCGGGATCGTCCAGGCGCGGGCCTCCTTGGGGCCTGCCGTGAGGTAGGTCTGCAGGCCGAGCGTGTGGAAGCCCGCGCGGGCCAGGGCGCTCAGGCCCGGCTCCTCCTGGCCGATGGACTCCAGCAGCTCCCGCTGCGACTCCTCGTCGAGCTCCATGAGCTCCGCCTCGACCTTGGCGTCCAGGAATACCGCGTCAGCCGGGGCGACCAGCTCGCGCAGCTCCTTCTGCTTGGCCTCGTCCGACAGCACGCCCTCGTCCGCGTTGAACACGTACAGGAACGGCTTGGTCGTCAGCAGGTTGAGTTCCCGCAGGTCGGGGTCGTCCTTGCCGATGCCCGCGGCGAACAGCGTCTTGCCGTCCTCCAGGATCGTCTGCGCCTTCTTGACGGCCTCCAGCGCGGGACGCTTGTCCTTGTTCGTCCGCGCTTCCTTCTCCATCCGCGGCAGCGCCTTCTCCAGCGTCTGCATGTCGGCGATGATCAGCTCGGTGTTGATCGTCTCGATGTCGCTGGACGGGTCGACGCGGCCGTCGACGTGCACCACGTCGGGGTCGTCGAAGACGCGGATGACCTGGCAGATCGCGTCGGCCTCGCGGATGTTGGCGAGGAACTTGTTACCCAGGCCCTGCCCCTCCGAGGCACCCTTGACCAGGCCCGCGATGTCGACGAACGAGACGGTGGCGGGCACCGTCTTGGCGGAGCCGAACACCTCGGCCAGCTTGTCCAGCCGGGCGTCCGGCAACGGCACCACACCGACGTTGGGCTCGATGGTGGCGAACGGGTAGTTCGCCGCGAGCGCGTCGTTGCTGGTCAGCGCGTTGAACATGGTGGACTTGCCGACGTTGGGCAGACCGACGATTCCGAGGGTGAGACTCACGCCTTGGGAGTTTAGGCGTTCCGCTCCCGGACCATCGGGCCCGGTCGTCCCCGCCGTGTCCGATTCCCGCTAGTAACCGCTCCCCCGCGCTGGGAACATCGAGGTCGTGCTGGTGGAAACAGAGGATGCGTTCAGGGCCGTGGCCGCGCGTGACGCGCGGTTCGACGGCTGCTTCATCCACGCCGTGCGGTCGACCGGGATCTACTGCCGACCGTCCTGCCCGGCTCGCACGCCCAAGCGCAGCAACAGCGAGTTCTACCCGACCGCCGCTGCCGCGCAGGCCGCCGGGTACCGGGCGTGCCGCCGCTGCCTGCCCGACGCGGTTCCCGGATCCCCCGAGTGGGATCTGCGTGCCGACCTCGCCGGGCGCGCGATGCGGCTGATCAGCGACGGAGTCGTCGACCGCTGCGGGGTGCAGGGGCTGGCCGACAAGCTCGGCTACTCCGAGCGGCACCTGACCAGGGTGCTCACCTCGGAGCTCGGCGCGGGCCCGCTGGGGCTGGCGCGGGCGAACCGGGCGCACTCGGCGCGGGTGCTGATCGAGACGACCGACATCTCGTTCAGCGACGTCGCGTTCGCGGCCGGCTTCGCGAGCCTGCGGCAGTTCAACGACACGATGCGGGAGATCTTCGGCCGCACGCCCACCGAACTGCGCGGGCAGAAGCGCGGTGCGCCCAGCGGGGCGGGGACCGTGCGGCTGCGGCTGCCGTTCCGCGCGCCGTGCGACATCGCCGGTGCGCTGCGGTTCCTGGCCCGCCGGGCGCTGACCGGGATGGAGGAGTCCGGTGACGGCTGCTACTCGCGGTCGCTGCGACTCCCGCACGGCACCGGCATCGCCACGCTGCGCGCTGCCGACAAGCACGTCGCCTGCACCCTGCGGCTGTCCGACCTGCGGGATCTGGGTAGCGCGGTGGCCAGACTGCGCCGGTTGCTGGACCTCGACGCAGATCCGGTCGCGATCGGCGAGGTGCTCGGCTCCGACCCGCTGCTGCGGGAATCCCTCCACCGCTCCCCCGGCATCCGGGTGCCCGGGGCGGTGGACGGGCTGGAGATCGTGGTGCGGGCGGTGATCGGCCAGCAGATCTCGGTCGCCGCCGCGCGCTCGACCACTGAACGGCTCGTCACCGAGCTCGGCGATGAGCTGCCGCACCCCGAAGGCGGGGTGACCAGGCTGTTCCCCACCGCCGAGGTGCTCGCCGAGCACGCGGCCGCAGCGCTGCCGGGCCCCCGGCGACGTGCGGAAACCGTGCGGGACGTGGCCGCCGCCGTCGCCGAGGGGCGGCTCGCGCTGCACCCCGGGCGCGACGAGGCGGAACTGCGCGAAGACCTGGAGCGCATCCGGGGCGTGGGCCCGTGGACGTCGAGCTACGTGGTGATGCGGGTGCTCGGGACCCCCGATGTGCTTCTTTCCGGCGATCTGGCCCTGAGGCGGGGTGCGGGGCTGCTAGGAATCCCCGAAGAACCCGCCGATCTGTCCGCGCACGCCAGGCGTTGGAGCCCGTGGCGCTCCTACGCCGGTGTGCTGCTGTGGGAGGCCGCGACCAACGGCCCCGCGACACGGCAGAAACCTTTCGAGAACTGGGAGAAATCGTGATCAAGTGGTCCACTGTGGAAACTCCGGCGGGACCGTTCTGCGCGGTGGTCGACACCGACGGCGTCGTGCTCGCCTCCGGCTGGACGGCCTGGACCGATGACCTGCTACCGCAGGTCGCGCCGTCGCTGATGTTCGAGGAGCTGGTGCAGGTCGACGACCTCGGCCCGGTGACCAAGGCGATCACCGCTTACCACGAGGGTGATCTGCAGGCCATCGACGACATCCCGGTCAGCCAGCACTCCGGTCCCTACCTGCAGCACGCGTGGAAGGTGCTGCGCACCGTCACCCCCGGAAAGCTCTTCAGCTACTCCGAATTCGCCGGTCTCACCGGAAAGCCCCGCGCGGTCCGGGCCGCGGCGACGGCGTGCTCGCGCAACGCCGCAGCGCTGTTCGTGCCCTGCCACCGCATCGTCCGCAGCGACGGATCGGTGGGCGAGTTCCGCTGGGGCTCCGACCGCAAGAAGTGGCTGCTCGAACACGAGCGCCGCAACTCCTGAGAACTGTTGAAATGCGGCGTAGCCGTTGCCTCAGGTGTGGGACTCAGCTCGCACCGCCGCGGGTTCTCAGCGGTTCTCTGGGGCCGGGCGCCGCGACGCCGTGTATTGGCGTACATCAGGAGTGGCGCCCGGTTCCAGGGGGCCGCTGAGGTTCCGCCACCTGCACCGCTGATCAAGCGCTGCCCTAACCATTAGCCGACAGTTCCAGGCTTGAGCCGTGGCGGGACTTGCGGACCCTGAGGCGAACGGCGATGCGCTGGCGCATCTCCTCGACGTGGGAGACGAGGCCGACGACCCTGCCACCTGCGCGGAGTTCGTCGAGGGTGTCCATGACCAGGTCCAGCGTGTCCGCGTCGAGCGTGCCGAAGCCCTCGTCGATGAACAGCGTGTCCAGCAGCGCGCCACCGGTCTCGGCCGCGACGACGTCGGCCAGGCCCAGCGCCAGTGACAGCGAGGCCAGGAACGATTCGCCGCCGGAGAGGGTCTTGGCCGGACGGATCTTGCCCGAGTAGTCGTCGAGGACGTCCAGGCCCAGACCGCCGCGCGTGCCGCGAGCACCGGCCGCGTCGGAGTGCACGAACGAGTAGCGGCCGTCGCTCATCCGCTGCAGGCGACGGGTCGCCGCGACCGCGACCTCCTCCAGCCGGGCCGCCAGGACGTAGGCGCGCAGCGACATCTTGCGCGCGTTCTGGCCGCGCCCGTTGACCACGTCCGCCAGGGCCTCCAGCTCGGCGTGCTCGGCCATCGCCGGCCCCAGCTGCGCCCACGCCGAGCGGAGCCGTCCGCCGAGATCGGCGAGCTCGGCGTGCCGCTGCTCGGAGCGGTGGGCCAGCGCCGCCGCGCGCTCGGCGGCTTCGCGGGCCACGGTCGCCGCTTCCGACGCCCGCTCCAGGCCGACCTCGGTGTCCGGGTCCACGCCGAACAGCTCGGCGCTGGCGAGCGCGTCCCGGGCGCCCGCTGCGCGGCGGTCGACCTCGGCCAGCGACTCGTCCAGTTCGGTGAGGCGCCGGTCGTCGCGCTCGGCGGCCAGGGCTTCGTCGACGTTCGCGAAATCCGCTGCGGTGGCGGCTTCGGCGAGCGCGGTGCGTGCTTCGGCTAGGCGCAGCTCGGCGTCGTCGCGGGCCGTGCGGGCGGCGATGAGCCGTTCCAGCCTGTCGGCGACGTCGAGCAGGTGCGCGCGGCGGTCGGCGATGCTGTCGAAATCGCCTCGCCCGTCCCGCAACCGGGCCTCGCGCTCCTGGATCGCCTTGGTGAGCGTGCTGTTCTCGCTGCGCGACGCGGCGATCTTGGTTCGCAGCGCGGAGATCTGCTCGCCGAGCTCGTCGGTCGCCGATTCCAGCTTGGTCAGCTCGGCCTCGCGCCGGGCGATGTCGGCGGCGGTCTCGCTCAGCCGGTTCTGCTCGGCGCGCAGCTGCTCCAGCTCGTCGGCCAGCTCGGACTCGGTGTGCTCGCCGAGGCGTTCGCCCAGGTTGGCGAGCTGCTGCTCGGCCTGCTGGGCGGCGGTCGTGGCGCGTTCCCGATCGGTCTGCGCTCGCTGCTCTGCGGCCTGGGCGGCGTCTTCGTCCTCGGCGCGAACCTGGTCGTCGACCGGGAGCTTCGGGTCGGGATGTTCCGCCGAGCCGCAGACCGGGCACGGTTCGCCGTCGGCGAGCCGGGTGGCGAGTTCGGCGGCCATGCCCGCCAAGCGCCGGGAACGCAGGTCCTGCAACCTGTCGCGGGCCTGCTGGTGGGCGTCGACGGCCTGCTGCGCGCGGGTCTTCGCCGATTCGAGTTCCCGCTGCGCAGCGGGGATCTCGCGCGCGGTGGTCAGCAGGGCGGTGACCTCGGTGCCCCGGGTGCGCACGGTTTCCAGACGGACTTCGGCGTGCTTGGCCTCGTCGACGCGCTTGCGGGCCTCGGTGATGCGGTCGGGCAGACCGTCGCGCTGGGCGACGAGTTCGGTCTCACGCTTCTCGTCCGCCGTGATCGCGGCGGCGAGTTCGGCGAGCTTGCGCTGGTCGGATTCCTGTTGCTGCGCTTCGGGAATCAGCTGCGCCAAGGCGCCGGCCCGCTCGCGCTCGGCGCCCGCGCGGGTGCGCAGCTCGTCGAGCGGCGTCGCGGGGTCGACCTCGCAGCGGTCGGCCCAGGTGGTGACCTCGGCGTGCGCGCGGTCGCGCTCCTGCTCGGATCGATCGGCGGCACGGCGCGAGGAGATCACCGGGACCGCGCGGGTGGCGGCGGCGCGCTCGGCCCGCCAGGCGTCGTGCTCGGCCTGCTTGGCGTCGATGTCGGCGAGCGTGGCGTTGGCCTGGCGGACGCGGCGGACCTTCTCCGCGAGCTCGCGGCGCTCGGTCAGCGCCGCTTCGGCCTGGTCGCGTTCGCGGCGGAGCCGGGTGTGCTCGGCGCCGGTGTTCTCCAGGTCGCGCAGGGCCTGCTTCTCGATGTCCTCCAGCCAGTTCTCGTCGCCCACCTCGGAGGTCTGCGGAGCGCCGGACACCTGCGAGATGCGGGCGTTGAGCTCGCGGACCTGCTGCGACTGCGCTTCGACCTCGCGACGGCGCTCGCGGCGGCGCTCGGTGAACCAGTTCTCGACCTGGCCGAACCGCTCGGTGCCGAACAGCCGCTCCAGCAGCTTCTCGCGTTCACCGGTGTCGGCGCGCAGGAACTTCGCGAACTCGCCCTGCGGCAGCATCACGACCTGGAAGAACTGCTCGACGCTCATGCCGAGCAGCCGCTGCACCGTGCGGCCGACCTCGTCGATGCGGGTCAGGCCCTCCGGCGGCTGCGCGTCCGGCGTCCCGCCGATCCAGATCAGCGACGCCTTCGCCTGCTGGGTCGTGTAGCCCTCGCCGCGCTTCTTCGGGCGCTGGTACTCCGGGCTGCGTTCCAGCCGCAACCGCTGGCCCTGGATCGTCAGCTCCAGCACGACGCTGGTGTTGACCTCGTCGGCGGCGGTGTCGCAGCGCAGTCGCTTGGCGTCGTTGCGCGCACCTGGAACGGCGCCGTAGAGGGCGAAGGCGATGGCGTCGAGCAGCGTGGTCTTGCCCGCGCCGGTGTCGCCGTGCAGCAGGAACAGCCCGTCGGCGCCGAGCTGGTCGAAGTCCACGACCTGGTGGTCGCGGTACGGGCCGAAGGCGGTGACTTCCAGGCTGTGCAGCCTCATTCGGCCCCCTCGGCGTTGGTGACCGCGTGCAGCGCCTGGTCGAGCAGCGCGCGCTCGGAAGAGTTGGGTTCGGCTCCCCGGCAGTCCTCGACGAACCGGGCGGCCAGCGAGTTGTCGTCGCGGCCCCGGACGATCTCGGCGTAGCGCAGCGGCGCGGTGGCCTTGCCCGCCGCCGGTCGCCACTCCAGGTGCACCGCGTGCGGGAAGCGTTCCTGCAGGCGGCGCATGGCTTCCAGCGGGCGGACCTCGTCGGTCAGCGTCGCCGAGACGTAGCAGTCCTCGACCTCGGCGTGCTCGGGGTCGGCCAGCAGGTCGTCGAGCTCTCCTTCGATGGTGGCCAATCGGCGCGGGACCGGCAGCTCGCGGCGTCGCACCTCGGTGAGCCCGTCGGCGCCGAGGTCGACCAGCCACACCGACTTGTGGTGCCTGGCCTCGGAGAACGAGTAGGCCAGCGGGCTGCCCGAGTAGCGCACGTGCTCGGCGAGGGTCTGCGGACCGTGCAGGTGGCCGAGCGCGACGTAGTCGACGCCGTCGAACACCGAGCCCGGCACCTGCTCGACGCCGCCGACGGCGATGGTGCGCTCGGACTCGCTGCCCTCGCCACCGGTGACGAAGGCGTGCGCCAGCACCACCGAACGAGTCCCCTGTGGACGGTCGCCGAGGTCGGCGCGGATGCGGTTCATCGCCTCGGTGAGAACCGCGGTGTGGCCGCGGCTTTCGATCTCGGCGCTCGCGCCGGGCGCGTCGGCGCTGGCCTTCAGCGCGTGCTTGGCGGGGTCGGGTTCGAGGTACGGGATGCCGTAGAAGGCGACCGGGCCGTGCTCGTCGTCGATCAGCACCGGCTCGTGCAGCCGGTCGATGCGGGTGCGCAGGTGCAGGCCGCCCGCGGCGGCGAACTCGGCGAACGCGCCGACCCGGGGCGCGGAATCGTGGTTGCCGGAGGTGATCACCAGCTGCGCGCCGGTCTCGCGCAGGCGCGAGAGCACGCGCACGCAGGTCTGCACCGCCTCGCCGGAGGGCACCGCCCGGTCGTAGAGATCACCGGCGACCACCACGACGTCGACCTGCTCCTCGGTCACCAGCTCGGCCAGTCCGCCGAGCACGGCTTCTTGATCTCCGAGCAGGTCACGGCCGTGGAAAGTCCGGCCCACGTGCCAGTCCGAGGTGTGCAGTACCCGCATGGCACCCAAGCTAGCGGCGCCGCGATCAACGACGCTCGACCCCCCAGGCCACTTCGGCGTGTCGCACCACAGCGTGATCCGATGTTCACCAGACGCGATCAGATCCCACCCGCCAGGGTGAGCCATTCGAATTTCGCGCGAAATTGGAAGGCCAAAGCTCGGACTCGAATTTCGCGCGAAATTCGAATGGCCTGCGCGCCTCGGGTGATCTTGTCGGAGGCGTCTTGGATGATGCGGGGAACGTCTCACGGATGGAGGTCGTGTGGGGACTGGGGTTCTGGTCGGGTTCGTCGTCGTGCTGATCCTGCTGGTCGCGGCGGCGTTGTTGCTGATCTGGCGGCTCTACAGCGACAGCGCGCGCCGTGCCGACGAGGCGATGCGGATGGTCGAAGCCGAACGGGCCCGCAGCACCGCGCAGCAAGCGGCGCTGCGCCGCTACGAGGTCGCGTTCGCCTCCATCACCGGCCGCGGTGAGCTGGGAGAACAGGTCCTGGTGGAGACCGCGCGGTCGCTGGGACTGCGGGAGGGCATCCACTTCACGCTGCAGACCGACCTGGCGGGCGGCGGCGCGGCACGCCCGGACATGGTGCTCGAAGTCGGCGGCGGCCGGCAGGTGCCGGTGGACTCCAAGGCCAGCCTCGCGGTGTGGGCGGAGGCGATGGAGACCGACAACGCCGAGGAGCGCGCCGACGCCCTGCGGGTGCACGTGCGCAACATCCGCTCCCGGGCCACCGAGCTGGCGAGCAAGGGGTACCAGCGCTGGGCTGACGCGATCTACGGCTCGATCATGTTCGTGCCCTCCGACGCCGCCGTCGTCGCGGCGCTGGACACCGACCCGCAGCTGCTGTCGTGGCTGCTCGGCAAGCGGGTCTTCCTGTGCGGCCCCACGGGTTTCGCGGTGCTGGCCTCGGCGGCGATGTTCGCCTCGACCGAACGCACCCTCGCCGAGGACATCGAGCAGGTCCGCAGCCAGGCGGTCCGTTCGCAGCGCGCGGCCTCCAGCGCGGTGGACGCGGTCAACCTCTCCAGCACCCACCTGCAGCGCTTCGTCTCGGCCCGGCGCCGGGAGCTCGACGCCCTGGAGACGTTCCGGAACTCGGTGCAGCCGCTCGCCGAGACCGCGGGGTCGGGCGACATCGCCGAGATCCGCCGGGAGGACGACGCCTCCCTCAACGGGGCCGACGTCACCCAGAACTGAGTCGCTCGTCCTCCGGGAAGCGGGCGATTTTGCTTCTTGCCCGGTCAGTTCGGACCAAAACCGCCCGTGGGCTACACGTGCGTGCGCACGAAGGCGTCGAGGGTGTCGACGATGAGCGCGGTCTGCGGACCTTTGCCGAAGCCGTGGTCGAGGCCCTGGTAGGGGTGCATCTCGGCGGTGACGCCGCGGCTGCGCAGCGCCGCGGCGAAGTCGAGGCTCTGGTCCAGCGGCACCAGCGAGTCCGCGGTTCCCTGCTGGATCAGGAACGGAGGTTCGTCGCCGGAGATGTTGCGCCCCGGGCTGGCCGCGTCGGCGACGTCGGGGCAGTCGACCGGCATGCAGCCGAGCAACCCGGTGATCGCGCGGCGCGCGTAGTCCTGCAGCTGCGGATGTTCGTGCTGCGCCTCGGCGCTGAGATCGCTGGGGCCGAACCAGTCGACCACCGCCCGGACTCCCGTCAAGCCGCCGCCGGGCTTGGCCGGGTCCCCGGCCACCGCCCCGAGCTGCGCGACCAGGTGTCCCCCGGCCGAGGCTCCCCACAGGCCGACCCGGTTCCGGTCGATCCCCCACCGCGAGGAGTTCTCCTGCAACCAGCGCACCGCATCGGCGACGTCGACGAACTGCGCGGGCGACCTCGCGACCCCGGTCAGCCGGTAGTCCACCGTGGCCACGGCGTAGCCGCGCTTTAGAAGCCGTTGCGCCGCTAAGGATTCCGGCGCGGACGGATCGGCGTCGAGGGTGCGGACGCCCGCGTCCCAGCCGCCCCCGTGCACGTAGACGACCAACGGTGTCGCGACCCCCGCGCGCGGCGGCAGGTACAGGTCCAGGCGCAGCGCCCCGGTGTCGCGCTGGGCGTAGACCTGGTGCCGGAACACCTGGTGCGCACCCAGGTCACGGACCGGCAAGGCAGGCGAGACACCGGCTTCAGACCGCGAACACCCGGCAACCACCAGCGCAACCAGCGCCAACCCGGCCGCGAGAACACGCCGTGCCACCGCGACCTCCCACGATCTCGCACCGCATCACCCAGACGAGTGAGCTTAACAAGATCTCACGCCCCGCACCCCCAACCCCGAAAACCGCCGTAATCAGACCCCCGATTACTGCGGTATTCCGGTCCCCGATTACCGGGGTAATCCGGGCAGGAACCGGTTGGGTGCGGGTTTGTCGATCTTGTTGGGACCGAGGGTGAGGTGGTCGGAGAACTCGTGGGGGATCTGGAGGACGGTCGGTGCGGGTCAGGGGTGTTGGTCGGCTGCGTGTTGTTCTGCGGCCAGGAAGTGGGCGATTCGGGTCGTTGAGTCGTACAGGTCGCGGTAGTGGCGGTAGTAGTTCTCGTAGCGCTCGGTGTTGTCCGGGTTGGGCCGAACGGTGTCCACGATCGGGTTCCAGGCGTCCGGGTCCACCGCCGTGCCGGTACCGACACCGGCCAGCAGGGCGTTCCCGTAGGCAGCCCCCACGGTCTCGGCGGGGATCTGCTGCTCCTTGCCGGTGATGTCGGAGACGATCTGCGTCCACAACCCGCCCTGCGTGCCACCGCCGACCGCAACCAGCCGCCGCGCGGAACCACCCGCCTGCCCCATCGCCTCCAGGTTGTGCCGGACGCCGAAGGAGATCCCCTCCAACGCCGCCCGGTACAGCTCGGCACGACCGTGCTCCAAGGTCAGCCCGGCGAGCACGCCGCGCGCCGACGGGTCGAAGATCGGCGTGCGCTCCCCGGCGAAGTACGGCAGCAGCAGCAGGCCTCGCGAGCCCGCCGGGACCATCGCGGCCTCCGAGACGAGCTGCGCGAAGTCGCCGTCGACGAGCCCGCGCAGCCAGTCGGTGACCGCACCGGAGGTCGCCATGCCGGCGGCCAGCGTGTAGGTGTCGGGGAAGGCTCCGCAGGTGCCCCACAGCGCCGGGTGCGGCGTGACCTCGTCGAGGACCTCGACGAAGAACATCGTGGTCCCGTACATCAGCATCACGTCACCCGGAGCGCGCACGCCGACGCTGGTCGCCTCGGCCCAGGCGTCCACCGTGCCCGCGGTGACCGGGAGTCCCTCCGGCAGACCGGTTTCGGCCGCGGCCTCCGCCCCGACGCGACCGACGACCTCGGTCGGCCAGGCCAGTTCCGGCAGCGGCAGGTCGGGTGCGACGCGGGCGGCCCAGTCGGCGGACCAGTCCCGGGCGCGCAGGTCGTAGATCGGGTCGCACTGGCTGGCCGAGTGGTGGTCGAGCACGTACCGCCCGGTCAGCCGGTGCACCAGGTACGAGCTGCACATCAGCAGCATCTCGGTGCGCCGGTAGACCTCCGGCTCGTGCTCGGCCAGCCACCGGATCTTCGGCCCCACGGCCTGGCTGGACAGCGCCGAACCACCGCGCCGCAGGATCTCCTCGGCGCCGAGTTCGGCGGTGAGCTCGTCGATCTCGTCGGTGGCGCGGGTGTCGACGCCGTAGAGGATCGCCGGGCGCAGCGGTTTTCCGCTGCCGTCAGCGGGCAGCAGCACCGGCCCGATGCCGCTGACGCCCAGGCCGGCGAGCTCGTAGCCCTCGGCGGCGGGCAGCAGTTCCCTGGTCAGCTCCAGGAAGTCCGCCCACCACACCGATTCCGCGTCGTGCTCCACCCAACCGGGGTGCGGGTGCGAGGTCTGGTGCGGTCGGCTCGCACGCGCGACGATCTTGCCGGTGGCGTCGACCAGCACCCCCTTCGAGCTGGAGGTGCCGATGTCGATGCCGAGCAGGACCGCCTGTGAGTGCTGAAGCCGGTCCGCACCGGCTTCAGCACTCACGACCCCGACCCCCGGCTCCACTCGTCCAGGCGGATGTCCAGCTGTTCGGCCACGGCCCGCAGCGCGGCCCGGTGATCACCGGGCACGGCGTGGATGTGGTTCGCCCCGAACTTCGACAGGAACACCTCGCCCGGCGCGTCCAGCCGCGCGAACGCGTGCGGCCACTCCGGTGTGGACTGGTCGACGAGGGTCTTGTTCGTCGCCTCGTCGTAGTTCTCGAACTCGCCGAGCATCAGCTGGAGTCGGTACTCGCCGTTCTCCCTGGTCAGACGGCCGAGCGTCATCTCTCCCGGGGCCGCGATGTGCTGCACCGAGGCGCCGCCCGCGGGGAAGAAGAACACCTCCGGGTAGAAGTTGACCTTCGACAGGTTCTCGGCCGGGTCGTCGCTGCGCGCGGCGTACCAGGTGGCGTGCTGGCCAGAGTTGCACAGGTCCCAGATGTCGCGGTCGGCGTGGTAGTGCCGGACGTCGGCGAACAGCACCGGAGTCCCGGAGATCGCCTTGAACAGCTGCATCGTCAGGGCGCCGTCCATGTCGGCCTCGGTGGCGCACACGTGCGGCTGCTTGGGGCCGTTCCAATCGTAGGGGTCGTTGAGGAACGCCTCGGTGACGTCCATCGTCGCGAAGTTCTCGGTCAGCTCGGGCTGCGCCTTGATCCCGGAGAAGTCCAGCGCGCGCTCGTCGATGATGTCCCGGATCGCCAGGTAGGAGCGGATCTGGCGTTCGAGCAGCTCGGGGGTCAGCTTGTCGCCGTCGTAGTGCACCCCGGCCGCGTGCTGCTCGATCCACTCGCGGGCCTTCTTCGCTTCGGCGCCGTCGGCCTGCTCGGCGCGCAGCACCAGCTCGTACTGGTCGATCTCCTCGACGTCGACGCCGAACTTGCGCATCCACTGGTCGGTGTTGGCGACGGCGGTGTTCATGCCCATCGGACGCCCGCCGAAGCGGCCGAAGGTGGAGCCGTGCAGCGAGCTCACCGCGGCCGACGCCTGCGCGTGCACGCCGATCTTGGCGGCCAGGTCGCCGTCGTCGGGGGCTCCCCAGGCGCGGGTGTGCTTGCGGCCGATCTGGTCCAGCGCGCCACCCGCGGCGAACATCCCTACCAGGCCGGGCTCGGTGGGGTCGGTGCTGGCCACCAGCACCAGCGGGCTTCGGGTGGCGTCCGCGGCCAGCATCGTGAAGTGCGGGAACGACCAGACCGCGTAGTAGAAGACGGTGACGTCCACGTCGGCCGCCGCGACCTCGCGGGCGACGGAGACGGCCAGGGAGTTGGTGGCGACCAGATCGCCGCCGACGACGACCTCGTGGCCGGCCGCGCGCAGCGAGGCCACCAGAGCGTCCTGTTTGGACTGGATGAACTCGGCGTTGCGGGCGTGCACGTGACCACGCCCGTCCGAGATGCTGACGACACCGATGCGAGCCACAAGTTCCTCCAAGTTCGCTTCACAGACGGCGTTGACTGCTGCTGAACCGGCGGTGCGCAGATGCTCGGCCGAATCACCTGGAAGACCTTGCGAACCAGCGCGAGCAATCGTTTTCTCGGACGCTATTCTGGCCTAATACGGGCTGTCAAGGCGGGTGGCGCACCGTCACTCGCCCAGCGGTGAGGGAGGAAGTCGTGGCGACGATCAGCGACGTGGCGACCCGCGCGGGAGTGTCCACGGCCACCGTCTCCCGGGCGCTCAACGGCAAGGAGACGGTCGATCCGGAGCTCGCCGGGAGGGTGCTCGCCGCAGCCGAAGAGCTCGGGTACCGGCCCAACGGACCCGCCCGCAACCTGCGGAAACAGGAAACCGCGGTGCTCGCGTTGATCATCTCCGACGTGGAGAACCCGTTCTTCACCGCGATCGCGCGAGGCGTCGAGGACGTCGCGCACGAGGCCGGTTACTCGCTGGTGCTGTGCAACTCCGACGACACCCCGGACAAGGAGCGCGAGTACGTCGACGTCGCGCTGCAGGAGCGCGTGGCCGGGGTGCTGCTCTCGCCCACCGGCAGTACGGGCACGGCCGAGCTGCTGGCCAGGCACAGCACGCCGGTGGTGGCGGTGGACCGACCGCTTCCGGACCGCGCGAGCGACACGGTGCTGGTCGACAACCGGCTGGCGGCCAAGCACGCGACGCTGCACCTGGCCGGGCAGGGCTACGGCCGCATCGGCTGCCTGACCGGCCCCAGCGGCGTGCCCACGGCCGACGACCGGCTGGCCGGCTACCGCGACGGGCTGCGCGCGGCGAAGCTGCCCGGCTCCACCTCGCTGGTGCGGCGGTCGAGCTTCAAGGCCGACGGCGCGCAGCAGGCCGCGCACGCGCTGCTCAGGCAGAACGACCCGCCGGACGCGCTGCTGGTCGGCAACAGCGCGATGGCCGTCGGCGTGCTGGAAGCCTTAGCGGCGCTGAAGCTCAAGCCGGGCCGCGACGTCGGAGTCGTCGCCTTCGACGACGCCCCCTGGACCACGCTGCTCGACCCTCCGCTGTCGGTCGTCGCCCAGCCCGCCTACGACATCGGCGCGCTGGCCGCCCGCCTCGTGCTCGACCGCATCTCGGGTGACCGCGAGGAAACCTCCACCACGACCCTGTCCGCCCACCTCGTCGTGCGCGGCAGCTCCTCCCGCTGACCGGCGGTTCTGCTCCGAACCGACCGGAGATCGGTACCCGGGTCTGGGAGCCGGGTACCGAACTCGCCGATGATCAGTTCGAGCTCGACAGGAGACCGTCGTTCTCGCTGGTCGACGGCTCACTCGTACCCGGCTCCCGTGGTGCCGAATCCGTGGGCGTTGGTTCCGCGGAGGTCGGTTCGCCCGGGTCCTGCGGGGCCGTCGGAGCAGGCTGCGACGGGGGCTGGCTCGGGGCCTGTGGCTCCGGCGGGAGGGCCGGCGGGACCTCCGGTGGCGGCGGGCCCGTCGGCAGGCTGCGCCCGGCCGGAGCCCCGTACCAGTAGGCCGTGGAGCTGTAGTCGCCCGGTTCGTCGTTGGCCGGGCCGTGCTCGATGCCCGCGACCAGCCCGTTCCGGAAGGACACCGCGTCACCCATCATCAAGCGGTAGGCGCCGGTGCAGTCGAACTGGCAGCCGTCCTGGTTCACCTCGTGTCCGGGGTTGCCCGCCTGCGGCATCGAGAACGTCGTGCCGAACCGGAAGTACCAGCCCGACTCGTAGAAGTCCTCGCTCCCGGTCCCGTGCCACGCGGGTTCCTGGGCTCCGTCCACGTAGAACCGCTCGTCGCCCTCCAGGTAGTTGCGCGGGTTGGACGCCGTCTGCCTTGTGGAGTGTGGCAGCACGCTGTCCTTGGTCTCGTTGAGCGGGATCTGGCCGCGCATGGTGTGGGTGACCCCGTAGAACGTGCCCGCCCCACCGGGATCGAGGAAGTTCCAGTCCTGCCCGGGAGTCGTGGCGCCGCGCTTGTGCGTGGCGTGGAAGTGGCCGCTGCCCTCGTCGACGCCGCCGGGCCCGGTGACGACCTCGGCCGCGGCCCCCTCGATCGGGATCCCGCCGGCGTTGACGATCTCGACCTTGGCGCTCTCGTTGAACGGCATCGGCCACCACGACGTGTACCAGCCGTCCTGCCCGGGATCGACCGAACTCATCATGGTGCGCACGTCGTACTCGCCGAGTCCGGTGCCGAAGAACTCGCCGATCGGCGCGTCCACAGTGGTCTCGCCGTCGAAGGTGATGCGCAGACGCGCGGAGGACAGCACCTCGTCGGAGGCCGCGACCTGCTCGGGCGGGGTCGTGTACCGCCCGAACAGCTGCGAGCGCTCGAAGACGGGGTTGTCGATCTGGTAGTCGTGCGCGCTCTCCTCGCCCGGGTGACCGGGGCCGAGGTCGAGCACGTCGGTGCGCACCCACTCGCCGTTGACCAGGCTCTGCACGTCGTAGCGGAACTCGTTGACGTCCAACGAGGACGAGACGAACCGGTTGTCGACCTCGATCGAGGACTCCCCGGCGGTGACGTCCGAGGGCACGTCGATCGACTGCACGCCCCACTGGCCGGGAGCGGCCGCACCGCTGCGCCACTCGCCCACCACCTCGCCGTTGACGGCCATGCTCGCGGCCTGGTCGGCGACCTGCGGGTCGAACCGCCGGATCACGCGGACGCCCTCGTTGTTCGGGTCCACGCGCATCCGGAACCGGCTGCCGCCGCCCTGCCCGAAGGCCATGCCGTCGTCGACGACCTGAGGCGCCGCCACCACCTGCGGCAAGCGCACCCGCAGCTGGTTGATCCGCGCCGGTCCGCTCACCTCGGCGACGGTGTGCGCACCGCCGGGTGCCAGGCCGAAGTCGCTGCGCACCGGCGTTCCGGCGGTGGCGTTCTTCGGGTCGGCCACGCCGAAGCCCTGCATCTTCGTCAGCACGTCGGTGGCCGGGTCCGAGGGATCGAAGGTCTCCACGCCTTCCGCGTCGGGGAAGGTCCGGTAGTTCACGTGGTAGAAGTGCGGGTTGTTGCGCACGGTCACGCGCATCGATTCGCGGAACGGCATCGGCACCTTGCTGACCACACCGCCTGCCGCGTCGTCGGCGTTGCCCACCAGCGGCCACACGAACGGCGCTCCGATCTTGCCGCTGACCACGTCGGCGAACGGCGCGTCGAGCACCGTGCGGCCGTCGAGCTCGACGACGATGTTGCCGGTGGCCGTCACATCGCCCATCGGCTCGCGGGTGCTCCACAGGCCGGAGATCTCACCCGGCCCGGTGTGCTCGGCGATCACGCATCCCTGCGCCGATTCGCGCAAGCAGGAGTAGGTGCCCTCGAATCCGTCGTCGTTGCCGCCGGACCGGTCGTAGCTGGAGAACTGCATGGACTGCTCGGCGCCGCGCAGCCGCGGCATCCCGTCGAGGTCTCGGTAGGAGTCCCAGCCGACCTGGCCCTTGCTCGGCGGAGCAGGTTGCTGGGCGTGGGCTCGGACGCTCGCGAACCCGGCGTCGGCGACCACCGCGGCAGCGGCGAGCGAGAAGACACCCAGGTAGGCGGCAAGCCGGCGGGCCCGCCGGCGGGCGTCGCTTCGCGACGGTGCGGAGCGTTCTGTCATCGTGCTCGCCCTCCCCATGCGGACAGCGCTGTCCACCGCAGACAGTTCTGCCGCTGATTCCGGTTCCGGTGAATCGTGATGCGCTCTAACTCAGTGGTTTCCAACCGACTCGGACCCGGCAAGATCTCAAAGCGCGATCTAGCGCAGCGTAAGAAATGGCCTCCCGGACGGCAACCAAACAACAGGCACGGAATAGTCATCGATACGCGAATTCACTCAATAAGATGGTCTCTGGTGTGTCGTACTCACGACAGCCGCCAACCAGGTGTTTCTGTTGCCGGGCAGTGGAATTCGGTGTATCGAACCAGTGCTCCGGATTCCGCGGCGCGAAAAGGCCGCAGCACTCGAAACGAGCGCTGCGGCCTGTTTTCGGCCCCGCATGGCGCGACCCTTTACGCGCCTACTCCTAAAACCCGAAAAATTTCGCGTCCGCTTCGGGCTCTAACCCTGGTTGAGTCGGCCGTACACCTCGGCCGCGTTGTCCTTCGTGATCAGTTCCGTTCCCAGGGTCTGGGTCTTGGGCACCTGCTGGCAGTCGACCAAGATCTTCTTGGCCGCCTCGACCGCCTCCGCGCCACCCGTCGGGTAGAGGTTCGTGGCCTGCAGCCGGCCCTCCTCCACCGCCTTGATGCCGCCGGAGGGGATCGGCAGGCCGTCGATGCCCACGAACTTCAGGTCCGGGCGGTTGGCGGCCTGCGCGGCCAGCCAGGCGCCCTCGGCCATCGGATCGTTCTGCGAGTACACGGCCTGGATGTCCGGGTTGGCCTTGAGCAGCGCGTCCATCTTCTGCTGGCCGACCGAGCGCTCCCACTCGCCGTCGGCGGTAGCCACGACCTCGATCTTGGAGCCCGCGATGCCCTGCTTGAAGCCCTCTTCCCGCTCAGCGGCCGGGGTCGAGCCGGACAGGCCCTTGATCTGCACGATCTTGCCCCCCTGCGGCAGCAGCGTGGTCTTGAAGAACTCGCCCGCCTGCTTGCCGATGGCGACGTTGTCCGCGCCGATGTAGGTCGTGTACGCCTCGCCGTCGACCTTGCGGTCCAGCACCACGACCGGGATGCCCTGGTTGTAGGCCTTGCGCACCACGTCGGTCAGCGGTGCCGCCTCGTTCGGCGAGATCATCAGCAGGTCGACCTGCTTGGTCATGAAGTTCTCGACGTCGGTGACCTGCTTGGAGTTGTCCTTCGCGGCGTCGGAGAACTGCACCTCCTCGAACTGCGGGACCTTCTCCGCGGCCTTGCGGATGTCGTCGTCCATCCGCACCCGGTAGGGCTCGGCCAGGTTCGCCTGGCTCATCCCGATCGTGTACTTGCCGTTGGCGCCCTGGCAGTTCTTCGTCGGGTCCTGGGCCTGGACCTGCCCGGTGTTCTCGCTGGTCGTCCCGCAACCGGCGGCGGCGAACGCGACCGCGGCGCACGTGATTGCGACCAAGGACTTCGTTGTCTTGCGCATCGTGCTCCCTTCGGTAGATCTGCCTCAGGCCGTGGGGCGCAGGCGCTGCAGCGCCGCCGCCGCGACGATCACCAGACCCTTGATCAGCAGTTGCAGATCGGTGTTGACGCTGTTCAGGCTCAGGATGTTGTTGAGGATGCCGAGCAGCAGAGCACCGGCGATGGTGCCGATCACCGAACCCCGGCCGCCGGCCAGGCTGGTGCCGCCGACGACCACCGCGGCGATTCCGTCGAGCTCGTAGGCGGTTCCGTCGTTGGGGCTGCCCGCGTTGAGCTGACCGGCGTGCACGATGCCGGCCAGCGCGGCGCAGAACCCCGCGATGACGAAAGCGACGATCTTGACCCGGTTCACCGGCACGCCCGAAAGCCGAGCCGCCTTCTCGTTTCCGCCGATCGCGTACAGGTGCCGGGAGTAGGCGCTGGAGCGCAGGAACAGGATCGCGATTACGGCCACCGCGGCGAAGATCAGCGCCGGGATCGGCACCACACCACCGAAGGTCCGCTCCCCCAGCAGCGAGAACAGCATCGGGGCCTGCCCCGGGCCGTCGCCGTAGGAGATCTGCACGGTCTCGCCGCCGGACCACATGCGCGCCAGGCCGCGCGCGATCTGCAATCCGGCCAGGGTGACGATGAACGCCTGCACCCCCAGCAGCGCCACCGCGGCACCCTGCAGGAAACCGAAGACGATTCCGGCCAACAGCACGACGAGCACCGTGGCCCACACGCCGTAGCCGCTGTTGACCATGAGCACCGCGGAACCGACCGCCGCCAGCCCCAGCACCGACCCGACCGACAGGTCGATGCCGCCGATGAGGATCACGAAGGTCAGCCCGATCGCGATGATCCCGATCTCGGAGACCGCGCGCACGATGTTGAACAGGTTGTCGCTGCTCAGGAACAGGATCTGGCCGTCGTTGCGGGGTGAGAAGATCACCGCCGCGATGAACACCGCGACCAGACCGAAGAAACTCTGGAACTTGAACAGGGTCTCGACGGTGTCGGTCCGCTTGGAACGCTGGGCGGGCAGGTCTCCGGGCACGGGCCGCTGCTCCGTCTGATTGCTCAATTCGCACCTCCCCCGGTGCTCTGCCCGGTGCCGACCGCCGGCCCCGGTGGATTCCCGTTCCGATCGCCCATCGCGGCTGCCAGCAGGTCGGCCTCCCCGGCATGAGCGGTGTCGAACTCGGCGACGCTGCGCCCGGCGCGCAGCACGACCACCCGGTGGCAGACCCCCACCAGCTCGGGGAGTTCCGAGGAAGCCAGCAGCACGCCGATGCCACGACCCGCGATGTCCGAGAGCAACTGGTAGATCTCCGCCTTCGCGCCGATGTCCACGCCCCGCGTCGGGTCGTCGAGCAGCAGCAGTCGGGGCTCGGTGAGCAGCATGCGCCCGAAGACGACCTTCTGCTGGTTGCCGCCGGAGAGGGTGCCGACCGCGTCGGAGATCTGGCCGAGCTTGACCTTGAGCTGGTCGACGCTGCGCCGGGTCGCGTCGAGTTCGGACCTGCGGCGCACCATTCCGGCGACACCCAGCCTGTCCAGCACCGACAGCACGGTGTTGGCGGTGACCGAGTGCCCGAGCACCAGCCCGGAGCTGCGCCGGTCCTCCGGCACGAAGGCGATCCCCGAGCGCAGCGCCTGCCTCGGCCCTGCCGGGCGCACCGGCTTCCCGTCGAGCGAGACCTCACCCTCCCAGGTCCCGGACGAGCCCGCGCCGTAGAGCGATTCGAGCAGTTCGGTCCGCCCGGCTCCGAGCAGTCCGCACAGCCCGACGATCTCGCCGCTGCGGACGGTCAGATCGATGCCGTCGGGCTCCCTCCTGCCGACCCGCGCGCGGCGGGGGTGGACGACGAAGCCCTTGACGCTGAGCAGTTCTTCACCGATGTCGACGGTCTGCGAGCGGAAGCGGGTCTGCACCGTGCGGCCGACCATCGCTTCGGCGGCTTCCTCGGCGGTCATCGCCTGCGCGTCGAACTCGGCGACCTTGCGGCCGTTGCGCAGCACGGTGGCGCGGTCGGCGACCTGACCGATCTCGTCCATCCGGTGCGAGATGTAGACGATGCCTGTGCCGGTGCGGCGCAGCTCGCCGATGACGCCGAAGAGCCGGCCGACCTCCGTTGTGGACAGTGCCGAGGTCGGCTCGTCCATGATCAGCACCTTGGCGTCCAGCGACAGCGCGCGGGCGATGGTGACCAGCTGCTGCTCGCCGACCCGCAGTTCGCCGACCGGCCGGTTCGGGTCGAGGTCGATTCCGGTGCGCCGCAACAACTCCCGGGTGCGCTCGGACATCGCGCGCCGGTCCACGGTGCCCAGCCGGGTGCGCGGTTCGCGCCCCAGGTGGAGGTTCTCGGCGACGCTCAGGGCCGGGACGAGGTCGAGCTCCTGGTGGATCATCGCGACCCCGGCGTGTTGGGCGTCCGCGGGTTTTCCGAACTGGACCGGGTGACCCTCGATGGTGATCCCACCGGCGTGGTCGGTGATGTCACCGGAGAGGACCTTCATCAGGGTGCTCTTGCCCGCCCCGTTCTCGCCGAGCAGAGCGTGCACCTCGCCGCCGCGAACCGTGAGGTCAACCCCATCGCAGGCGAGCACACCGCCGTAACGCTTGGTGATGCCGGTCAGCTCGACCAGCGGTGGCGCCGTGTTCATTCCGACCCCCGTCTCGTCACTCACGCAGGCGAGAAAACGATTGCTCGGACGCTAAGATGGCCGCACTCCCTGTGTCAAGGCTCACAAGCTCGACCGAGGGATACGGCATCCATTTGGCTGCACGAAGATCACGTGACGATCACGCCGCGTCGTGTCGAAACCATCACCCGACGTGGGCTAATGCGCCCGTTCCCAGAGAGGGCTCTCGCGGTGAGGTACTGGACCGTTACCGTTGGGGATTGTGACCGCGATCCGCGAGAGCCAGAGCGCTTCAACTTCCGGTAATGGCGCGCCCGAATGGGGTGCGCGCTCCGCGTTCAGCACCAACGGGGTGCCGCTGTGGGGCGCCGTGCTGCTGGCTGCCGTCCCGACCGCGATCGGCACCGTGCTGGACACCCTGATCTGGAAACAGCCCGGATTCATCTTCAAGACCTGCTTCTTCCTCGGTTGTCTGGCTGCGGTGCTGCTGGTGCAGCGGCGAAGCGTGTTCGGTCCGATGGTGCAGCCACCGCTCGTTCTCGGCATCGTGATGCCCGTGCTGGTGCTGATCGCCGGAGCCGGGAGCACGTCGGGCGCGGGCATCATGGGCAAGGCGCTGTCGGTCGCGCGCCCGCTGATCACCAGCTTCCCGATCATGGCCGGGGCCACCGCGGTCGCGCTCGGCATCGGGCTGCTCCGGATGTTCGTCACGCAGAAGGTCGAGACCGACGAAGACTTCGACCTCGGCGTCGACCCCGACGCCAAGACGAAGAAGGCCAGACCCGTTCCGCCGCCCAAGAAGTCCGCGCGGGACGAGGCACCGCGCAAGCGCCCGGCTTCGGATCGAGACCGCAAACCCCGCGGCGACCAGCGCAAACCCCGCGACGAGGGCCGCGGTGGCGACCGCCGTGCCGAGCCCCGGCAGCCCCGGGGCACCGGGCCGCGCGAGACCCAGGGACGCCCGAAGGGCGACGCCCCGCGCCGCGGCGACGTGCCCGGACGTCCTCGCCCCAACGACCCGCGCGCGGGAGGACCCCGTCCGCCCCGCCAGGGCGGCCCAGGACGCCCGCGCCCGCCGGAACCGCCACCCGGGGGCCGCCCCCGGCGTCCCGGCCCGTAGAGACGCGAAAAAGCCGCCCGGCTCCAGGAACTCGGAGCCGGGCGGCTTTTCGCGTGAGGTCAGCTCAGCGGACGCTCCGGGGGTTGTCCTTGTTCTCGTCGAGGTCCTTGCGGAGCTCGCGGGGCAGCGCGAAGGTGACCTTCTCGTTGGCGGTCGTGACCTCTTCAACGTCGCCCCAGCCGCGCTCGGCGAGGTGGTCCAGGACCTGCAGCACCAGCACGTCCGGGACGGACGCACCGCTGGTGACGCCGACCGTGGTCACCCCGTCCAGCCAGGCGTCGTCGATCTGCGACGCGTAGTCGATCAGGTGCGAGTCCGACGCTCCGGCCTGCAGCGCGACCTCGACCAGCCGCTTGGAGTTCGAGGAGTTCTGCGAGCCCACCACGATCACCAGGTCGCACTGCGGGGCCATCACCTTGACCGCCTGCTGGCGGTTGGAGGTGGCGTAGCAGATGTCGTCGCTGGGCGGGGCCTGCAAGGTCGGGTACTTCTCGGTGAGCTGGTCCACCCGCTCCATCGTCTCGTCGACGCTGAGGGTGGTCTGCGACAGCCAGACGACCTTGCTCGGGTCGCGGACCTGCACCTTGTCGATGTCCTCGGGCTTGTCCACCAGCTGCACGCGATCGGGCGCCTCACCGGCGGTGCCCTCGACCTCCTCGTGGCCCTCGTGGCCGATCAGCAGGATGTCGTAGTCGTCGCGCGCGAAGCGGTTGACCTCCTTGTGCACCTTCGTCACCAGCGGGCAGGTGGCGTCGATCGTGCGGAGCTTGCGCTCCTCGGCCTCCTGGTGGACGGCCGGGGACACGCCGTGCGCGGAGAACACCACGAGCGCGCCCTCGGGCACCTCGTCGGTCTCCTCCACGAAGATCACGCCGCGCTCGGTCAGGGTGTCCACGACGTGCCGGTTGTGCACGATCTCCTTGCGGACGTAGACGGGCGGGCCGTAGGTTTCCAACGCCTTCTCGACGGTGATGACTGCGCGGTCGACACCTGCGCAGTAACCACGGGGCTTGGCCAGCAGGACCCGCTTGGTCCGGCCGGCGTCGTCAACGGGGTCGGGTTCGAGGTCGCGGGCCTCAGGCGTGGTCGTCATGCCATCAAGGGTACGGATCCGCGCCTGCCCGCTCTGCCTCCGGTCGGTGCTCACTGTCACTCCATCGAGGGGTCTCTCGCGGTTCTGCCGGGCGTCGGTCCTCGGTCACATTCCGGCGTTGAACCGATGGTCTGGCGGCCACTTCTGCGGCAGGCTGGGCGCATGTCAGTGTTCCCCTTCCCGGTGCGGGTGGCGGCCGGTCTCGCGGCGACCGCCGTCGAGCAGGCCCGCGCGCTCCCGGCCACCCTCCTCGGCATGCCCGTGACCGTCGCCAGCCAGGCGTTGCAGGCGTCGATGCGGGTGCAGCAGCACATCACCGAGCTCGCGATCAAGGGCGACGAGGCGCTGTCGGGCCTGCGCACGCCGGAGGAAGAACCGTCGTGGGCGACGTTCGACGAGGACATCGCCGCGGGACCGGAGGTGGTCGTCGAGCCCGAGGGCGAGGAGAACTCGCTGCTCGCCGACTACGACGCGCTGAGCCTCCCCCAGCTGCGCGGTCGCCTGCGCTCGTTCACCGAAGACGACCTCGCCGAACTGCTCGCCCACGAGGAGCGCAACCAGCAACGCCCGGACTACCTCCGGATGCTGCGCAACCGCCTCACCCGCCTAAGAGATCAGTAGACAAGCACCGAAGGTGCTTTCTCCTTCACCACCTGAGCAGCCGGCACCGCCGGGGGTTCTGAGCGGTTGCGTGGCGAGCACGCCGCGACGCCGCGTATCGACATACTCAAGGAGTGGCGCGCGGAGTCCACGGAGCCGCTCAGGTTCCCCCGCCCGCACCGCCAAGCAGAATGAGCCGGAACCACCACCGAAAGAGGAGGAACGCTGAGTTCGCCTACTAGTGCTGAGGAACCTTGGC
This sequence comes from Saccharopolyspora sp. NPDC049426, assembly GCF_040676935.1. Taxonomy (NCBI): domain Bacteria; kingdom Bacillati; phylum Actinomycetota; class Actinomycetes; order Pseudonocardiales; family Pseudonocardiaceae; genus Saccharopolyspora; species Saccharopolyspora sp. NPDC049426. Next base: position 152,392 of record NZ_JBFAPZ010000006.1, on the reverse strand, counting down.
CGGTGCGGACGGTGGCCCGCAAGATCGCCGACTGGATCAACCGGCTCGGACAGATCTGGGTCGAGGGGCAGATCACCCAGATCTCGATGCGGTCCGGCGCGCAGACGGCGTTCCTGACGCTCCGCGATCCCTCCGCGGACGTGTCGCTGACCTTGACCTGCTCGTCGTCGCTGCTGCGCAAGATGGACCCGCCGCTGACCGATGGCAGCCGGGTCGTGGTGCACGGCAAGCCGACCTTCTTCGTCGGTCGCGGCACGCTGAGCCTGCGGGTCGACGAGATCCGGGCCGTGGGCATCGGCGAGCTGCTCGCCCGCATCGAACGGCTCCGCCAGCTGCTCAAGGCCGAGGGCCTGTTCGACCCTGCCCGCAAGCGGCCGCTGCCGTTCCTGCCCAACCGGGTCGGCCTGATCACCGGCCGCGCCTCGGCCGCCGAGCACGACGTGCTGACCAACGCGCAGCTGCGCTGGCCGGCCGTGCAGTTCGAGATCCGCAACGTCGCCGTGCAGGGCACCAGCGCGGTGCCGCAGATCCTGCCCGCGCTGGAGGAGCTCGACCGGATGCCCGAGGTCGACGTGATCGTGCTGGCGCGCGGTGGCGGCAGCGTCGAGGACCTGCTGCCGTTCTCCGACGAGGCGCTGTGCCGGGCGGTGTCGGCCTGCAAGACCCCGGTGGTCAGCGCGATCGGGCACGAACCGGACTCGCCGCTGCTCGACCACGTCGCCGATGTGCGCTGTTCCACACCGACGGGTGCGGGCAAGCGCGTGGTGCCCGACGTGGCCGAGGAGGGCCAGCGCATCCGGCAGCTGCGCGACCGGGCTCGGCGGGCGCTGCACGGATGGGTGGATCGGGAGCGCAGGCTGCTCGACCAGCTGCGCAGCAGGCCCGCGCTGGCCGACCCGCACCGCCCGCTGCAGCAGCGCTCCGAGCAGGTCGCGATGCTGCGCGAACGCTCCCGGCGGGCGATGAGCACGGTGCTCACCGCGGAGGGGCACGCGTTGAGCGCTACTCGATCACGCTTGACGACCCTGGGCCCTGCGGCCACTCTGACTCGTGGATACGCGATCGTGCAGCGCATCGAGGAGACCGACGAGGTCGACGGGGTGCTGCGCTCCGTCGATGACGCGCCTCCGGGCACCCGGCTGCGGGTGCGGGTCGCCGACGGCGCGGTCCACGCCGTCGTGCCGGACTGACCAAGGAATTCCACGTGCACCCGAAGCAGGAGCCCTCGTTCCTCCCCCTCACCGTGGGCGCGGCGCGCAGCGCGGAGCGGGCGGGCGAGGTCCGGCGCTGCGCCGAGGCCGCCGAGGTCACGGCGGAGGGGACCTGGGCTGCGCTCCTCGGCGGGTGCGATTCGGCCGAGCGCAAGGACCTGCCCGGCAGGCTGCGGGCCTTGATCGACGCGACCTCGGGGTACGTGGGCCCCACCTGGTGGGCTGCGTCGGCCCACCGACGTAGGGTCGCGGAGGCCCAGCTGCGCATCAACGACGCGGTGCGCGAAGGTGACGGCGCGGAGTTCGCCGAGGCCTTCGTCGGCTACGACCAGGCGATCGCCACCGCGGTGGTGTCCGTGCGAGCGAATGTGGAGAGCCCCACCCCGTGACCGAGAACCAGCAGGACGAGCACTTCGACCCGGTCGCCGAGCACCCGGAGGTCGCCGAGCTCGGCTACGAGGACGCCCGCGACCAGCTGGCCGAGGTCGTCAAGCAGCTGGAGGCCGGCGGGCTGTCCCTGGAGGACTCGCTGGCCCTCTGGGAGAAGGGCGAAGCGCTGGCGGCGGTCTGCGAACGCCACCTCGCCGGTGCCCGCGAACGCGTCGAACGCGCCCTCGCCGCGGTCGAAGACGACTCCTGAGGCACCCTCACCAGGCCTTTTCGAATTTCGCGCGAAATTCGAAATGAGTCACCCGGCCGCGTGACTTCGCAGGGGCGGAGTCGTTTCAGCTGATCCCCGGCGCCGTCAGCGCCGCTTCGGCCAGGGTGCGGAACTCCGCTTCGCCGGCGTTGCCGGTGATCAGCAGGCGGACTCCGTCGCGCTCGGACACCCACGCCTGCTCGTCGCGAACGCCCTGGTAGCGGATCCACTGGCGGCCACCGGCCTCGACGGTGCCGAGCGCCTGCGGTGCCCGCCGCGTCTCGCCCGCGACCAGCTCCTCCTCGGTGGCGTTGGACTGGGCCAGGCGCAGGTACTGCGCGTCGCCGGTCAGCCAGCCGACCCGGACGACCTCGGTGTGCGAGGGCAGCGTGGTGCTGCTGCTGGAGTTGGCCCGCCAGCTTGCGGGCAGCTTCGGATCGACCACCGGGAAGTCCACTCCGGCGGCGGCGTCTTGAAGCTCGGCCTGAACGTTCACCGTGGGCACCGATCCGTTGTCGACCGTCGGGCCGGTGGGAGTGAACGAGCACTGCGTGAACAGGCCTGCGATGCCGAACGAGACCAGCACCAACGGCAGGATGGCGAAGAGCATCGCCGACATCGTCCGCGGCGGGCGGGACGGAGCCGGTTGCTGGTTGCGGGGTTCAGCCACGGCACCCATGCTCTCACCGGCAGCACCGCAGCTCAGCGGGCAGGGGCAGAGGGAGTGGGCTGCCCCACGCGAGTGATCCCCGAACCCCGATGATCTGGGAAGATCGCAGCCAACAAGCCTGAGCGCGGGGCGTTTTCCCGCCGGACTCGGGCGGTACCGACGATGCCTCACAACGGGGAGGGCGCGATGACGCAACGACACCCGGAAGCACCCGATCGCAACTTGGCGATGGAACTCGTCCGCGTGACCGAAGCCGCGGCGATGGCCGGTGGTCGCTGGGTCGGCCGCGGCGACAAGAACGCGGGTGACGGAGCCGCGGTGGACGCCATGCGCAAACTCATCGGCACCGTGTCGATGCGCGGCACGGTGGTCATCGGCGAGGGCGAGAAGGACGAAGCGCCGATGCTCTACAACGGCGAGGAGGTCGGCAACGGGGAAGGCCCGGAGGTCGACGTCGCCGTGGACCCGATCGACGGTACGACGCTGCTCAGCAAGGGCATGCCGAACGCGCTGGCGGTGCTGGCGGTGTCCGAGCGCGGCACCATGTTCGACCCGTCCGCGGTGTTCTACATGGAGAAGATGGCCGTCGGCCCGGAGGCCGCGGGGGTCATCGACATCAGCGCCCCGATCTCGGAGAACGTCCGCCGGGTCGCCAAGGCCAAGCACGTCGACGTATCCGACGTGACGGTGTGCGTGCTGGACCGGCCGCGGCACGAGCAGCTGGTCAAGGAGGTCCGCGAGTCCGGTGCCCGCGTGCAGTTCATCTCCGACGGCGACGTGGCGGGCGCGATCGCGGCGGCTCGCCCGAACAGCGGCGTGGACATGCTGCTGGGCATCGGCGGCACCCCGGAGGGCATCATCACCGCGTGCGCGCTGAAGTGCCTCGACGGTGAGATCCAGGGCCGGTTGTGGCCGCGCGACGACGAGGAGCGGGCGAAGCTGCGCGAGGCCGGGCACGACCCGAACCAGGTGCTGACCACTTCGGACCTGGTGCGCGGCGACAACATGTTCTTCGTGGCGACCGGCATCACCGATGGCGCGCTGCTGCGCGGCGTGCACTACCGCGCCGACCGGTGCACCACGCAGTCGATCGTGATGCGGTCGAAGTCGGGCACGACGCGCGTCGTGGACGCCTCGCACAAGCTCACCAAGCTGCGCGAGTACGCCGACGTGGACCTGGGTGAGAGCGACGAGTAGTCACCCTTATCGGGAATCCGGGAAAAACCGGCTCAACCGGTCTTGATCAAGGTGGTGGCCTGCGGATTGTCCGCGGGCCACCACTCTTTCGGTCCGCCTCCTACGACCTTCGTCGGTACGCCAGGAGTCGGGGGCGCCGTTAGCGTCAGCGGCCAGCCGGCCTTCGGAGCCGGGATACCCGGAGGATTCGACACACATGCGCATTCGTTCGGCTCTCATCTCCGCGGTCGCCGCGGTCAGCGCAGTGGGCGCGCTGAGCATGCCCGCCGTCGCCGCCGGTGACGACGTCGACCCGATGATCATCGGTGGTCACGACGCGACCGAGACCTACTCGTTCATGGTTTCGCTGCAGCAGCAGGGCAGCCACGTCTGCGGCGGCGCGCTGATCAAGCCGGACTGGGTGGTGACGGCCGCGCACTGCGTTCAGAGCGGCGGTGACTTCACGGTCCGCGTGGGCAGCAACGACAACACCACCGGTGGCGAGGAAGCCGCCGTGACCAAGACCCAGGTGCACGACACCGCCGACCTCGCGGTGCTGCAGCTGGACAAGCAGCTGTCCGCCGCGCCGATCTCGATCGCCGCTGAGTCGGGTCCGGCCGGCACCCCGAGCCGCATCATCGGCTGGGGCCAGACCTGCCCGGAGACCGGCTGCGGTGAGGTTCCGTCGAACCTGCAGGAGCTCGACACCAGCATCGTCGACGACGCCGGCTGCACCGGCATCGACGGCGCGGGCGAGATCTGCACCGACAACCCCGGCGGCAACTCCGGCGCCTGCTACGGCGACTCGGGCGGCCCGCAGATCAAGGGCACCCAGGGCAGCTGGGAGCTGATCGGCGCCACGAGCCGCTCCGGCAACGGCGACTCCACCTGCGCCACCGGCCCGTCGATCTACACCGACGTGACCGCCTTCGCCGACTGGATCAACCAGAACACCGGCGGCTGACCCGTTCAGCAACCCTGACGCGGCACCCGGGACGTCGTTCCCGGGTGCCGTTTCCACGTTCGGGGCCCAGACGGCGTTCTGCCACGAAGGACGAGCAGAGCCCTCAACCGAGGTTCGAGGAGTGCCCGGGGAAGAGGTGGGCGTCGGGGTTGAGCTCGACGGCGATGTTGTTGACCGCAGTGGCGGCTTCGCCGAAGCCGGTGGCGATGAGCTTGACCTTCCCCGGGTAGGCGGCGACGTCGCCTGCGGCGTAGACGCGGGCGCGGCTGGTGCGCATCGTCGTGTCGACCAGGATCGAGCGCTTCTCCAGGTCCAGGCCCCAGGATTCGATCGGGCCGAGATCGGCGGTGAAACCCAGTGCCGCGACGACGGTTTGCGCGGGCAGGACGCGTCGTTTCCCGTCGACGTCGATGGCCACCTCGATCAGTCCGCCCGCGTCGCCGCGGATTTCGGCGACCTCGGCCGGGACGATCAGCGGAACGCCCAGCTGCTCGACCTTGGTGATCAGGCCCTCGTGGGCGCGGAAGCGGGTCCGCCGGTGCACCAGCGTCACGCTGCGTGCCACGGGTTGCAGCGCCAGCGCCCAGTCGAACGCCGAGTCACCACCGCCGACGACGACCACGTCGTGCCCGGCGTGCGCGGACAGCTCGGGGATGAAGTGCACGACGCCCTTGCCGATCCACTCGCCGCCCGCGGGAAGCGGTCTCGGGGTGAACTCGCCGATCCCGGCCGTGACCAGCACCGCCCCGGCCCGGACCTGCTCGCCCTCGCCGACGTCGACCAGCAAGCCGCCGTCCACATCGGACAACGAGACGGCTGGGCGCCCGAGCAGGTAGCGCGGGCCGTACTGGTCTGCCTGCTCGACCAGCGCGGCGATCAGGTCGCGCCCTCGGATCTCCGGGAAACCCGCCACGTCGAAGATCATCTTCTCCGGGTACATCGCGGTCACCTGGCCACCCGGCTCCGGCAGCGCGTCGACCAGCGCCACCGACATCCCGCGAAACCCGGCGTAGTAGGCGGCGAAAAGCCCGGTCGGACCGGCACCCACCACCAGCAGATCGACCTCGTGCGCCATCTCGGCATCCCGTCGCAGGCCTTGTGATACGGATCTCAGGCTAGTCGGATCCGGCCGATGTGTCCGCCCTTCGCCGATGCTGGTCCGATCAGCGCAATTCGCTGCAGCGTGCGGCGGTACCTGGCCCTCCACCCCACCCCTAACTTCCGGGGGAAGGGGATCACGTCGGGGAGGGAAAGCTCTGTGAAGAAATCATCCGCGCTGCTCAGCGGCATCGCCGCGCTGGCGCTCAGCGCCGGCTTCGCGCCTGCGGCGCAGGCCATCGACAACCCGGGGGCGCTGATCGTCGGCGGTCACGACGCCACCGAGTCCTACGAATGGATGTCCTCGCTGCAACGATCGGGGTCGCACAGCTGCGGCGCCTCGCTGATCGACGAGCAGTGGGTGCTCACCGCGGCGCACTGCGTCGCCGACGCGGCACCGGCCGACCTCGGCCTGCGGATCGGCAGCCCGACCTGGAGCAGCGGCGGAACCGAAGCCGGTGTGTCCGAGGTCGTCGTGCACCCGGACTACGAGACCAACAACCCCAACGGCGACATCGCACTGCTCAAGCTCAACAAGGCGGTGTCCGAGACGCCGATCGACATCGCCGACGCCTCCGGCGCCGACGGCACGCCGTCGCGGATCATCGGCTGGGGCGTGACCTGCCCGGTGCGCGGCTGCGGCGAACCGCCGGAACAGCTGCAGGAGCTGGAGACCCAGGTCGCGCCTGACGCGGGCTGCACGCTCAGCTCCATCGACGGCCCCACCGAGATCTGCACCTCCAGCCAGGAGCCCCTGGCCAACGCCTGCTTCGGCGACTCCGGCGGCCCGCAGCTGGAGGGCACTCCCGGCGACTGGAAGCTGACCGGCGTGACGAGCCGTCTCGGCAGCCCGGTCCCGGTCTGCGGCACGGCTCCTTCGGTCTACACCGACGCCACCGCCTACAAGGACTGGATCTCCTCCACCATCGGTTGATCCCCGCGGCGAAGCCCGCTCCCGATCTCCGGGGGCGGGCTTTGTCAGATCTGCCACCTAGATCGTTCCAGATCGGTCATTTCCTGAGGGAACGCCCGGCCCGTGGGGCGTGCCACGCTGACCCGGCCGGTTGATCGGCGGGACACTTCGAACATGGCTGAATCCCAGTACCGGATCGAACACGACACGATGGGCGAGGTTCGGGTGCCCGCCGACGCCCTCTACCGGGCGCAGACGCAGCGGGCCGTGGAGAACTTCCCGATCTCCGGCCGGGGCCTGGAGCGCGCGCAGATCCGCGCGCTCGGCCTGCTCAAAGCCGCCACCGCCCGGGTCAACGGCCGGTTGGGGGTGCTCGACGCCGACATCGCCGAGGCCATCGCCCGCGCCGCCGACGAGGTCGCCGAGGGCGCGCACGACGAGCACTTCCCGATCGACGTCTTCCAGACCGGCTCCGGCACGTCGTCGAACATGAACGCCAACGAGGTCATCGCGACCCTGGCCACCCGCGCTCTCGGCCGCGACGTGCACCCGAACGACGACGTCAACGCCTCGCAGTCGTCCAACGACACGTTCCCGACGACCATCCACGTCGCCGCCACCGAGGCCGTGCTCGCCGACGTCATCCCGGCCCTGGAGCACCTGGCCACGACGATCGAGGGCCGCGCAGCCGGGTGGACCGAGGTCGTCAAGTCCGGCCGCACGCACCTGATGGACGCCGTGCCGATCACCCTCGCCCAGGAGGCGGGCGCGTGGGCGTCGCAGGTCCGCTACGGCGTCGAGCGGCTGCGGACCGGCCTGCCCCGGCTGGGCGAGCTGCCCATCGGCGGCACCGCCGTGGGCTCCGGGCTCAACGCGCCGGAGGGCTTCGGCCGGGCCGTCGCCGAGGAGCTCGCCCGGGTGACCGGTCTGCCGCTGACCGAGGCCCGCGACCACTTCGAGGCGCAGGCCGCGCAGGACTCCGTGGTGGAGACCTCCGGTCACCTGCGCACGGTGGCGGTCAGCCTCACCAAGATCGCCAACGACCTTCGCTGGCTGGGTTCCGGCCCGCGCACCGGCCTCGGCGAGCTGGCCCTGCCGGACCTGCAGCCCGGGTCGTCGATCATGCCGGGCAAGGTCAACCCGGTGATCCCGGAAGCGACGCTGCAGGTCGTCGCCCAGGTCATCGGCAACGACGCGGCGGTGGCCTTCGCCGGATCGCAGGGCAACTTCCAGCTCAACGTGATGCTGCCGGTCATCGCCCGCAACGTGCTGGAATCGTCCCGGCTGCTGGCGGCGGTGTCGCGGCAGCTGGCCGACAAGGTCTTCGCCGACGTGCAGGTCAACACCGAGCAGGCCCGCGCCTACGCCGAGGGCTCGCCGTCGATCGTCACGCCCCTCAACCGCTACATCGGCTACGAGGAGGCCGCCGCGGTCGCCAAGCAGGCGCTCAAGGAGCGCAAGCCCATCCGCGAGGTCGTCCTCGAACGCGGTCACGTCGAGTCCGGCAAGCTCACGATCGAGCAGCTCGACGAAGCCCTGGACGTCCTCCGCATGGCCCACGGCGGCTGACGACGCGCTGGTGCTTCCGCGAATTGTCGGAGCGGTGCGCACCATGGAGGCGTGGTGCTGCTCTCGGACGTCGTCGCGGCCTCCGCCGAGGTCGCGGCGACGTCCTCGCGCAAGGCGAAGACATCGGCGATCGCCGCGCTGCTGCGGCAGCTGGAGCCCGCGGAGGTCGCCGCGGCCACGGCGCTGCTGGCGGGCGAGCTCCCCGGCGGCCGGGCCGGAGTCGGCTGGTCGACGCTGTCCGCGTTGCAGGTCCCGCCTGCGACCGAACCCGGGTTGACCATCGGCGAGGTCGAAGCGGCGGTCGGCGAAGTGCGGACGATCAGCGGCTCGGGGTCAGGGCGACGACGGGCCGACGCGCTGAGCGCGCTGCTCGGGCGTTCTACCGAGGCGGAGCAGTCGTTCCTGCTGCGCCTGCTGGGCGGCGAGCTCCGGCAGGGCGCGCTGGAAGGCGTGATGGTCGAGGCCATCGCCGCGGCGGCCGAGGTGCGCACCGAGGCCGTGCGACGCGCGTTCATGCTCTCCGGCAGGCTCCCCGCGACCGCCGAGGCGGCGCTGATCGGCGGCGAGTCCGCGCTCGCCGAGTTCCACCTGGAGCTCGGCCGCCCGATCCGCCCGATGCTGGCATCACCAGCGGAAACCCTGGACGCCGCGCTGGCCGAGCTCGGTGGGTGCAGCGTCGAGCACAAGCTCGACGGCGCCCGCATCCAGGTCCACCGCGACGGCGACGAGGTGCACGTCTACACCCGCACGCTGCGCGAGATCACCAGCAACGTCGCCGAGCTGGTGGAGCTGGTGCGGGGCCTGGACTGCCGCTCGGTGGTGCTCGACGGCGAGACGCTGGCCCTCGACGACGCCGGACGTCCCCGCCCGTTCCAGGAGACGATGGCCCGCTTCGGCGCCCAGGAGCAGCGGGCCGAGCTGCTGCACCCGTACTTCTTCGACTGCCTGCACCTGGACGGGTCGGACCTGCTCGACCGGCCGCTGGCCGACCGGCTGAAGGCGTTGGAGCAGGTCGCGGGCGACCACCGGATCCCGGGCGTCCTGTCGCCCACCCCGGAGGACGCCGCCGCGCTGTTCGACGACGCGCTGGCGCACGGCCACGAGGGCGTGGTGGTCAAGGAGCTCGACTCGCCGTACGCGGCGGGCCGGCGCGGCAAGGCGTGGCGCAAGGTCAAGCCCGAGCACACCCTCGACCTGGTCGTGCTGGCCGCCGAGTGGGGCCACGGCCGCCGCCGCGGCTACCTGTCCAACCTGCACCTGGGCGCCCGCGACACCGACGGCGGCCCGCCGATCATGGTCGGCAAGACCTTCAAGGGCCTCACCGACGAGCTGCTGGCCTGGCAGACCGCCGAGTTCCAGCAGCGGGCCACCGGAGGCGACGACTGGACGGTGCGCGTCGTCCCGGAGCTGGTGGTGGAGGTCGAGCTCGACGGGGTGCAGACCAGCAGCCGGTATCCCGGTGGAGTCGCGCTGCGCTTCGCCCGGGTGCTGCGCTACCGGCCGGACAAGGACGCGGCCGAGGCGGACACCATCGAGGCGGTTCGCGGGATGCTCCGCGGCGGGTGAGATCCTGGGGGCATGAGCAGCGAGGACTTCGACGCCGTCGGTTCGATCGACATCGGACCGGGAACCATCGACCCGCGTGACTTCCAGCAGCGCGAGTCATCGGTCGAGCTCGACCACTACGTCGCCGTGCTCCTGCTGGAGGCCACCAGCGAGGCGACCGGCCACAAGCCGCTCTTCGAGGAGTCGTTCGTCCTGCTCACCGCCGAGTCCGAGGACGAGGCCGCCGAGAAGGCCAGGGAGTACGGCAAGCAGCAGGAGACCAGCTACCAGAACGAGAACCACGACGTGGTCAACTGGAAGCTCAAGCAGATCGTCGAGGTCAAGCCCCTCGAGGACGCCACGTTCGACGACGGCTCCGAGCTCTACAGCCGCTTCTTCCGCAACTACGACGCCTACCGGTCCTTCGAACCCCTCACCGAAGAGGACGTCTGAGGGCACCGCTCATGGGGCCGTGACCTCGAACGCCCCTTGATCAGGTGATCTGGAGGGCCCGGTGGCCGCTCGGGGCACGTATCGTGGTGCGACGTGCAGTTCTTGAACGGGCAACAGCCCTCTACCGACCTGACCTACGACGACGTCTTCCTGGCGCCCCGGCGCTCCGGAGTCGAGTCGCGCTTCGACGTCGACCTGGCGACCTGCGACGGCACCGGCGCGACCTTGCCGATCGTGGTCGCGAACATGACCGCCGTGGCCGGCAGGCGCATGGCCGAGACCGTCGCGCGACGCGGTGGCCTGGTGATCCTCCCGCAGGACGTCGACCCGAGCGCGGTCGCCGAGATCGTGTCCTGGGTCAAGACCAGGCACCCGCTGTGGGACACGCCGCTGGCGTTGCACACCGACGACGCGGTCGCCGACGCCCTGAACCTGCTGCCCAAGCGCGCCCACGGCGCCCTGGTGGTGGTCGACGACGAGGACAAGCCGCTCGGCGTCGTCGACGAGGCCGCCTGCACCGGTGTGGACCGCTTCGCGCGGGTCGGCGAGGTCGCCGACGCCCACCCCGTGGTGCTGCCGCTGGAGACGGACTCGCGCGAGGTCTTCGAGCAGCTGCACAAGCAGGGCCGCAACGTCGCGATCGCGGTCGACGCCGAAGGCCGGCTCTCCGGGATCATGACCAAGAAGGGCGCCCTGCGCGCCGCCATCTACACCCCCGCTCTCGACGCCGAGGGCCGCCTGCGGGTGGCCGCCGCGATCGGCGTGAACGGTGACGTCGCCGCCAAGGCGTCCGCGCTGCTGGCGGCCGGGGTGGACACGCTGGTCGTGGACACCGCGCACGGTCACCAGGAGAAGATGATCGCCGCGCTCAAGGCCGTCCGGTCCGCGAGCCCCACCGTCCCGGTCGTCGCCGGCAACGTGGTGACCGCCGAGGGCGTGCGCGACCTGGTCGAGGCCGGGGCGGACGTCATCAAGGTCGGCGTCGGGCCGGGCGCGATGTGCACGACCCGGATGATGACCGGTGTCGGCCGCCCGCAGTTCTCCGCCGTCGCCGAGTGCGCCGCGGAAGCCCGCAGGCTCGGCAAGCACGTGTGGGCCGACGGCGGCATCCGCCACCCGCGCGACGTGGCGCTGGCGCTGGCCGCCGGAGCCTCGTCGGTGATGGTCGGATCGTGGTTCGCCGGGACCTACGAGTCCCCCGGTGACCTGCAGCGCGACGAGCACGGCAGGGCTTACAAGGAGTCCTTCGGCATGGCCTCCAAGCGCGCCGTGTCGGCCCGGACCCGCACCGACAGCGCCTACGACCAGGCCCGCAAGGGCCTGTTCGAGGAGGGCATCTCCAGCTCCCGGATGCGCATCGACCCGCAGAACCCGGGCGTCGAGGACCTCCTGGACCAGATCACCTCGGGTGTCCGCTCGTCCTGCACCTACGCGGGCGCGCACACCCTGGAGGAGTTCCACGAGCGCGCCCTGGTCGGCATCCAGTCGGCCGCCGGCTTCGCCGAAGGCCGCCCGCTGCCGTCGGGCTGGTGACGATCTCGCGCGAGGTTCGACCCCGACCGGCGGACTCGAACCTCGCGCGAACGTCGACCGCGTGACGTGGGGAGGGCGCCTTTGGCGGAGGCGTCCTCCCCACGACCGCGTCAGGGCGTGTGGTCCCCTTCCAGCAGCTCGGTGACCAGGGCCGCGATCGGGCTCCGTTCCGATCGGGTCAGCGTCACGTGGGCGAACAGCGGGTGGCCCTTGAGCTTCTCGATGACCGCCGCGACGCCGTCGTGGCGGCCCACTCTCAGGTTGTCCCGCTGCGCGACGTCGTGGGTGAGCACCACCCGCGAGTTCGCGCCGAGCCGCGACAGGACCGTCAGCAGCACGTTGCGCTCCAGCGACTGGGCCTCGTCGACGATGACGAAGGAGTCGTGCAGCGAACGGCCGCGGATGTGGGTCAGCGGCAGCACCTCGAGCATGCCGCGATCCATGATCTCTTCCAGCACGTTCTCGCTGGCGTGCGCGCCGAGCGTGTCGAAGACGGCCTGCGCCCAGGGCGCCATCTTCTCGCCCTCGGAGCCCGGCAGGTAACCGAGCTCCTGCCCGCCGACGGCGTAGACCGGCCGGAACACCACGACCTTGCGGTGCTGCTGGCGTTCCAGGACCGATTCCAGGCCCGCGCACAGCGCCAGCGCCGACTTGCCGGTACCGGCGCGGCCGCCGAGCGAGATGATCCCGACGTCGGGATCCATCAGCAGCTCCAGCGCGATCCGCTGCTCCGCCGAACGACCGTGCAGCCCGAAGACCTCGCGGTCGCCGCGCACCAGCCGGACCTGCTTGTCCGCGGTGATCCGGCCCAGCGCGCTCTGCTGTCCGGCGAGCATCCGCACACCGGTGTTCGGCGGCAGGTCCCGCGCCTCCTCCAGATCGGCGACGCCGTCCTTGAACAGCGAGTCCACCGAGTCCGAACCGACGTCGATGTCCGCCATGCCGCTCCAGCCCGACGACACGACGTCCTGCGCGCGGTACTCCTCGGCGGCCAGGTTCACCGACGCGGCCTTGACCCGCAGTGGCATGTCCTTGGTGACCAGCACGACCTCACGGCCTTCGGCGGCGAGGTTGAGCGAGCAGGCAAGGATGCGGGAGTCGTTGGAGTCCGTGCGGAAGCCCGGCGGGAGCACCGACGGGTCGGAGTGGTTCAACTCCACGTGGACGTTGCCGCCCTCAGGGTTGACCAGCACCGGGTGGTCCAGTCTGCCGTGCTTGATCCGGAGATCGTCGAGCACGCGCAGCGCCTCGCGGGCGAACCAGCCGAGTTCGGGGTGGTGGCGCTTCCCCTCCAGCTCGGAGATGACCACCACCGGGAGCACCACGTCGTGCTCGGCGAACCGGGCCATCGCCCACGGATCGGACAGCAGGACCGAAGTGTCCAGGACGTAGGTGCGGACCTCGGAGTCACCGCCAGGTGCGGTGTGCGCGGGCGCGTCGCTGCGGACGGCTTCGTGCGCCTGAGGCTGGGAACGTCGTGCGGTCACGGCTACTCCCTCGCGGACGTGCCGAACACGCCCGCTCGTCGGTGGGCCGGGCCTGCCCCCGTCGTGCTCCCGCTGGACCGTCCGGTCCACCGACGCCACGCGAGGGCCGGGCACCGACCCCCTCCGCGACCAAGGTGGACGTGTGAACGTCCGCTCCAGCCAACAGCCACGATCAGGGCCTCCCGGACGGGCCGCGTTCGGACGTGCAAGAGAAGAACGGCCCGTCACCAGCGAACGCTACCTTCGAGATCGCTCTTCAGCAGACAGCCACTTAGGTGATTCGAATCATTCCCGCGCTCACCGCGCGCTACTAGCCTGTTTCCGCAGGTCAGAAGGTAAATAGAAGGTTTCCAGACGATTCGTCAGCAGGTCAGGAGGCGTCCCTCGGCCGCGACGAGAACGAACTCAATTCAACACTCCCGGTTAGCTTCGCTGCTCTTTTCGGGTGAAATTCAGGACCGCGCGCGTGCCGCGATCTCCGCGCGGAGGACCTCTGGTACAAGCGCCTCGTCAAGCAATCGTCGGTAACGATCGGCGCTCGATGTGCCGTCCGGGTGGTCCGACAGCCACCGCCGCAGCAGGCGGAACCCCTCGACGTAGGTCGTGGTGTAGGACCGCCACAGCGGGTCGCGCATGAACCTCACCAGGTGCCGCGCCCGGCCTTCCGGCATCAGCAGCCAGCGGCGCAGGTGATCGACCGCGTCCTGCTCCGGCCTCCCCCGCGCGTGCAGCATCAGCATCGCGTCCTGCCGCACCGGCAGCAGCCGGATCAGCACCGCCTCCAGCCGCTCGGCGAGCTCTCCGTCCACCGCGATGCCCAGGTCGGCGAAGATCTCCGCCGTCCACGAACCCCAGCCCTCCCCCACCGCCGCGCGCAGGCCCAGGTCGGCGAGACCTTCGGCGAGCACGCACTGCGGGGTGTTGACCAGGAAGATCGCCTGCTCCGGCTGGGTGCGCGCGATCCCGGCGGCCTTGCGGCAGTGCTCGGTGTGGTGACCCGGGTAGGACTCGTGGGCGATCAGCTGCGGCAAGGTCGACGCGCGGTGACCGATGTCGGCGTTGACCGACACCCGCGACCGGAATCCGCCGAGGTACTCGTTGAACCCGCTCCACGGTCGATCGGTGACGATCCGGTACCGCACCAGCTCCTGCACCGGCAGCCCGAATCGGGCGCGCACCCGGGAGCGCAGCGCACCGGACACCGCTTCCAGGCAGACCTCCAGGCGCTCGCGCGGCAGCCGGTCGCGGCGCCGGACGGCCGCGAGCCGATCGGCCAGCGCCCCGGTCCCCGGCAGCAACGCGTCGAGTTCGCGGTGGGCCTCCCGGTACTCGTCGGGATCGCCGAGCTCCGGGCTGACCTGGAAGCACGCCCGCACTTCCGCCGGGAACGACATCTCCTGACCGGCGATCCGCAGACCGATCGCCTCCAGCGCGGTGAGCTGAGCGTCGAGGAACCGCCGCCGGGGTTCGGCCAGCCCGCAACCGCCCAGCTCGTCGCGAAGCTCGCGGGCTCGCGCGACGAGCCGCAGCGGGTCCGGACGAGGTTCGTGGCGCACCCGCAGCCGCAGCCCCGGGTCTCCCGCGTAGGAGTCGACCAGGCCCGGTTCGAGCCGGTCGAACCGCAACCCGAGCCGGACGTAGTCGGACACCAACCGCGCTGAGTCCACGCCTGGACGGTACGCGGTCGGACGCGCGCCCGATTTCACCGAATTCATCGCCCCTGAAGAGTGCTGGGCTTTTTCGGCGAATACTCGCGAGTACATTAGCCCTGGAAGGGATAGTACACACAATAGTGGTATCCAAGTATCGCGTTCCGCAACCCCTGGTTACGTTTCAAGCCAGGTGCTTCACTCGCTCCGGAGTTCACTCTTTCCGGACAGAAGCACGCACTTGCTCAACTCATCTCATCAAGGAGCAAAGCTGTGCTGAAGAAAGCAGTGATTGTCGCCGGTGCCGTCGCCGGCCTGCTGGCCCTGGCCCCCGTCGCCAACGCCGACAGCGAGGACAACGACGGCATCAACGTCCTGAACGACAACAACGTCAGCGTTCTGCCGGTGCAGGCCTGCGGCAACAACGTTGGCGTCCTGGGCGCCGCCATCCCGATCGGCTCGCCGCAGAACGTGGAATGCGTCAACGCCCCGATCCTGGACCACCCGAGCGCGGGCTGACGGCTTCGCCGACGAGGAAGGAGCGCCGGAACCAGCCGGCGCTCCTTTTTCGTGCGCGCGCATTCCGCGTCTACCAGCGATTCATGGATCCGGATTCACACAATGGTGTTACGGAATTTGGGCAACGGGCATGTTCGCTGTAGTTTGCGTCCGGAACACACCACGCTCTGTCTCCCAACAGGGATTTGGACAGAGTCCGTTGGTGTGAACTCCGAATCCCGCGGAATTCCTAAAGGAGAGTGACCCAAGTGCTGAAGAAGGCAGCGATTGTCGCCGGTGCCGCCGCTGGTCTGCTGGTCCTGGCGCCCGTCGCCAACGCCGACAGCGAGGACAACGACGGCGTGAACGTCCTCAACGACAACAACCTCAGCGTCCTGCCGGTGCAGGCCTGCGGCAACAACGTTGCGGTGCTGGGCGCGGTCGTTCCGATCCTGTCCCCGCAGACTGCGGAATGCGTCAACGCCCCGGTTCTGGACCACCCGTCCGCCGGCTGAGCGAGCTGATCGCAACGGAAAGGCCAGGTCGTCACCGACCTGGCCTTTCCGCTCGCTCGAGGTCAGCGGCCCAGGCGGCGGTGGCGCACCGCGTAGTCGCGCAACGCCCGCAGGAAGTCGATGCGGCGGAACTCCGGCCAGTACGCCTCGGTGAACCAGAACTCCGAGTGCGCCGACTGCCAGAGCATGAAGCCCGACAACCGCTGCTCGCCCGAGGTGCGGATGAGCAGGTCCGGATCCGGCTGGCCGGAGGTGTAGAGGTGCTCGGCGATGTGGTCGACCGTGAGCACCTCGGCGAGCTCTTCGATCGTGGTCCCGGCCTCGGCGTGCTGCTGCAGCAGCTTGCGGACCGCGTCGGCGATCTCCCGCCTGCCGCCGTAGCCGACCGCGACGTTGACCTGCATCCCCGTCCGGCCCTCGGTCCGCAGCGCACCCGCGGTCAGCCTGGCGGCGGTCTCGGTGGGCAGCACGTCCAGCGCACCCACGATCCGCACCCGCCACGACTGGCCCGGACTCGTGAGCTCGTCGACCACCCCGGCGATGATCTCCATCAGGGCGTTGAGCTCGGCTTCGCTGCGGTTGAGGTTGTCGGTGGACAGCAGCCACAGGGTGGCCACCTCGACCTGCGCCTCCTCGCACCAGCCGAGCATCTCCGCGATCTTGAGCGCGCCCGCCCGGTGCCCGTGCGCCGCGTCCAGACCGGCTTCCTTGGCCCATCTGCGGTTGCCGTCCAGGATGACGCCGACGTGCCTGGGATGCTGCAGGCCATCGAGCTTCCGGCTGAGCCGTCGCTCGTAGACCGAGTACATGAGTTCTTTCAACCGAACCTTGAGCGTCACGCCAGATGAGACTACGCGGATGCGGATGACCATCGGCGCCGAGCCCAAGCGGCGCAGCCGCTTTCTCCTCTCACCACCTGAGAGTCCGCACGGCCACTGGTTCGAGGTCTCGACCGGTCGCACCGGACGCCGTGAGACGACCCCGGAAGCCTGGTTTGCAACAGAGGTCACAGCGAACCAAACCTACGGTCCCGTAACCTTTGTGGCGTGAGCAACGCCGTATCTTCCCGAGTCCCGCACGCGATCGTCAAGCCGCGCATGCGCGGCTGGATCCACTTCTGGTCGCTGCTGGCGTTCTTCGCCGCCGGCGCGACGCTCATCTCGCTGGCCGCCTCGACCGTGTCGGCTGAGGCAGCGCTGGGCACATCCATCTACTCGGCGACCGTGCTCGGCCTGTTCGGCGTGAGCGCGCTGTACCACCGCAAGACCTGGAACTCGGTCGGCGCGCGCACCTGGATGCGACGCCTCGACCACTCGATGATCTTCCTGTTCATCGCAGGCACCTACACGCCGCTGGCGATGATCGCGCTGCAGCCGACGACCGGCGCCATCGTGCTCGCCGTGGTGTGGGCGGGCGCGCTCGGCGGCGTGATCCTCAAGCTGGCCTGGCCCAACGCGCCGCGCTGGGTCGGCGTCCCGGTCTACATCGCGCTGGGCTGGGTGGCCGTGTTCGTGCTGCCGGACCTGCTGGAGAACGCGGGCGCGGCGGTGCTGGTGCTGCTCATCGTCGGCGGCGCGCTCTACACGGTCGGCGCGATCTTCTACGCCACCCGCTGGCCGGACCCGTGGCCGAAGACCTTCGGCTACCACGAGTTCTTCCACTCGACGGTCACCGCGGCGGCCGTCTGCCACCACGTCGCCATCTGGCTCGCGCTCTACGCCTGAGCGAGCTTGTCCGCCAGTTCGACGGAGGTCGTGACGGGGCGGTCGCACACGTAGCCGTGGCAGACGTAGGCGGCCGCGGCACCGTCGACCAGGGGCCGGTCGGCCAGGAGGGGAACTCCGGCAGCTTCCGGCGTCGAGGCGACCACGACCGTGCCGCCCGGGCCCCGGTGGTGGGCCGTCGCGAGGAGTTCGGCCCGCGAAGACGCGTCCGGCCCCACGACGGCGACCTGCATCGGGCCCTGGGCGCGGGCCTCGGCGACCGCCAGCCAGTGGCCCGCGAAGCGGGGCGCGCGCTGGGCCAGCAGTCCCGCCCGCGACAGGGCCTGCTCGGCGGCGGTGCGGTAGCGGCCGGTGGACTCCGGTCCGACCAGGGCCGATGCCGTCAGCAGCGCCGAGGTCAGCGCCGCGGCGCCGGACGGGCTGGCGTTGTCGGTCGGATCCGAGGGCCTGCGCACCAGCGCCTCCGCATCGGCGGCGGTGTCGTGGAACGTGCCCGGGTGGTCGGCGTCGGCGAACTGCTCCAGCGCGACGTCGAGGAGCTCGCACGCCGTGGTCAGCCAGCGCGGATCGGCGGTGGCCTGGTGCAGCGACAGCAGCCCGTCGGCGAAGCAGCCGTAGTCCTCCAGCACCCCGGCGGCCGTGCCCGCGACTCCGTGCCGAGAGGTGCGCAGCAACCTGCCGTCGACCAGGTGCTTCGACAGCAGCAGCTCGGCGGCAGCTGCGGCGGCCTCGATCCAGGACGGTTCTTCCAGCGCGGTCGCGGCTTCCACCAGCGCGGTGATCGCCAAGCCGTTCCAAGCGGTGACGACCTTGTCGTCCTCACCCGGCTGGGGGCGCTGCTCCCTCGCGGCCAGCAGGCTCTGCCGCACCCGCGCCCAGCGGGCCCGGTCATCGGGGTCGCTGGGCAGCTGGAGCGTCGACGTGCCCTCCTCGAAGGTGCCCTCCGGGGTCACCAGGAACAGCGACGCCGCCCAGTCGCCGTCGGACTCGCCGAGCACCTCCCGCAGCTGCTCCGGCGTCCACACGTAGGTCAGTCCCTCGACGCCCTCGGTGTCGGCGTCCAGCGACGCCGCGAACCCGCCCTCCGGCGTGCGCAGGTCGCGCAGCAGGAACCCGGCGGTCTCCCTGGCCACGCGCGCCGCCAGGTCGTCGCCGAGCCTTCCCAGGTGCGCGTACGCGCGCAGCAGCAGGGCGTTGTCGTAGAGCATCTTCTCGAAGTGCGGCACCACCCAGGCGGCGTCGACGCTGTAGCGGGCGAAACCGCCGGCCAGCTGGTCGTAGATGCCTCCGCGCGCCATCGCCGCGCAGCAGTCGCGGGCCAGTTCCAGCGCCTGCTCGGACCCGGTGCGCTCGTGGTGGCGCAGCAGGAACTCCAGCACCATCGACGGCGGGAACTTCGGCGCGTCGCCGAAGCCGCCGCGCTCGTGATCGGATTCGGTGCGCAACCGGCCGACGGCGCCGGTCAGCACCTCGTCGTCCAAGATCGACTCCGGCAGCGGTGAGCGCTGCGCGTTGAGCTGCTCCACGATGCGGCTCGCGGCCTGGCGAACCTCCTCGCCTCGCCCTTCCCACGCCTCCGCGACCGCCGAGAGCAGCTGCTGGAACGACGGCATCCCGGGCATCGGCGACGCCGGGTAGTAGGTGCCGCAGTGGAACGGTTCGCCGTCGGGCGTGAGGAAGCAGGTCATCGGCCACCCGCCCTGGCCGGTCATGGCCTGGGTGGCCTCCATGTAGACGGCGTCGATGTCGGGGCGTTCCTCGCGGTCCACCTTCACGTTGACGAAGCGCTCGTTCATCAGCCGCGCGGTCTCGTCGCCCTCGAACGACTCGTGCGCCATGACGTGGCACCAGTGGCAGGCCGCGTACCCGACCGACAGCAGCACCGGGACGTCCCGGCGGCGGGCCTCGGCGAACGCCTCCGGACACCACGGCCACCAGTCGACCGGGTTGTCAGCGTGCTGGAGGAGGTACGGACTCGTCGCGTCCGCAAGCCGATTCGCCATACGCCCACCTTCCCATCTCGATCTTCCGAACGCACTGGTGAGGGTGGTGCCGACCGGAATACCGCAGCAATCCGCCCGCGGAATACCCCGGTAATCAGATCCCCGAACACGGCGGTGTTCCGGTCAACAGGTGCAGAACGGGGCCACCCGGTTTCCCAGGTGGCCCCGTTCGGAATCGGGTCTCAGTCGGTTTTCGCCTGCGAGGGGTTGGAGGGGGTCTCCTCGGGCGCCGGGGTCTCGGTGGCCTCGGACTCCTCCGCCCGCTTCGCCGCTTCGGCTTCGGCCCGTTTGACGTGGGCCGGGGCCGCGGCGTTGGCCTTCTCCTCGTCGAAGACGACCGGCAGCTTCTTCAAGTGCTTGGTCATCGAGCGGATCAAGAACACCACCGCGATGGCGAACACGATCAGCAGCACCAGGCCGAGCGGCGAGGACTTGCCGAAGTCCTCACCCTGCCCGCCCGGGTCCTGCGGCGGCACCGGCGCCTGGGCCAGCACCAGTGCGACGGTCTCCTGGGCACTCATGCGCACACCTTCTCCTGCACGCCGGCGAACAGGTCGTCCTCCGGCAACGTGGTGTCGACCAGCGAGCGCACCAGCTCGTAGTCCTCGGTCGGCCACAGCTCGCGCTGCACGTCGCACGAGACCGCGAACCAGCGGCTCGTCGGGTCGATCTGGGTCGCGTGGGCGCGCAACGCGTCGTCCCGCTGCTCGAAGTATTCCCCGCACGGCACGCGCGTGGTGACCCGGTCGTCCGGGTCGGGCCGGTCCTGGGAGTCCCAGCGCGCCAGCCAGTCGGTGTAGGGCGATTCCTTGCCGTCGGACAGCAGCGACTCGTGGAACAGCTGCATGCGCTTGCGGGAGAAACCGTGCGAGTAGTACAGCTTCAGCGGCTGCCACGGCTCGCCCTGGCCCTCGTAGAGGTCGGGGTCACCGGCGGCGTCGAAGGCCGCGACGGAGACCTCGTGGCACCGGATGTGGTCCGGGTGCGGGTATCCGCCGTTCTCGTCGTAGGTGATCACCACGTGCGGGCGGAACTCCCGCATCACCTTCACCAGCTCGCGGGTGGACTCCTCGATGGGCACCGTGGCGAACACGCCCTCCGGCAGCGCCGGCAGCGGGTCGCCCTCCGGCAGCCCGGAGTCGACGTAGCCGAGCCAGCGGTGCTCGACGCCGAGGATCTCGGCGGCCTTGGCCATCTCCTCCCGGCGCACGTCGGTCAGGTTCTCCACGACCTCGGGCCGATCCATAGCCGGGTTGAGGATGCTGCCCGCTTCACCTCCCGTGCAGGTGACCACCATCACGTCGTGGCCCTCGGCCACGTAGCGCGCGGTGGTCGCGGCCCCCTTGCTGGACTCGTCGTCCGGGTGCGCGTGCACCGTCATCAGTCGCAGCTTGTCCGCCATCGCCCGCTTGTTCCTCCCGCTAGTAGCAGCATCCGCCCTGTGCACGGCTCCTCCGCGTCGACGGCCCCGCCGTCTCCTCCGCTGGGCGCTCCAGGGATACTCAACGTGGATGTCGTCCTCCATTGTTCCCGGTGGAGCCGACATCCCGGCCGTCACCCCTTGTGGTTCCGGCCGCAGATCCACCGCCCGCGTCGAAAGGCCGCCGTGACGCAGCAGCAGGTCCCGCAGGACCGGTACGGCTCGCGCGCTCGCAGCGCGCGCACTCGTCCCGTCCTCCGCTGGGCTCTGCTCGCCGTCGTGCTGCTGGCTCTCGTGGCCGTCTCGCTCATCGGCTACCGCAACCTCGGCTCTGCTCCGATCGAAGGCAAGCAGGTCGCCTTCGAGGTGATCGACGATCACTCCGTTCGGGTCACCCTGGAGGTCCAGCGGGACGACCCGCAGCGGCCCGCCGACTGCGTGGTGCGGGGTCGCGCCGAATCCGGCGAGGAGGTCGGCAGGCGCGAAGTCCTGATCCATCCGGCGAACGGCGTGAGTCGGCAGGACACTGTGCTTCGTACATCCACCCGAGCGACCATCGGGGAGGTGTACGGCTGCACTTACAACGTTCCTGAATATTTGTCCACTCACACGCGGCCAACCGGGTGAAGCGCCCCGCTGCACGTCGGGCGCGAGGAGAATCCGGTCCCTTTGCGTGCTGATTCGTGCTATCGTCGAGCGCAGCACGGCCCCCGCTGAGGGCCGTGTTTTTCCGTTACTTGGCATTGGCTGAGAAAAGGACGGAATTGCAATTTGGCCCGTTGTGAGTGCGGGCCGGAAGTCGACGAGGAGTGGTGACCGTGAGCGAGACCCAGGTGACCTGGCTGACCCAGGATGCTTACGACCGGCTCAAGGGTGAGCTGGACGAGCTCGTGGCCAACCGCCCGGTGATCGCCGCGAAGATCAACGAAGCCCGCGAGGAGGGCGACCTGCGGGAGAACGGCGGGTACCACGCCGCTCGCGAAGAGCAGGGTCAGATCGAGTCTCGCATCCGCCAGCTGCAGGAGCTGCTGCGCACCGCGCAGGTCGGCGACGTGCCCACCGAATCCGGCATCGCCAAGCCCGGTTCGGTGCTGACCGTCCGCTACGACGGCGAGGACGAGACCGAGCAGTTCCTGCTCGCCAACCGCGAAGAGGGCGCGCACGGCGACCTCGAGGTCTACTCACCCAGTTCCCCGCTGGGCAAGGCTCTGCTGGACGCCAAGGAGGGCGAGAGCCGGGAGTACGAGCTGCCCAACGGCGGCAACATGAAGGTCACGCTCGTCAAGGCCGAGCCCTTCAACGGCTGATCTTTCATTCCGGACTTCTTTCGCGCGCAGCCGCTGGAGTTGCCGCGCGCCTTTGTTGATCTGGCTTCACCTGGCATTGCGGGTGAAACCGTTCCGACGGTTTCACCGCAATTAAGAATCGATACCGGGCTTGTGCGCTCGGTCCGCGGGCGTTCCGGATTCCGGGACGCCCGCTCGCTTTTCCCCGGAAAGTCGGTGCAGCAGCGGACGCACTCTCGGCGGCACGGGCGTGGACAAGGCGATGGACGTCGAAGTGCGCCGAACACCGGGCACTCCGACGACCTCGTCGATCACGCGCTGCAGGTCGTCGTTGGACCGGGCGACCATGCGCACGAACAGGTCTCCCTGACCGGTGGTGGCGTGCACCTCGCAGACCTCGTCGATGGCGGCCAGCTGCTCGGCGACACTCCCGCGATGCCCCTGCGCGATCTCCAGGACCGCGAAGGCCGTCAGCCCGTAGCCCATCGCCGCCAGGTCCAGTTCGGGCGGGAACCCCTGCAGGACGCCGCGCTCGACGAGCCGGTCCAGCCGGGCCTGGACGGTGCCGCGCGCGACACCGAGCCGGCGCGAGCACTCCAGCACGCCCAGCCGCGGCTCGTCGGAGAGCAGCAGCAGCAACCGGGCGTCCAGTTCGTCGGGACCGCTGGTGGCAGCCACGTGAGCGCTCCTCTCAGCGACGGGCGAGGATCGTGTGCCCGGCTACTTCGAGCTGGGCGACGACGTACTCGCGGTGCTCCTGACCTCGGGTTTCCAGCGAGACCTCGACGTCGACCTCGCCGAGCGCGAGCGCACCGGAGATGCGCGAGTGCTCGATGTCGATGACGTTGGCGTTGAGCTCGCCGAGCTTGGCGAGCAGGCCCGCCAGCGACCCGGGCCGGTCGGGCAGCCGGACGCTCAGCGACAGGTAGCGACCCGCCGAGGTCATCCCGTGCTGGATGAGCTGGAGCAGCAGCAGCGGGTCGATGTTGCCGCCGGAGACCACCGCGGCGGTCGGTGAGACGACCTGCTCGGGGTGTTCCAGCAGGGCCGCGACGGCGGCGACCCCGGCGGGCTCGACGACGAGCTTGGCCCGCTCCAGGCACAGCAGCAGCGCGCGGGACAGCGACTCCTCGCTGACCGTGAGGACCCCGTCGACCAGCTCCGACACGTGCGCGAACGGCACCGCGCCCGGTTCGCCCACGGCGATCCCGTCGGCCATCGTCTGGGTGTCGGTCAACGGCACGGGTTTGCCCGCGGCCAGCGAGGGCGGCCACGCGGCGGCCTGCTCGGCCTGCACGGCCAGGACCTTCACCTCGGGGCGGATCGCCTTCACCGCGGCGGCCACGCCCGCGACCAGCCCTCCCCCGCCGGTGGGCACGAGGATCGTGCGCACCTCGGGCAGCTGCTCCAGGATCTCCAGACCAACTGTGCCCTGACCTGCGACGATGTCCGGGTGGTCGAAGGGGTGGATGAACTCGGCGCCGGTCCGCTCGGCGTGCTCCTTGGCCGCAGCGAGGGTTTCGGCGAGCACGGCGCCGTGCAGCGTGACGTGGGCGCCGTAGGACTTGGTCGCGGCCAGCTTCGGCAGCGGTGCGCGTTCGGGCATGTAGACGGTGGCGGGGATGCCCAGCAGCTGCGCCGCGAGCGCGACGCCCTGGGCGTGATTGCCCGCGCTGGCGGCCACCACACCGGCCGCGCGGCGCTCGGCGTCGAGCCCGAGCAGCCGGACGTAGGCGCCCCTGAGCTTGAACGAGCCGGTGCGCTGGAGGTTCTCGCACTTGAGGTGGACTTCGCCGCCGGTGTGCTCGCCGAGCACTCGGGAGTGCTCCATCGGGGTCCGCCGGGCCACCTTGGCGAGCAGGGCGTCCGCTTCGCGGATTCGGTCGAGGTCGACGAGCTTCATGGGCCAATCGTGCCACCGCCGATCTAGGGGTACTAGGCGTGCGCCGAAGTCCCCTCGCGCAGGCGCTGCCCAGGCGTTCGCCGGAGGGGCGAGAGGGCCCTGCCGTTTCGAATCCGACCCCAGCGCGGCACGTTCGGTACGCTCAGTCGGCAGCACGGTCACCGAGCGCGAGGCGCGCACCGACACACCGCATGGAGGGCAGCATGGCGCAGCCGAGCAACGGCGTGTTCCCGCTGCTCGCCGGCATGATCACTGCGGCGACGCTGTCCGGTGCGGCAGTCCTGGTGGTGCTCAACTCCGGCTGCGAGGACCCGGGCTCCTACCGCGAGCACGACGGGGTCGTGGAGCTCATCGGCGGCTGCCTGCGGCCGAGCGACCTGCCGGTCGCCCCGCGCGAGCCCGCCGATTCGACGTCCTCGGGCAACTCGGACCCGTTCGTGGCCAGGTGACGGTCGCGCCCAGGAGCGAATCCCGGGCACGACCGCCCGCGTGATCAGCCGAGCGCGGCCAGCAGGTCCTCGACGAGGTCATCGGCCTCTTCGATGCCCACCGACAGGCGGACCAGGTCCGACGGGACCTGCAGCATCGAACCCGCCGTGCTCGCGTGCGTCATCCGTCCCGGGTGCTCGATCAGCGACTCGACGCCGCCGAGGGACTCGGCGAGGGTGAACAGCCGCGTGCGGGAGCAGACGTCCAGGGCGGCCTGCTCGCCGTCGGCGTGCAGGAACGAGACCATGCCGCCGAAGTGCTTCATCTGCTTGGCGGCGACCTCGTGCCCGGGGTGCTCGGGCAGGCCCGGGTAGAGGACCTTGGCGACCTTGGGGTGACCGCTCAGCGCCGCGACGACCCGCTCGGCGTTCGCGCTGTGCCGCTCCATGCGCACCGCGAGCGTCTTGAGACCGCGCATCGTCAGGAACGCGTCGAACGGGCCGGGCACCGCGCCCGCGCCGTTCTGCAGGAACGCCAGCTGCTCGGCCAGCTCGTCGTCGGAGGTGACCGCAGCGCCGCCGACCACGTCGGAGTGCCCGCCGAGGTACTTGGTGGTCGAGTGGACCACCGCCGTCGCGCCGAGCTCCAGCGGCTGCTGCAGGAACGGCGAGGCGAAGGTGTTGTCCACGACGAGCTTCACGCCCGCGTCGGCGGAGATCTGCGCCAGGGCGGCGATGTCGCCGATGTTGAGCAGCGGGTTGGTCGGCGTCTCCAGCCAGACCAGCTTGGTGTTCTCCTGGATCGCCGCGCGAACGGCGTCCACGTCCGACACCGGGGCGGGCGTGTAGGAGATGCCCCAGCCGGAGAGCACCTTGTCGATCAGCCGGAAGGTGCCACCGTAGGCGTCGTCCGGGATCACCAGGTGGTCACCCGGGCGCAGCACGGACCGCAGCACCGCGTCGGTGGCCGCCATGCCGGAGGCGTAGGCGCGCGCGTGCCTGCCGTTCTCCAGCTCAGCCAGGCAGCGCTCCAACGCGGTCCGGGTCGGGTTGCCGGTGCGGGAGTACTCGTAGCCCGAGCGCATCCCTCCGACGCCGTCCTGCGCGTAGGTCGAGGTGGCGTGGATGGGCACGATCACCGAACCGGTCGTCGGGTCTGCCTCCTGGCCCGCGTGAATCGCGCGGGTGGCGAAGCCGTCACTCATGTGGAGCAGCGTATTACTCCAGCGCAGATCCGCCGACCCGGGCCCGAAAAGCGAAGTGCCCCCGAACCTGGGCGGTCCGGGGGCACTTCGACGTTGAGCTCAGCTCACCACTGCGGCGGCTGCGGCGGCTGACCGGGCTGCTGCGGGTAACCGCCCTGCTGCGGGTAACCACCCGACTGCGGGTAGCCCTGCGGGGGCTGCTGCTGGCCGTAGCCCTGCTGCGGGGGCTGCTGGCCGAACTGCTGCGGCTGACCGAACTGCTGCGGCGGTCCGGGCTGGCCGAACTGCTGCGGCGGCTGCTGCTGACCGAAGCCCTGCTGGCCGTAGCCGCCCTGCGGCTGGCCGTAGCCACCGGCCTGCGGCGCCGGGGCGCCCGCGAGGGCGTTCATCCCCGCGGTGGTGGACGGCAGCCACCACAGCACCAGGATCGCGATTCCGACCAGCAGACCGACGATCCCGGCAACCGGGCTGACGAACAGGTTGATCAGACCACCGATGAGGCCCAGACCGGCGAACACGGTGACGAGGATCCGGCCCCACTGCTTGCCCTGACCGCCCGAGTAGGCGGCGAAGATCCACACACCGCAGAAGATCAGCGCCACGACGATCGTGGCGATCCCGACGCCCGGGACGTAGGACATGGTCATGATGCCGCTGATGATGGAGCCGATGAGGCCCAGCGCGGCGAGACCGATCGTGACCCACTGCGCGATCGGCAGGGTCGAGGTCCCGCCCTGAGCCGACCCGCTCTGGCCCGGGAGGCCGCCGGCCTGCGGGGGCGGGAAACCGCCCTGGGCCTGCGGAGCCGGGAAGCCGCTGCCGGGAGTGCCCGGCTGCTGCTGCGGCTGCGCGGGGAATCCGCCGGGCTGGCTCTGCGTGCCGGGCTGCTGGTACATCGGCTGCGGGGGCTGCATCGACGGCGGCACCATGGCCGTCGCGTCCGCACCGCCCTGCTGCTGACCACCGAGGCCGGGCTGCTGGTACATCGGCTGCGGCGGCTGCATCGACGGCGGCACCACCTGGGTGGAGTCACCGCCCTGCGGCTGGCCTGCGGGCCGGACGACCTGCGTCGACTCCGACGGAGGCTGCTGCCCCTGCGACTGGACGGGCCGGACGACCTGGGTCGAGTCACCGCCCGCCTGGTTCTCGTCCTGGGGGTCCATCCGGTTCGAGATCGGATCCGAACCCTGCTGACCGCCGTCCGGCGGCTGCGGAGAGCTCATCGGGTACTACTCCCTTGCGGCGTCCAAAGTCCTGGGCATACTTCGGCCCTACGCTATCTGATCAGGCCCGAGCGCAGGTGTTGTTTCAGCACCAACTCGTCATCGACCCGCGATGAATCCGAGCACATCCTGGCGGGTCACGACCCCGGCGGGCTTGCCGTCGATGAGCACCATCGCACCGTCCGCGCCGGTCAGCGCCGACATGGCCGAGCTGATCTCCTCACCTGCGCCGATGGTCGGCAGCGGCGGCGACATGTGCTGCTCGACGGTGTCGGCGAGTTGCGCGCGGCCCGCGAACAGCGCGTCCAGCAGGTCCCGCTCGTTGACCGCGCCCGCGATCTCGGCGGCCATGATGGGCGGCTCGGCGCGCACGACCGGCATCTGCGAGACGCCGAACTCGCGCAGGATCGCCACGGCCTCCGCGACGGTCTCGCTGGGGTGGGTGTGCACCAGCTCGGGGATGGTGCCGTCCTTGCGGCGCAGCACGTCACCGACCCGGCCACCACCGACGTCGGGCGAGAGGAAGCCGTAGGAGGCCATCCAGGAGTCGTTGAAGATCTTGCCGAGGTAGCCGCGACCGCCGTCGGGCAGCAGCACCACGATCACGTCGTCCGGGCTCGCGGTCTCGGCGATCTTGAGCGCCGCGGCGACCGCCATGCCGCAGGAACCGCCGACCAGCAGCGCTTCCTCGTTGGCCAGGCGGCGGGTCATCTGGAAGGACTCGGCGTCGGAGACCGGCACGATCTCGTCGCAGATCCCGTTGTCGTAGGTGGTCGGCCAGAAGTCCTCACCGACGCCCTCGACCAGGTAAGGACGGCCGTGACCGCCGGAGTAGACCGAGCCCTCCGGGTCCGCGCCGATGATCTTGACCTTGCCGCCGGAGACCTTCTTGAGGTACTCGCCGGTGCCGGAGATCGTGCCGCCGGTGCCGATGCCGGCGACGAAGTGCGTCACCTTGCCCTCGGTCTGCTCCCAGACCTCCGGTCCCGTGGAGTGCACGTGGGACTCGGGGTTCTGCGGGTTGGCGTACTGGTTGGGCTTCCAGGCGCCGTCGATCTCCTCGACCAGGCGGTCCGAGACGCTGTAGTAGGACTCCGGGTGCTCGGGCTCCACAGCGGTCGGGCACACCACGACCTCGGCGCCGTAGGCCTTGAGGACGTTGCGCTTGTCCTCGCTGACCTTGTCCGGGCAGACGAACACGCAGCGGTAGCCCCTGCGCTGGGCGACCATGGCCAGGCCGACACCGGTGTTCCCGGACGTCGGCTCCACGATCGTGCCGCCTGGCTTGAGTTCGCCGGAAGCCTCCGCGGCTTCGATCATTCGCAGCGCGATGCGGTCCTTCACGCTGCCGCCGGGATTGAGGTACTCCACCTTCGCCAGCACCGGGGTCTTGCCGGTGGCCACCGCGTTCAGCCGGACCAGCGGAGTGTTGCCCACCAGTTCGGTGACGTGCTCGACGTAGTCCACGCCTCGTCCTCAGTCGTCGGTCGGTCCCGCCCGGCGGGTCTCCGGCGCGGGTGTGATGCCGAGCGTAATCGCCTGTTCAGGCGCTAACCCAGGGGACCTTCCGGACGACACACGGTCAGGGAAGTTTTTTCGGGTCGGTGGCGTCTATCCAGTAGCGGGGTGTAGGCGTTTCGCCGAGCGCATTCCTGGTGGGAGGGGTCTACATTCCCAGTCCCCGGGGTGGTGGAGGGAGGGGCCGAGATGATCGCGACGAAGGCTTTGCGGCTCGCACTGCTGGCCGCAGGTACCGCGGGTGGCCTGTCCGGAGCGGCCTACGGCCTGCTCAACGGTCAGGCGGGGCACGCGCGAAGGGTCATCGGACCGCCGATCGCCGATCCGCTCCGCGCCGACGGCGTGCACCTGCCCGCCGGTGTCGGTCCGGTGCCGCGCAGCGAGGTCCCCGAGGGCGTTCGGCCGCTGGAGATGGCGGTGCTCGGAGATTCCTCCGCGGCGGGACTGGGTGCGAACTTCCCGAGCGAGCTGCCCGGTGTCCGGGTGGCGCAGGGCTTGGCCGAAGAGCTGGACGGGCCGGTGGCGCTGACCACGCACGCCATCGTCGGCGCGACGACGCGGGAGCTGTCCGCGCAGGTCGACGCGGCCCTGCGGCAACCGCCGGAGGTGGTGCTGATCATCATCGGCGCCAACGACGTGACCTCGAAGATGCCGATCTCCCGGTGCGCGGAGCTGCTCGCCGAGCAGGTCCGGAGGCTGGTCGAGGCGGACGTGAAGGTGGTCGTGGGCACCTGCCCGGACCTCGGTTCGATCCGGCCGATCCCGCAGCCGCTGCGCTCGGTGGCCAGCCGCTGGAGCATCGCGCTGGCTCGCGCGCAGCGCCGCAGCGTGGAGACCTCCGGTGGCTACGCGGTGCCGCTCGCCGATCTGCTCTCACCGGAGTTCCTGACCCGGCCCGCGGAGTTCTTCAGCCCGGACCGGTTCCACCCGTCCGGCGCGGGCTACGAGGCCGCCGTGGAGATCCTGCTCCCGGTCATGTGCATGGCCATCGGCGTCTGGCAGGGCGGCCCGCTGCCGCCGGCCCCGACACGGTCGGAAACGGCCGAGGCTCGCAGGCCCACCAGCCGCATCGTCGCCCACCTCAACCGCCACCTCCACCTCCGCGCACCCGACCGCGGCCTGGGCTGATCGGACTTCAGTGGAAATCGGGTTCCTGATTTCCACTGAAATCCTGTTGAACCTGAGGTACCGACCGGTTGGTATGGGGGTTGTCGGTGAGTGGCGTCACGGCCAAGATGGACTCAACGCCCTTAAAGTGACTCGTCAGTAACGAACTTTCGCGCCCCGGCGAACGAAGGAGTTCCCCATGCCCGAAGCAGTCATCGTCTCCGCCGCGCGGTCCCCGATCGGGCGCGCCGGCAAGGGATCGCTGAAGGACATCCGTCCGGACGACCTGACCGCCCAGATCATCAAGGCCGCCCTGGACAAGGTCCCCGAGCTCAACCCCGCCGAGATCGACGACCTGATGCTGGGCTGCGGTCTGCCCGGCGGCGAGCAGGGCTTCAACATGGCCCGCGTGGTCGCCGTTCAGCTCGGCTACGACCAGCTGCCCGGCACCACCATCACCCGCTACTGCTCGTCGAGCCTGCAGACCACCCGGATGGCGCTGCACGCCATCAAGGCCGGTGAGGGCGACGTGTTCATCAGCGCCGGTGTCGAAGCGGTGTCGCGCTTCGCCAAGGGCTCCTCCGACTCGCTGCCGGACACCCACAACCCGCTGTTCGCCGACGCCGAGGCCCGCACCCAGCAGACCGCCGAGCAGGGCGCGGAGAACTGGACCGACCCGCGCGAGCTCGACCTCGTGCCGGACGTCTACATCCCGATGGGCCAGACCGCGGAGAACCTCGCGCGCCTCAAGGGCGTCACCCGCGACGAGATGGACGAGTTCGGCGTCCGCTCGCAGAACCTCGCCGAGAAGGCCATCGCCAACGGCTTCTGGTCCCGCGAGATCACCCCGGTCACCACCCCGGACGGCACCGTCGTCTCCGCCGACGACGGCCCGCGCGCGGGCGTGACCAAGGAGGGCGTGGCCGGTCTCAAGCCCGTGTTCCGCCCCGACGGCCGGATCACCGCCGCCAACTGCTGCCCGCTCAACGACGGCGCCGCGGCGCTGGTCATCATGAGCGACACCAAGGCCAAGGAGCTCGGGCTGACCCCGCTGGCTCGCGTCGTGTCGACCGGCGTGTCCGGCCTGTCGCCGGAGATCATGGGCCTGGGCCCGGTGGAGGCGTCGAAGCAGGCCCTCAAGCGCGCGGGCATGGGCATCGACGACATCGACCTGGTGGAGATCAACGAGGCGTTCGCCGCGCAGGTCATCCCGTCCTACAAGGACCTGGGCATCCCGCTGGAGAAGCTGAACGTCAACGGTGGCGCGATCGCCGTCGGCCACCCCTTCGGCATGACCGGTGCCCGCATCACCACGACGCTCATCAACTCCCTCCAGTTCCACGACAAGCAGTTCGGCCTGGAGACGATGTGCGTCGGCGGCGGCCAGGGCATGGCCATGGTCCTCGAACGCCTCAGCTGACTTACCTCAGGTTCCGCACTCGTCTTGCTTGGCGGTGCGGGTGGCGGAAACCCCCGAACGGGAAAGCACTGAGGCCCTCCTGCTCCGGGCACGCCGACTCATGTATGCCCAATACACCACGTCGACACGTCCTCACAGGAGGACCACCTCAGAACCCGCGGCGGTGCCAGGTGAGTCCCCACCTGAAACAGCGGCTACCGCCGCAACCAATTAGCCACTTACGAAAATGGCCGCCACCCCGAGGGGTGGCGGCCATTTTCGGGTCTTGCGGGCTCCGCGTCAGTCGCTGCTGGAGAAGTAGGACAGCAGGCGGAGCATCTCGAGGTACAGCCAGACCAGGGTGGTCATCAGGCCGAAGGCGATGTACCAGGCGAACTTGGCGTCCACACCGCCGCGGATCGCCTTGTCGGCGGCGTCGAAGTCCAGCAGGAAGCTGAACGCCGCGATGCCGATGCACAGCAGGCTGAAGCCGATGCCCAGCGGGCCCGCCTCGCGCAGGCCCAGACCGCCCTGCATGAAGAAGCCGGCGACCAGGTTGACCAGCATCAGGACCGCCGCACCCGCGATGGCACCGATGATCCACTTGGTCAGCTTCGGCGTCACCCGGATCGCGCCGGTCTTGTAGACGACCAGCATCGCGGCGAAGACACCGAGGGTCCCGATGATCGCCTGCGTGATGATGCCCGGGTTGAACATCGACGCGAACAGGTAGCTGATGCCGCCGAGGAAGACGCCTTCCAGCGCCGAGTAGGCGACGACCAGAGCCGGCCGGACCTTCTTGGTGAAGATGATGACCAGCGAGATCACCAGGGCGACCAGCGCCGCGGGCAGCGCCAGAACGACCGCGGGCGGACCGGCCAGGAAGGTCAGCGTCGCGGTGATCACCGCCAGCACGAGGGTGATCGCGGTCTTGGTGACCACGTCGTCGATCGTCATCGGTCGCGCGGCCTGCGGGGGAGCAGCCGGCGCCTGGCCATAGGACGACTGCTGGCCCTGGCCGTAGTTGAAGTTCGCGTAGCCACCGGCCATTTCCGGCAGCTTGCGGAACGCGGGGTTGCTCGTTGTGCGCAACTCATCCTCCTGGGCGTTCTTGCGCCGTCTCCAGATCCAACGACCGGTGGTCCCGATCGGTTCCCGGTTCGGTAAAACCGGACTTTACCGGACGCGAAAGGCCGGTGGACACAAGATCCACCGGCCTTTGCTCACACGTTGCCTAACGCCGCTTCTTGGCTCTGGACGCCTGCTTGCCAGGGCGGTTCTTCGGCTGGCTCTTCTTCCCGCCGGGTTTGCCACCGGGTCGCTGGCCGGGGGCGGGCTTGGCCGGCTTGGCCTCGGTCGCGGTGGCCGTGGCCGACTCGCCCTCCGAGGCGGTCTCGGCCTTGTCGTCGCGGACCGGCTTCTGCCCCGGCTTGGGACGAGGCGTGGCCTTCTTCGCCTCGATCTCCTTCTGCCGCTCGCGCTCCTGCTCGGCGTCGATCTTCTTGGTCAGGAAGTGCTGCTGGCCCAGCGTCCAGACGTTGTTGGCCAGCCAGTACAGCAGGACGGCGATCGGCAGGAACCAGCCGGAGACGATCGCACCGATCGGCGCGATGTACATCATGAACTTGGCCATCATCGCCGACTGCGGGTTGGCCATCGAGGCGTCCGTCTGCTTCTTCACCGACAGCCGCATGGTGAAGTAGGTGGCGACCGAGGCGATCAGCATCAGCGGGATGCCGACGATCATCATCGAGGTCCGGTCGGTGCCGAACAGCGCCAGTTCCGACGCGGGCTGGGTGATCCAGTTCGACAGCTTCGCACCGAAGATGTCGGCCTGGATGAACGAGTCGACGCCCGCCTTGTCGAAGATGAAGTTGCTCTGCGCGCCCGGGTGGAAGTTCCGCAGCACGTGGAACAGGCTCAGGAAGACCGGGATCTGCAGCAGGGCGGGCAGGCAGCCGCCGAGCGGGTTGACCCCGTGCTCGGACTGCAGCTTCTGCATCTCCTGCGCCATGCGCTGGCGGTCGTTCTTGTACTTCTCGCGCAGCTTCTGGATGTGCGGCGCGAACTTGGCCATCTTGCGGCCCGCGCGCATCTGGCTCAGCGCAGGCTTGATGAGGACCACGCGCAGCGTGAAGACCAGGAAGAACACGGCCAGGGCCCAGGCGAAGCCGTTGTCCGGGCCGAGCACGGTGCCGAAGACCTTGTGCCAGAACCACAAGATCGCCGATACCGGGTAGAGGATGAAGGAGAAGAAACTTTCCACTCAGCTACTCCTGGTCATGGGCCGCTGGGGGCGAGCGCCCGACGTCGTTTCCATCCGGCGCAACCCGGGCCGTGCGTGCGCGGCAGAACCCGCCTGAAACGCAGGTCCGGCCAGTTCAAGGGTGCCATGCCCGGACACCGGACGGCTGTGGCCCCCTGGCAGTCCACCGCGACCGAGTCCGATCACGGAACGTTTTCCCTGGTCACGCTGTCAGGTGACCGGACCCGGCGCAGACCGGGCCCGGTTCGACCCAGCGTCACCGCCGCAGTGCTCGCGCGATGATCCGACCGGCGAACAGGTAGATCAGCGCGGCCAGTCCGTAGTTGAGCACCAGACCGATCGTCGCGTCACCCGGGGTGAACACGTCACCGAGGCCGAGCACGAAGAACTTCGCGGTGCCGTAGGTGAAGGCGACGAAGTCGTTGCCCTGGTTCGCGCCGGTCACCGAGAAGATGATGTGCAGCACGAACACCAGCGCGATCAGGGCGCTGAGCACCTGGACCGTGCGGCCGATGGCGTCCGCGCTGGGCCCGCGGAACCCGTCGCGGTCCCGCCGGTCGTAATCGCGGTCGCGGTCCCGCTCGCGGCGGTCGTAGTCGCGATCGCGGCGGTCGTAGTCGTCGCGGTACCGGTCCCGCTCGGGCTCGCGGTAGTCGTACCGGTCGTCGCGGTAGTCGTAGGGGTCGGCGTACGGATCGTCCCGATAGCCGTCGACGCGCTGGTCGACGCGAGTCTCCGGGTACGGGTTGTTCGCCGGCGGCTGGTAGCCGGGCATCCCGCCCGGCGGCGGCTGCTGGGGTGGCATCGGCTGCTGAGGCGGCATGGGCTGCCCGCCCATCGGCGGCTGCCCCGGCGGACCGGGCTGGTATCCCGGGGGCATCTGCTGCGGAGCCGGTCCGGGCGGCATCTGCCCCGGCGGGCCCTGCTGCGGCCTCGGCTGACCGCCCGGCGGTGGTCCCGGCGGCGGGCCGGGAGGCGGTCCGGGCTGCTGATGGCCGCCTTGCGGCGGCCCCGGCTGCTGCGGTCCCTGCTGCCCCGGTCCCGGCCGTCCGGCCCGGGGGTCTCGCTCGTAGGCCATGAGGGCGCATTGTCGCTGCTGACCCGGCCGGGGCGAAACCCCCGCGGGGTAATCGCCACCCCACCGCGTCCTGATCGAGCGTCGAGCGCAGCTCGGTGTTCACCGAACCGAAACCGGAACGGCATCCCCCCAGCACGAAAAGTCCTCACCAACAAGCCGAACCGCGAAGATCACCCGAACGAGTTGTCCGAAATGCGCGGATGAAGGAGGTAAGAGAGGGAATGACCCGTTAGATTGGAAAAGTGCCCCCGGTCGGGTTCGAACCGACACTCTGACGATTTTAAGTCGTCTGCCTCTGCCAATTGGGCTACGGGGGCCAGCCTTGAGACCGGCACGTGTGCCGGTTCGCCACTACGACGCGGCGAGACCGCCTAAGGTTCCCGCGCGCGGGCAGATTCCACACCCTCGTGATCTGGTCACCAGCTGCCCCATTCACCCACCGCCGCCGACTTCGCCAGCTCGTCGAACCGCGAGCGCACCCAGTCGTGCACCGCGCCCGAGACGTCCTTGCTGTCGGCGCGCTGCTCGAACCAACGCCAGTCGCAGTTGACGTTGACCTCCAGGAACACCCACTCGTCACCCACCCGCAGCAGGTCGAAGCCGGCCACGTCCAGCCGCCAGCGCTCGCACAGGCGCAGCAGCCGTTCGACCAGGCCACCGGGCACGTCCACGGGCTCCACCACGACCGATTCCGGGTCGACCCACAGCTGAGCCGGGTCGAGCTTGTGCACCCGGAAGCCGATCGCGCGCTCCCCCACCACGAACACCCGCAGCTCCTCGTCCGCGTCGAGGTACTGCTGGACGAGCACAGGGGCCGGCTCGCGCGACTCGCCACCGGTGCGGCGGATGTCCAACGGCTGCGGGAAGAGCCCGCGCAGCGCGCCGGGTTCGGGTTCGAGCATGTGGTGACCTGCGGTCTTGACGATGCACTGCGCGCCACCGGGGCGGCTGCGTCCGGGCATAGTGGTCACGGAGGTGCGCGGCACGCGCAAGCCGACCGACGCCGCGCCCTGAAGCTGCGTCAGCCGGTCGAGCACTCCACCGGACGGCCCCGTGTTCACCTGGTCCCAATCGTCCCTCGTGGTCAGCCAGTTGCCGACCGCGTGCCACTGCTCACGAACATAAGCCCCGTAGACCGTTGCGGGATCAACGGGTACGGCGGTCATGTCGAAGTGTCGCCGCCAGATGAGTACCGGGCGCAAGAGCCAGCGGTGGAATTCGATCAGAGGAGTATCAGCGTGCACCGTCAGTGGTAGGTCCAGGCAGCGGTCCGCGTCGATGCGCACCATGCGGACGTCGTGCTCGGCCAGCGCGAGGGAGAGCTCGTTCATCTCCATGTCGGTGGCGCGGGAGAGCACGAGCACGCAGGGCACCGGGTCGCCGGGCTCCTCCTCGACGAGACCGGCCTGGTACATGCGTTCCTGGAAGTCCAGCGGAATGCCGGGCGCGCGGACGAAGTAGTCCTGTCCTTGCAGCAGCACCGGCGTCGGGCGGAGCTCAGGCTCGGCCCGTTCCTTCTGGTCAGCGGGCCGGTCCTCGGCCGCGCTCATGATCAGTCGTCCTTCTTCCGGAACACCTTCGACGCTTCGGCGTAATCCGCTTCGAAATCCGCGATCGGGCCGTCCTGAGCGTCCCCGCTGCGCAGGATCGCTGCCAGCTCTTTCAGCGTCAAGGGATTCACCCCTTCCCCCGCGTGACGCACCCTTTCAGGTGAAGACCCGACGCGGGTCTTCGTTTTCCCGCTACTGATTGTCAAGGATACCGGGGACCTTGTCCACCGCTTGGACGAGGATCTTGGAAACAGGAAGGCCGCGCGTCATCGTCGACGCGCGGCCTGAGTGTCGTTCGGCTCGGTGAGGTCAGCTCGCAGCGGCCCGCTCGAAGGCAGCCCGCGGGTTCTCGATCTGGCCCATCGACACGGCTTCCCGCTTGAACAGGAAGGCCAGCGTCCAGTCGATGACGATCCGCATCTTCCGGTTGAACGTGGGCATCCGGCTCACGTGGTAGCTGCGGTGCATGAACCAGGCGACGAAGCCCTTGGCCTTGAAGCCGTAGACGTCCGCGACACCCTTGTACAGACCCAGCCCGGCGACCGAGCCGGCGTACGCGTGCCGGTACTCCTTGGTCGCCTTGCCCCGCAGGGAGGCCAGCACGTTCTTGGCGAGCTGGTCGGCCTGGCGGACCGCGTGCTGCGCGGACGGGGCGCAGGTCGCGGCCGGGTCCTCGTCGGTCTTGGACAGGTCCGGCACCGCGGCGACGTCACCGGCGGCCCAGACCCCGGGCAGACCCTCGACCTGCATGTGCGCCGAAGCCTTGACCCGGCCGCGCTCATCCAGCGGCAGATCGCTGTTCTTGACCACGGGGTTGGCCTTCACACCCGCGTTCCACACCAACGTGTCGGTGTCGAACTCCGTGCCGTCGGACAGGACCGCGTGACCGCCCTCGACCGACTTCAGGAAGGTGTTCAGGTAGACCTTGATGCCGCGCTCTTCGAGGGCCTTGACGACGTAGACGCCCATCTTCTCGCTGACCTCGGGCATCACCCGGCCAGCGGCTTCGACGAGCACCCAGGACATGTCGTCCGGCTTCACGTTGGGGTAGTCACGGCTCGCGTAGCGGGCCATGTCCTCCAGCTCGGCCAGCGCCTCGACGCCCGCGAACCCGCCACCGACGAAGGTGAAGGTGAGCAGCCGCTTGCGCAGCTCCTCGTCGTCGGTGTTGGCCGCGGCGTCCATCTTGGCCATCACGTGGTTGCGCAGGTACGTCGCTTCGCCCACGGTCTTGAGCCCGATGCCTTCCTCGGCGAGGCCGGGGATCGGCAGCAGCCGGGAGACCGAGCCCAGCGCCACGACGAGCACGTCGTAGGCGAGCGTCTCGGTCCCGCTCTGCGGGTTCTCGATCGTGACGAGCTTGTCGTCGTGTTTGATCTCGGTGACAGATGCGGTGATCACATGGCACCGCTTCAACACTCGTCGCAGTGGCGCTACCACGTGGCGGGGTTCAACCGAGCCCGCGGCCGCTTCCGGTAGGAAGGGCTGGTAGGTCATGTGCGGCTGAGGATCGACGACCGTCACGGATGCCTCACGACGCCCCAGCTTCTTCTGCAGCTGAAGTGCCGTGTACATGCCGACGTAACCGCCGCCGAGGATGAGAATCCGCGTGGGATCGGATTTACCAGCCATGACTTTATCGTCGCACCACATACCGTGACCGCGCTGCAGCTACCCCCCTTAATGTGACGCCAGTCGCGAGTGGCATCGATCACGATCAACGCGCGGTAGGCGACCATACGCGCTGCGTACGCGCTCTGTAACGAACAAGCGCGGAGGGCGACATCGACCAGACGTCGCCTCTGATGTCAGGGGGCCTGGTTCCGCTCACCCTACCGAATCTTCGGCGAGAGCCGCCAAGCCCGCACCATTTCTTGATCAAGTTGACCTCGACCTGCGTCGACACGTCAAAAAGCGGCAACACCCCGGAAATCCTGCGTGTCGATCAGGCGTCCCTGGCGATCCGTTCCAGCCGGTCGCGGTGATCCCGCCACTGCTGCTGGTCGTCGGTGGTCATGTTGTCGTTGCCCGGTCCGCGGCCGACGGCCCCGTCGATGAGTTCGCGGACGATGTCGAGGTGGCCCGCGTGCCTGCCGGTCTCCTGGATCATGTGCACGAGGATCCGGTGCAGCGTGACGCCGCCGCTCGGCCACCAGGGCACCGATCCCCGCGCGTCGAGGTCCAGGGCGTCGATCGTGCTGTCCGCGTGCGCGCAGGCGCGGCGGTAGAGGTCGAGCACCCAGGCGCTCGACTCGTCCGGGGCGGCCCACAGATCGGCGTTGAACTCGGCGCCCGGCTCCATCCACGGCGTCGGGATGCCCGACGGGCGCCGAAAGACGTCCCCGAAGTAGCCCAGCTCCATCGTCGCCAGGTGCTTGACCACGCCCAGGACGTTGGTGCCGGTCGGCGTCATCGGCCGCCGCAGGTCGTACTCGGAGAGCTCCTCCACCTTCCACAGCACGGCTTCCCGGCCTTCTCGGACGTAGTGCTGCAGAGCGGCTTTCGCATCAGATCCGGTCACAACGCCAGAATCCCACCCGTTACCGACATCGCACGCCGTTCTCACACCTCGCGAACGGCGAGGTCTCATGGGCGGAAGGAATGTTCGGTGAACTGGCCGCAGGCGTGGAAACCCAGGCGTCGGTACACCGGTTCGCCGTCCGCCGACGCCTGCAGCACGGCGACGCGATGACCTCGCTCCCGGGCCGCGTGCAGCGTCGCGAGCGTGATCGCTCCGCCATGGCTGCGGCGGCGGTGAGCTGCCAGCGTGCAGATGTTGTAGATCCCCGCGACGCCCGCGTGGAGGAAGACCTCGGCCGAGCAGATCGGGCGCCCTCGCACGTAGCCCACCAGGTAGCGCGCGGGGCAGTCGTCGCCCAGCACCTGCGGCGCGGCCTGGGCGAAGAACCGGCGCACCGCGTCCGCTTGCGGCGTCCAGTTCGCGGCGAGGACGGCCGCGTAGTCGGCGAGCTGCTCCCGAGTGGTCACCAGCTGGATGTCGAGTTCGCCCACCGCCTGCACCGGGTGGTTGGGCAGCTCCGCCCACATCGCCGTTTCCCGTTCGGCTGCCACCACACCCGCGGCCGACAGCCGGTCGCTGAGGTCTCCGGGTTCAGAAGCGGGACCCACCCACCAGGAGAACGGTCTGCCGGACGCAGCGCGGAACCGCACGGTCTCGTCGATCCGCGCGGTGGCGTTGTCGCTGGTGAAGCGTGCTGCGGCAACGATGTTGAAGGTGTCGTCAGCGAGACCGCTGTCCGCGATTAGCAC
Source organism: Saccharopolyspora sp. NPDC049426 (assembly GCF_040676935.1). Classification (NCBI taxonomy): domain Bacteria; kingdom Bacillati; phylum Actinomycetota; class Actinomycetes; order Pseudonocardiales; family Pseudonocardiaceae; genus Saccharopolyspora; species Saccharopolyspora sp. NPDC049426. Next base: position 113,091 of record NZ_JBFAPZ010000006.1, on the reverse strand, counting down.
GTCCGCGCCGTCGACCACCACCGCGCCTGACATGGATCGGTGCGCATGAGCCGCGTGCTCGGCGAGATTGCTCTCCATCCTGACGAGAAGCTCGGCATCGTCCGAGGCCGCGGGGTCCAACGGTGTCACGGTGACCGATTGCAGCACACCGGTTCAACCTGTTTTTCGCCCTCAACGCCTCACCCCGCGGTGCCAGGGTCCCGCCGGTAGGTGGCCGGGGAGGTGCCGACGACCTGGGTGAAGGCACGGGTCAGGTGGGCCTGATCGCTGAAGCCGAGCTCAGCGGCGAGCTCGGACCAGTCGACCGGTTCGCCGGAGTGGGCGGCCGCGGTGGCGTCGAGGATGCGGGATCGCTGGATGACCCACTTGGGGCCGACGCCGACGTAGTCGGCGAACAGGCGCTGGAGGCTGCGCAAGCTGAGCCCGGCGTGCTGGGCGAGCTGTTCGGCCCGCACGATGTCGGACCGCCGTTGGACCTCGTTGACCAGATCGGTCGCTTCGCGGCCGGTGGGATCGGGCTCGGGTTCGCAGGCCAGCAGGTAGGTGTCGAGCACCGGGACGATCTCGGCGGTTTCGCTGGTGGCCAGGATCCGCTCGGCCGCACCGCGGTCGTCGTGGCCGAGGACGTCCTCAGCGGTTCGGACGGTTCCCGAGATGGCCCCGACGCTGCTCTTCAGCAGCGCCCGGAACCCGCCGGGGTGGAAGGCCGCGCCGAGCACGTGACCGACTCCGGTCAAGGTCCGGAAGAACGGTTCGCGGGAGACCCCGTGGACGAAGAGCCTGCCGTCCTCCGCCGCGACGTGGACTCGCGGCTGCGGCACCACCTGCTGCCGGTGCTCACCGGTGACGTTCCAGCGGACGAGCCAGTAGTAGTCGACGAACTCGGCCAGCGCGGGATCCGGTTCGAGGCGTTCCACCTCGAACGCCCGCTCCCCCGCCTTCGGGCGCACGATCGCCTCGGGCCTCCCGGCTTTCGACATGGGCTCAGCGTAGGCCGTCGCGTTTGTTCAAGACCGGCAGAACGACGCGGCCTAGCGTCGTGCGCATGACCTACCAGCACAAAGCCGCAGCCCGCTTCAACGTCACCGCGTGGTCGGAACACCTCGTCGTCGACATCGACGGCGAAGGCACCGAGTCCGGCGACGCCTACTACCCGAACCGCGGCATCACCCGCGCCGAGGTCCAGTACACCTACGCCGGGGAGATCGAGGGCACGGGCACCCTGACGTACCTGATCGCCTACAAGGCCGATGCGGCGCCGATCCTCTGCTTCGAGCGCTTCGAAGGCTCAATCGCAGGTCACGAAGGCACCTGCGTCTTCCAGCACACGGGCAGCCAGGACAAGAGCTCGGTCTCGGCCCACCTCGAGGTCGTCCCGGGCATGGGCACCGGCGGCCTCGAAACCCTCCGAGGCGAAGCCGACGTCTCCATCGCAGGCCACTCCGACGACGGCTACGAGCTGGCCCTCACCTACTCGCTGGAGTGAGGTCGGAGTCGAGCGGTTCCTCCTTGAACCTCGCACCGAAGCCGCTCGAACTCCCGCACGAACCGAACCGCGGTCCGTCACGTCGTAGCGCGACCGGAGGTCGAGCCGGAACCTCACCTCACGCCACCAGCTCCTGCGCGCGTTGGAAGACTTCCCGGAGCATGGCCGGCGTGAGCCTTCCGGTGAAGGTGTTCTGCTGGCTGACGTGGTAGCAGCCGAGGAGGTGGAGCGGGGGTCCTCCGTCGGTCGCGGGCAGTTCGGCGTGGGCGAGGTGGCCGAACTTGGGCCTGGGGCGGGGGACCTGCCAGACGGCGTCGGCGAGGACCGGCAGGAGGGATTGCCAGCCGAAGCCACCGAGGACCACGACGACTCGGAGGGTCGGGCGCAGCAGGTCCAGCTCGCGGACCAGCCAGGGGCGGCAGGTGTCGCGTTCGGCCGGGGTGGGTTTGTTGGCCGGTGGGGCGCAGTGGACCGGGGCCGTGATGCGGGTGTTGTGCAAGGTCAGCCCGTCGTCCTGGGAGACCGACTCCGGTTGGGAGGCCAGGCCGACGTCGTGGAGCGCCTGGAAGAGGACGTCGCCGGAGCGGTCTCCGGTGAACATCCGGCCGGTGCGGTTGCCGCCGTGGGCCGCCGGGGCGAGGCCGACGATCGCGATCTCCGCGTCGGGCGGGCCGAAACCGGGAACCGGGCGGCCCCAGTAGTCCTCGTCGCGGAACGCGGCGCGCTTGACCCTGGCGACCTCCTCGCGCCATTCGACCAGGCGCGGGCAGGCCGTGCAGCGGCTGACCAGTTCGTCCAGTTCCGCCAGATCTCCCGCGCCCGGGGCCGCGTCGGCGGGTTCTCCGGACGGGTCGGTGATCAACTCCGAGGGCTTCTCCACCCCGCAAAACTGACAGATAACGCCTCTCGTGGCACGTAATGTGGGCGGCATGGCAGACGAGAAGGCCGACGAGGCGACGCAGCAGGACACCACCCCCGCCGAGCCGGTGGACGATCTGGTCAGCACGCATCACGCGATCACCGTGGACGGCACCGAGCTGTCCTACACCGCGACCACGGGACGCGTCGTGCTGCGCGACGAGGTCTACTCCGACGGGAAGTTCGACGGGCACAAGGCCAAGGCCGAGGTCTTCCTGACCTCCTACGTCCTCGACGCCGCACCGGACAGCAACCGCCCGGTGACCTTCGCGTTCAACGGCGGCCCGGGTTCGGCGAGCGTGTGGCTGCACCTCGGCGTGCTGGGCCCGCGCCGGGTCCTGTCCGGCGATGCCGGGGACCTCGCCCCGCCGCCCTACGGGCTCGGCGACAACCCCGAGACGCTGCTCAAGCACAGCGACCTGGTGTTCATCGACCCCGTCTCCACGGGCTACTCGCGTGCGATCGAGGGCGGAAAGCCCGGTGACTTCCACGGTTTCCAGGGCGACGTCGAGTCGATCGCCGAGGTCATCCGGCTGTGGACGACCCGCAACAGCCGGTGGATGTCGCCGAAGTACCTCGCTGGCGAGTCCTACGGGACGCTGCGCGCGGCGGCGCTGGCCGACCACCTCCAGTCGCGGCACGGGCTGTACCCGAACGGGCTGCTGCTGATCTCGTCCGTGCTGGACATGGGCACGATCCGGTTCACCGAGGGCAACGACCTGCCGTACTCGCTGTACCTGCCGACCTACGCGGCCATCGCCCACCACCACGGCAAGCACGGCGACCGGCCGCTGCGCGAGGTCCTCGACGAGGCCGAGAAGTTCGCCGCCGGGGACTACGCGTGGGCGCTGGCGCGAGGCGCTCGGCTGACCGCCGAGGAGCGGGCCGACGTGGTGCGCAAGGTCGCCGAGCTGTCGGGGCTGTCCGAGGACTACGTGGACCGCGTCAACATGCGCATCGAGCACATCCGGTTCTTCACCGAGCTGCTGCGCGACGAGCGCAAGACCGTCGGCCGGATGGACGGGCGGTTCACCGGCTGGGAGCCCGACGCCGCGGTGGAGCGCTTCACCGACGACCCGAGCATCTCCGGCATCCGCGGCGCCTACTCGGCGGTCATCAACCACTACCTGCGCGAAGAGCTCGACTACCGCAGCGACCTGCCCTACGAGACCCTGACCGGCCGGGTGCAGCCCTGGTCGTACAAGGAGTTCGAGGGCGCGGCGGTGTCCGTCGTGGACCGGCTCGGGGCGGCGATGCAGGCCAACCCGCACCTGCGGGTGCACGTGGGCTGCGGCTACACCGACGGCGCGACGCCGTACTTCGCCGCCGAGCACGTCCTGGCGCGGCTGCCGATCCCGGAGGAGCTGCGGGAGAACATCGACGTCCGCTACTACCCGGCGGGCCACATGATGTACGTCCACGAGCCGTCCCGGATCCAGCAGTCCGAAGACCTGGCGACCTTCATCACCCGCTCCTAGCAGGAATCCCCCGGCCGGGCGCGTCTTCGCAGCTCAGGAGCGCGCTCGGCTCGGGGGATTCGAATTTCGCGCGAAATTCGAACGCCGCGTTCCGCCGTCGAATTTCGCGCGAAATTCGAATCCCCTGCCCCGGAACCGCGCGGTCCTCGAAATTTCGGTGCGCCACGGCGGTCGCTTGCGATTGACACCGCGCGGCGGTGGGCGACACTGAGCACGTGGTCAAGACGCTGCACCCGCAGAACTACCAGGACGTCTACTACGTGGGCGACTACTACCGCCAGGGCAACGCCGTCCTGATGGATCTCACCGACGTCCCTGGTTCCGAAGCGACTCAGCTCGTCGACTTCGCGGCCGGCCTGGTCGTGGCCCGCGGCGGAGACATGCAGCGCGTCGCCCCGAAGGTCTTCCTCCTCAGCCACCCCGAGCCGCCCGGACAGCGCTGACCCCGCGCAGCACGCGAAAGGGCGCCCCCACCCGAGTTCGGTGAGGGCGCCCGATTCGCGTGCGGCATCAGACCACGACGTGCGGGAGTTCCTCCGCGAAGTGGCAGGCCGAGGGGTGCGTGCCCGTGCGGACTTCCAGCTCCGGGGCCTTCTCGGCGCAGATGTCCTGGGCCTTCCAGCAGCGGGTCCGGAAGCGGCAGCCCGACGGCGGGTTGGCCGGGCTGGGGACGTCGCCGGTGAGGCGGATGACCTCGCGCTTGCCGCGCAGGGTCGGGTCCGGGACCGGAACGGCCGACAGCAGGGCCTGGGTGTACGGGTGCTGCGGGTGCTCGTAGATGTCGTCCTCGGTGCCGACCTCGGCGATCTTGCCGAGGTACATCACCGCGACCCGGTCCGACAGGTGCCGGACCACGCCCAGGTCGTGGGCGATGAACACGTACGAGAGCCCGAACTCGTCCTGCAGATCGCCCAGCAGGTTCATCACCTGCGCCTGGATCGACACGTCCAGCGCGGACACCGGCTCGTCGCAGACGATCACCTTCGGCTTGAGCGCCAGCGCGCGGGCGATGCCGATGCGCTGCCGCTGACCGCCGGAGAACTGGTGCGGGTAGCGGTGGATGTGCTCGGGGTTGAGGCCCACGACGTCCAGCAGCTCCTGCACCTTGCGCCGCCGCTCGCCCTTCGGCGCCACCTCGGGGTGGATCTCGAAGGGCTCGCCGACGATGTCGCCGACGGTGCGCCGCGGGTTCAGCGAGGTGTAGGGGTCCTGCAGCACGATCTGCATGTCCCGGCGCAGCTTGCGCAGTTCCGAGCCGCGCATCTTGAAGATGTCGCGCCCCTCGAACAGCGCGGTGCCGCCGGTGGGGTTCTCCAGCCGCATCAGCACCTGCGCCAGCGTCGACTTGCCGCAACCGGATTCACCGACGATGCCGAGGGTTTCACCGCGCTGCAGGTCGAAGGACACGCCGTCGACCGCCCGCACGTGCCCGACGGTGCGGCGCGGGATGCCCGCGCGCACCGGGAAGTGCTTGACCAGGTTCTGCACCTGGAGGATCGGCTCAGCCACGGCTCATCATCTCCTCCGCGAAGTGGCAGGCGCTGACGCGGCCCAACCCGAGGTTGTGGTCGGTCGGCACCTCCGTGCGGCACTTGTCCTGGGCCCGCGAGCAGCGCGGGTGGAAGGGGCACCCCGGCGGCACCGCCATCAGGTTCGGCGGCAGGCCCTTGATCGTCTCCAGCTCCTGGCCCTTGAGGTCCAGGCGCGGGATCGACCGCATCAGGCCATCGGTGTAGGGGTGGCCCGGGGCCTTGTACAGCGAGTACGCGTCAGCGGCCTCGACGATGCGGCCCGCGTACATCACCACGATCCGGTCCGCGACCTCGGCGACCACGCCCAGGTCGTGGGTGATGAGGATCAGGCCCATGCCGCGGTCCCGGCGCAGCTCGTCGAGCAGGTCCATGATCTGGGCCTGCACGGTGACGTCCAGCGCCGTGGTGGGTTCGTCGGCGATGAGCAGGTCCGGGTCCAGCGCCAGCGACATCGCGATCATCGCGCGCTGCCGCATGCCGCCGGAGAACTGGTGCGGGAACTCCTTCACGCGCTGCTTGGCGTTCGGGATCTTGACCTGGTCCAGCAGCTCCACGGCGCGGTTCGTGGCGTCCTTGCGGGACATGCCGCGCCGCGTCCGGAGCTGCTCGGCGATCTGGAACCCGACCGTGTAGACCGGGTTCAGCGCCGACAGCGCGTCCTGGAAGATCATCGCCATCGCGTCGCCGCGCAGCTCTCGCCTGCGCTCCTCGGTGGCGGTCAGCAGGTCCTCACCGCGGTAGCGGATGGCACCTCCGGTGATCGCCCCCGGCGGGATGTCCAGGATGCCCATCACGGTCTGCGCCGTGACGCTCTTGCCGGAACCGGATTCGCCCAGCACGGCGAGGGTTTCGCCGGCGTCGACGTGGTAGTTCACACCGTTGAGGACTTTCGCGACGCCGTCCCGGGTGCGGAACTCCACGTGCAGGTCCTCGACCTCCAGCAGACGTTCCGCCGAGGTCTCGTGTTCGTGTGCGGACACAGCGGTTTCTCCTACTTCTGCTTCGGGTCGAGCGCGTCGCGGACGGCGTCACCGAGCATCACGAACGCGAGGACCGTGAGCACCAGGAAACCGGCCGGGAAGAACAGCAGGTGCGGCGCCGACTGGATGTAGTTGCGGGAGTCGGAGATCATCACGCCCCACGACACGACCGGCTCGCGCAGGCCGATGCCCAGGAACGACAGCGTCGCCTCGGCACCGATGAACCCGCCGAGCGCGATGGTCGCGTAGACCATCACCGGCGCCAGGGTGTTGGGCAGCACGTGCCGCATGATGATCCTGGTCGGGCTCGCGCCCAGCGCGCGGGCCGCCTTGACGTAGTCCTGCTGCTTGGCCGCGATCGCCGCCGAGCGCATGATGCGCATCGAGATCGGCCAGGACAGCACCGCGATCGTCACCACGACCTGGGTGATGATCCGGGCGCCGCTGGGGATCTTGATGTCGGCGTTGAACGTGGTCAGGATGACGATCGCGCCGAGCACGAACGGCAGGCCCATGAAGATCTCGGAGAACCGCGAGATCAGCGTGTCCACGATGCCGCCGAAGTACCCGGCGATGATGCCGATCAGGCCGCCGAGCAGCACCGTCAGCAGCGTCGCCGCCAAACCCACCAGGATCGACGCGCGAGCGCCGATGATCGTCCTGGCGTAGAGGTCGCGGCCGAGGTTGTCGTAGCCGAACCACGCGTCCCCCGACGGGGTGTCGCGCGCCTTGGTCAGGTCCTGGAAGTTCGGGTCCGCGTGCGTGAACAGCTGCGGGAACGCGGCGATGATCAGCAGCACGACGATGATCGCCGAGGCGATCAGGAACAGCGGACGCCGGCGCAGATCGCGCCACGCGTCGCTCCAGAGACCGCGAGGCTTCTCGTTCTTGGCCTGCTCGTTCTGGTTGTCCGCTCGTGGTGCCTCGGCCGCGGGAGTGGTGGTCGCGGCGAGGCCGGTGGTGGGGCGTGGGTCAGTCATATCGGATCCTCGGGTCGAGCACCGCGTAGAGAATGTCCACCAGCAGGTTCATCAGCAGGTAGACCAGCACCAGGACGGTGACGATCCCGGTCACCGTGGTGCCTTCCTGCATCGTGATCGCCTTGTAGACCAGTCCGCCGATGCCGCGGACGTTGAACACGCCTTCGGTGACGATCGCGCCACCCATCAGCGCGCCCAGGTCGGTGCCCAGGAACGTGACCACGGGGATCATGGAGTTGCGCAGCATGTGCACTCCGACGACGCGGCGGGGCGCGAGGCCCTTGGCGACGGCGGTGCGCACGAAGTCCGCGTGCTTGTTCTCCATCATGCTCGTCCGCGTCAGCCGCGAAACGTAGGCCATGGACAGGGATCCGAGGACGAACCCGGGAACGAGGAGTTCGCCGATCGAGGGATCGGAGGAGACCGTGGTCTTGATCAGGCCCAGCTCGGCGCCGAGCACGATCTGCAGCACGAAACCGGTGACGAACACCGGCAGCGCGATCAGGAACAGGGTCGACACCAGCACCAGGTTGTCCAGGAAACCGCGCCCGCGCAGGCCGGTCAGGACACCGGCGAGCAGACCGATGACGCCCTCGATGATCAGGGCGACGATGGCGAGCCGGACGGTGACCGGGTAGGCCTGTTCGAGCAGCGAGGAGATCGCGGTCCCGGAGTAGGTCTCCCCGAAATCACCCGTCAGCAGGTTCCCCAGGTACTTGAAGTACTGGACGATCAGCGGATCGTCCAGGTTGTACTTCTCGTTCATCTCCGCGATGTAGGCCGGAGGGCAGCCGCGGTCGCCGCACTTGCCCGCGAACGGGTCGCCGGGAATCGCCCACACCAGCAGGTAGATGATAAAAGTCGTCCCGATGAAAACCGGGATCAGTTGCAGCAATCGCCGCAACACGTAGCGACCCATCCGGGCCTCCTCCATCAACAGCAGCGCAGGGCCCGGCCCACCGGGTTTCGATGGGCCGGGCCCGCACTCGGTTTTACGGGTTCAGGCGCACCGTGCTCAAGTCGAGCTCGCGGTAGGCCTTGACCTCACCTTCGGCGACTCGCTCCGAGAAGCCGTACTGCACCGGCTGGGTCCACAGCGGGATGACCGGCAGGTCCTCGCCGAGCAGCTTCTCCGCGTCGGCGTAGGCGGCGGTGGCGGCTTCCGCGGTGGGAGCTGCGTTCGCCTTGTCCAGCGCGGCGTCGAACGCCGGGTTGGAGTACTTGTAGTCGTTCGAGGACGCGTCCGTGCGGTACAGCTGCGTCAGGAACGTCTCGATGTTCGGGTAATCGGCCTTCCAACCGGTCCGGAACAGACCGTCGAACTGGAACGCGTTGGCCTTCTGGCGGAACTCGCCGAAGGTCGGCACCGGCACGAACTGGGTCTGGATGCCCAGGTTCTGCTGGATGCTCGCGGCCACGGCCTGGACCCACTCGTCGTGACCACCGTCGGCGTTGGTCTCCAGGGTCAAGGTGCCCTGGAAGCCGCCGGCCTGGGCCAGGTACTGCTTGGCCTTCTCCGGGTTGAACTCGCACGCCTCGCCGCACTGGCCGGGGCGGTAGCCGTCGGCCGCCGCGGTGGCGAAGCCGTCCGCCGGGTCACGACCGCCCGAGAACACCTGCTGGGTGATGGTCTTGCGGTCGATCGACATCGAGATCGCCTTGCGGACCAGCGGGTTCTTGAACTTCTCGTCGTAGGTCGGAATGCCCAGGTTCTGGGTGAGCAGACCCGGCTTCTGCTTCGCGCGCTCGCCGAGTTCCTGCTTCCACTTGTCGCCGACCAGCGCGGAGACCGGAACGGCGCGCAGGAAGTCCAGGTTGCCCGAGACCAGGTCCTGGTAGGCGGTGTCCAGGTTGTCGTAGACCTTGAACTTGGCGCCCTTGATCGTCGGCTTGTCGGTGCCCGCGTACTTGTCGTAGGCGGCCAGGTTCAGCTCGACGTTCGGCTGGCGGTCCTGGAACTTGAACGGACCGTTGCCGATCGGGTGCTGCTCGAATCCCTTGGGATCGGCGAAGAACGCGTCGGGCAGCGGCATGTAAGCGGAGTAGCCCAGCACGACCGGGAAGATCGTGAACGGCGCCTTCAGCTTCACCGTGAACGTCGTGTCGTCGACGACCTTGAGACCGGACATCTCCTTGGTCGGCGGCGTCGGGGCCTGTGCCGGGCCCTCGTCACCGTCCGGGTCCTCGGACTGCAGCTGGTCGTAGCCGTCGATCTGCTCGAAGAAGCTCGCGCCCTGGAAACCGTTGGGGCCGTAGGCCGAGTAGTTCCAGGCGTCGACGAAGTTCTTCGCCTTGACCGGCGTGCCGTCGTGGAAGGTCCAGCCCGGCTTGAGCTTGATCGTGAAGTTCTGGTTGTCCGTGGTCTGGATCGACTCGGCGACCGCGTTCTCGACCTTGAGGTCGCTGGCTCGGTAGCTCACCAGACCCGTGAACATCGAGTTCACGATGAATCCACCGTTTTCCTCGGTGGTGTTAGCCGGGACAAGAGGGTTCTCCGGCTCGCCCCAGTCAAGGGTGACGATGCCGTCCTCTCCCGAGCCGCTGCCGCCACCGCCGCAGCCGGTGGCGAGCAACGCCACCGCCAGCGGGGCCGCGACCATTGCGGCCAAACGTCCCTTTCGCATGTAGGTCCTCCCGCTTCCACGCGCGCCCCAGGTTTGTTTTTTCCGGGGTCATCACGCACGACGGTTCTTCACCGTCGCGTCAGACGTGCGTAAACATAAGTGAGAACCGGGCGGCGGCAATGCAGTGTCACAAAGCCGTCACTTTCTGAATCGATTCATCATTCCCATTCTTTGCAATCGGGACAGGGCGTCCACACCCTGGGAACTAGCTGATGGACAGGGCAATGCCATCAAGAATGTCGTGCTCGCTGGCGGTCATCGAGGAGATGCCGCTGCGCTCCGAAAACTCCTGCGCGAGCACCTTGACCACCAGCGCACCGCCTCCGATCACATCCACACGGCCCGGGTGCATCGATCCGATCTCCGAACGCTCTTCATGCGACATGGAAAGAAGTTGTTCGGCGATTTGTTCGACACGATTCTGGGAAATATGGGAAAGGTGGATCGCTTGCGGATCGTATTCGGGCAAATCCTGCGCGATCGCGGACAGCGTGGTGACGGTTCCGGCGACTCCGACCCAGGTCCGGGCCCCGCTGACGTCGACCCGGGCGAACGCCTCGTCGAGGATCTGACGCGCGACCTTCTCCGCCTCGCCGACCTCCTCGTCGGTCGGCGGGTCGTCGCGCAGGCACCGCTCGGTCAACCGCACGCAGCCGATGTCGGCGGAGTGCGCGGCGGTGATGTCGGCGTTCGCGCCGTCCCAGGTGCCCACCACGACCTCGGTGGAACCGCCACCGACATCGGTCACCACGAAAGGCCCGTCCAGCGGGTCGAGGTCGCCGACGGCGCCGACGAACGACAGCCGCGCCTCCTCGTCACCGGTGATCACCTCGGCGTCGACGCCCAGCGTCTCGCGGACCATGGAGAAGAAGTCCTCGCGGTTCTCGGCGTCGCGGGTCGCCGAAGTCGCCACCATCCGGACCCGTTCGACGCCCTTGCGCGCGGCCATCGCGGCGTAGTCGACCAGCGCCGCGCGGGTGCGCTCGATCGCCTCCGGCGCGAGCCGGCCGGTGGCGTCCACGCCCTGGCCGAGCCGGACGATGCGCATCGTGCGGTAGATGTCGCGCAGATCCTTGCGCCCGTCCTCGTGCACCGTGACGTCCGCGACCAGCAGGCGAATCGAGTTCGTCCCGCAGTCGATCGCCGCAACCCGTGCCATCGCACCCTCCTCGCCCAGCTGCGCACCGGCGTTTCCGGCCGCTCCTCCACGCTATCGGGCCCGCGGCCGGGACGAGGAAAGCGCCGGGCCGCGCGCGTTTCGCGAAGGAAGCGCGCGCGGCCCGGTGCCGGGGTCCGGCGATTACTGCGGTTCGGGGGTGTAGCCGTCGGGGACGGTGCAGGGCTTCGCCGAGCCACCGGCGTCGGTGAAGACCTCGACCTCGGGCTGCGCCAGCATCGGGAGCGATTCGCCAGGCCGCAGGTCGTGGCCCGCAGCCGGTGCGACGAGGGCGAACTCGCCGCGGTCGAGCAGGGTCGTGTCGCAGGTTTCGCCGACCTCGGAGGTCGAGGACGACGGGAACGGCTCCGGCGAACTCGTCGACGGCACCGGCTCCGAGCTCGGCGGGGTGGGAACCGAGCTCTGCGGCAAGGGCTCCGGACTCTGCGGGGCGGGAACCGCGCTCTGCGGCAGGAGCTCCGCGCTCGGCGGAGCGGGCTCCGACGACGGGGGTTGCGAAGGCGCGGTGGTTTCCGGCGCGGGCCTGATCGACGGCTCCTGCGGCACGACCGGATCGACCGGAGCGATCGACAGCTCCTGCGGCACCACCGGTTCGACCGGATCGACCAGCGGCTCCGGCTCGGGCTCGGGCTGCGCGGGAGCCGGGGCGGGCTGCGCCCCAGAGGTTTCCGGGACCGGCTGGAACGCCTGCGGCTGCGGATCCGGGATCGGGGCCACGGGCTCGATCTCCGGGATCGACAGCGGCTCGGGTTCCGGCAGCGCCAGCGCGCTCGGGCTGTCGGTCACCCGCGCACCGGCCAGCACGTCACCGGTCTCCGGAGCGAGCTCGGCCGGGGTCGGCGTGACACCGCGCCGGTAGGCGTCGGCCCAGACCAGAACCGTGCGGACGTAGCTCTCGGAGTGGTTGTAGCGGAACACGGCCGCCGCCAGGGCGCGCGGATCGTTGAGGTCCTCGCCGCCGCTGCAGAGGTAGGTGCCCGACGCGGCCGCCGCGTCGGGCACGTTGTGCGGGTTCTCGACGCCGTCCTGGTTGCCGTCGGCGGCGAACTTCCGCCAGGTCGACGGGATGAACTGCATCGGCCCGACCGCCCGGTCCCACACCCGATCACCGTCGAAGTGCCCGGCGTCGGTGTCCGGGATCGCCGCGACGTTCGGCCCGCCGGACAGCTGGGGACCGAGGATCGCGTGCACCGTCGTGCCGTTGACGTCGATGTCGCCGTTGCGTGCGTGCCCGGACTCGATGCGACCGATCGACGCCAGCACCGACCAGTGCAGCCCGCAGGCCTGGATCTGCTCCACCTCGCGCGCGGCCTGCATGTACGCGGCCAGCACGGGTTCGGGGATGCCGAGCTCACCGGTGGGGAGCTCCGCCCGGGGCGCGGCCTGCGGCACGGCGGCGAGCTGCGCCGGGTCGGCCGCGTCGTTCAGCAGTCGGTGGCTGAGCACCGGAGCCTGCGGCAGGTTCCCGCTCACGCCCAGCTCGCGCAGATCGGACGTCTGCGGTCCTCCCGGTCCGGTGGGCAGGGCCGAGGCGCTCAGCAAGGCCGCGGGTAGGGCCAGGACCGGTGCCATCGCGGTGACCGCCAGCCACTTCCGGGCCCGGCGTCGCGCCAGCACACCCGTTGGGTCGTTCCGCCGGGCCATGCGCTTCCTGCGGTCCCCCACTCGTCAAACCCCCGCGCCTGAATCGAGCACATCCGCCAAACAGCCGAACCCCTGGATACACCACGCCAGGGGCGCTTGCCGAGCGGCTTCACCCGACCGAGCCGCCGGAGAAGCTTGCCCAGCGCGAATCGAGCTGCATCGGATCGAGGCATTCATCTCGCGCGGATTTGTGCCTACGCTCCGGGGCATGACGCTCATCGACGAGCCGCGCGTGCACAGCACCCACCAGGTCGTGAACCAGGCTTCACCGCTGTCCGGATTCGATCCGCTGGCCTGCGACCCCGCGCTGGGTTCGGCGCTGACCCGCTACGCCGTCGGCGATCTGACACCGGTCGCACTGGAGGCCGGTTCGGCCGAGGCCCGCGAGCACGGCAGGCTCGCCGACGAGAACCCGCCTCAGCTGCGCACCCACGACCGCTACGGCAACCGCGTCGACGAGGTCGAGTACCACCCGTCGTGGCACTGGCTGATGGAGCGGGCGATCGCGCACGGCCTGCACGCCGCACCGTGGGGGCAGGGGGCGGGCGCGCACCTGCGCCGGGCCGCCGGGTTCTACCTCTGGTCGCAGGCCGAGGCCGGGCACAGCTGCCCGATCTCGATGACCTACTCCGCGGTCCCCGCGCTGCGCTGGTCGCCGGAGCTGGCCGCCGAGTTCGAGCCGAAGCTGACCGCCCGCCGCTACGAGTTCGGGCTGCGCCCGCCGCAGGAGAAGTCAGCGCTCCTGGCGGGCATGTCGATGACCGAGAAGCAGGGCGGCTCCGACGTCCGCGCCAACACCACCACCGCCGAACCACTGGCCGACGGCACGTACCGGCTGGTCGGGCACAAGTGGTTCACCTCGGCGCCGATGAACGACCTGTTCCTGACGCTCGCGCAGACCTCCGGCGGGCTGAGCTGCTTCCTGGTCCCGCGCGTGCTGCCCGACGGCACCCGCAACGAGATCCGCCTGCAGCGACTGAAGGACAAGCTGGGCAACAAGTCCAACGCCTCCTCCGAGATCGAGTACACCGGCGCGATCGGGCACCTCATCGGCGAGGAGGGGCGCGGGGTCCGCTGCATCATCGAGATGGTGTCGATGACCAGGCTCGACTGCGTGCTCGGCGCGTCGGCGAACATCCGGATCGCGCTGTCCGAGGCCGCCAACCACGTGCAGCAGCGCAGCGCGTTCGGCGCCCGGCTGGCCGACCAGCCGCTGATGCAGCAGGTGGTCGCGGACCTGGCGCTGGAATCCGAGGCGGCGACGACGCTGGCGATGCGGCTGGCCGCAGCCGTCGAGCAGCAGGAGCACGACCTGCTCCGGCTGGCGCTGCCCGCGACGAAGTTCTACGTCTGCAAGCGGGCCCCGTACGTGGTGGCCGAGGCGCTGGAGTGCCTGGGCGGCAACGGCTACGTCGAGGAGTCCGGGATGCCCCGGCTCTACCGCGAGGCGCCGCTGATGTCGATCTGGGAGGGCTCGGGCAACGTCACCGCGCTGGACCTGCTGCGGGCGCTGGCCAAGCAGCCGACGAGCCGGGACGCGATCCTCGCCGAGCTCGACGCCGCCGCCGGGGAGAACGCCGCCTACGACGACGCGCTGCGCCGCGTCCGCGCGGAACTCGCCGATCCCCGCCCGGAGCGGGCGCGAGCCCTGGCGGAGTCGCTGGCGCTGACGCTGCAGGCGTCGCTGCTCCAGCGCTACGCCCCGGCGTCGGTGTCGGACGCGTTCATCGCAACGCGCCTGGCGGAAGCGGGCCGCACCTTCGGTTCAACACCGGTCACGGGCGCCAAGCAACTCTTCGACCGCATCGCACCTGGCCAGTGAGGGAACCGGGGATATCGATCGTGGACGTTTCGGACCAGAACGCCACCGCGGAACGAAGCGGAAGGACCTTCAGCGGTTGAGCAGGTAGCGGTGCTCGGGCCAGCGCTCGGCGATGAGGTCCACTGCCTCGTCGCCGAACGGGTTCCGCCCCGGTCCCTTCGCCAAGGAGTGCGCGATGTGGACGTGCAGGCACTTCACGCGGTCCGGCATGCCGCCTGCGCTGACGTCGGTGCCCAGCGACTCCAGCGCGTCGCGCTCGGCCAGGTAGGACTCGTGGGCCGCGCGGTAGCGGGCCGCCAGGTCCTCGTCGGTCTCCAGCCGCTCGGCCATCTCCTTCATCAGGCCCTCCGCCTCGAACGTCGAGGCGTGGGCCGTGAGGTCGGGGGCCGTCAAGTAGTACAGCGTCGGGAACGGGGTGCCGTCCTCCAGCCGCGGCCAGGTCTGCACGACCGTCGGCTCACCGGAGGCGTCACGTGCCGCGATCGCGTGCAGCCCCCGGGGCGGCCGTCCGAGCTGACGCCGGACGCACTCCCGGTCCGCCTCGCTGACCAGCGACGTATCCACCGTCACGATTCCTTCCCCAACACCGAGTTCCACATCTCCTCGTACCACGGCACCCCGTCGTCACCGGGTGCCCGCGGAGGCGGCGGGGCCGGAGCCTCCGGGACCTCCACGATGTAGGGCGTCTCCCCCGGCCGGACGTAGCCGAGCCGGGCCCGCGCCTCCGCCTCGACCTGCGCGGGATCGGAGAGCTCCTGCTTGCGCTGCTCCAGCTCGCGAACCTGGATCTCCAGCTCGACGCGCTGCGTCTCCTGCGCGGCGAGCTCGTCGCGCTGGCTGAGGTAGGTGCGCAGCGGCACCGCCGCGCTCAGCGCCATCACGCACACCAGCAGCGCCAGCACCGCCGCGCGACGCGTGGAGGAGAGCTTGAACGCTCCCCCGGTGCTGGACTTCGCCCTGCTCGCCGGGCGCCGCTTCGGGGTGCCCCGAACCGAGCTCGTCCCGGTCGTCTTGCGTTGAGCCGAGTCCCGGCGGGCGCGCACCTGCCGGCGCGACGGCGGAACGTTCCGCTCGTCGCGCCCCTGCGGATTCGATGCGCGCCCGGCCGGCATGGCTCAGCTCTCCGCGTTGAACCGCGGGAACGCCAGCTCACCCGCGTAGCGGGCGGCGTCGCCGAGGCCCTCTTCGATGCGCAGCAGCTGGTTGTACTTGGCAACCCGCTCGCTCCGCGCCGGAGCACCGGTCTTGATCTGGCCGCAGCCGGTGGCCACCGCCAGGTCGGCGATCGTGGTGTCCTCGGTCTCGCCGGAGCGGTGGCTCATCATGCTCTTGTAGCCGCACGAGGTGGCCAGGCTGACCGCGTCCAGGGTCTCCGAGAGCGTGCCGATCTGGTTGACCTTGACCAGCAGCGCGTTGGCGGCACCCTTGTTGATGCCGTCCTCCAGGCGCTCCGGGTTGGTGACGAACAGGTCGTCGCCGACCAGCTGCACCTTGTCGCCGACCTGCTTGGTCAGCTTGACCCAGCCGTCCCAGTCGTCCTCGCCCAGCGGGTCCTCGATGGACACCAGCGGGTAGGCCGAGACGAGCTCCTGGTAGTACTCCGCCATCTGGTCGGCGGTGCGCTTGGTGCCCTCGAAGTTGTAGGTGCCCTCGTTGAAGAACTCGGTGGCAGCCACGTCGAGGGCCAGCACGATGTCGCGGCCCAGCTTGTAGCCGGCCTTCTCGATCGCCGAGGCGATCAGGTCCAGCGCCTCGCGGTTGTTGGGCAGGTCGGGGGCGAAGCCGCCCTCGTCGCCCAGACCGGTCGGCAGGCCCTTGGACTTCAGGACCGACTTCAGCGCGTGGTAGGTCTCCGCACCCCAGCGCAGCGCGTCGGCGAAGGTGTCCGCACCGATCGGCGCGATCATGAACTCCTGGATGTCCACACCGGTGTCGGCGTGGGCACCACCGTTGAGGATGTTCATCATCGGCACCGGCAGCACGTGCGCGTTCGGTCCGCCGATGTAGCGGAACAGCTCCAGCTCTGACGCCTCCGCGGCGGCCTTGGCCACCGCCAGCGAGACGCCGAGGATCGCGTTGGCGCCCAGCCGGGACTTGTCCGGGGTGCCGTCGAGGTCCACCAGCTTCTGGTCGACCACGCGCTGCTCGGTGGCGTCCAGACCGGTCAGTTCGGGTCCGATCTCGTCCAGCACGGCCGAGACGGCGTTCTCCACGCCCTTGCCGCCGTAGCGGCCGGCGTCGCCGTCGCGCAACTCGACGGCCTCGTGTTCGCCGGTCGAGGCGCCCGAGGGGACCGCGGCGCGACTGAGCGTGCCGTCCTCCAATGCCACTTCGACCTCGACGGTGGGGTTACCGCGCGAATCGAGGATCTCGCGGGCGCCGACCTGTTCGATGATCGCCACGTGTGCTCCTAACCAGCTTGGACTCATAGGACGGGAGCAACCGACACGACGTTCCCGCACGCCGCGAACCGGCTGTCCGCCCCGACAACCGACTACGAGCCTAACCGGGCGGGCGCAGCGCTCGCCGCAGACTCGCGATGCCGTGATCTGCGCCGCTCCCGGTGTTCGTCCGCCATTCGCCTCCGGGGAGGTCACGGCACCGCGAAGTCGGCTCGACGTGGGGCGCTCGATACCTCAGCGTCACCACAAGACCATCCGGTCGGACGTCTCGGAACAGCCGATCGCGGATTAACGTTGTCCGCGCCATGACGAACGAAGGCACCGTCGAAGCGTTCCGGCGAGCGGAGGAACTGCTCGCGCAGCGCCGCCCGCTGGAAGCCCTCCGAGTCCTCGAACCCGTGATCGACGTCGCCCAGGACAAGCCCAGCGTGCAGCTGCTGCTGGGGCGGGCGTACTTCTTCACGGCGCAGCTGCGCCGAGCCGAGCACGCCTTCCTGCGCGTGCTGGAGTTCGATCCGTCCGACCACTACGCGCGCCTGGTCCTGGGTCGCACCTTGCAACGTCAAGGACGCCTCACCGAGGCCCGCGCCCAGATCCGGCTCGCCGCCACCATGTACCCGGACCCGGCCTACCAGGAGGCCCTCGGCGAGATCAACGCCCACATCGCCGTCCGCTCCTCCTGACCCAATTCCCCCTGATCGGCCCGCACCACGCGACCCCGGTGCCTGAAGGGCGGGTGGGGTCAGCGGCGGGGGTTTCCCGCTGCTGCGTAGTTCTCGGCCAGGCCGAAGACCTTCTGGGCGTACTCGACGGAGTTGTTGTAGGACATGACGCCCTGCCACCAGCCGGAGCCGGTGGACATGTCGCGGCCGTTCGCGCACAGGTAGCGAGCGGCGGAGACGGCCGCGTCGTCGAGGTTCTGCGGGTCGCCCCGGCCATCGCCGCTGCCGTCGGTGGCCCACTTGCGCCACGTCGAGGGGATGAACTGCATCGGACCGACGGCCCGGTCGTGCTCGACGTCGCCGTCCAGCGCGCCCCCGTCGCTGTCCGGGATCAGCCGCACGTTGGGACCGCCGTCGAGCTTGATGCCGATGATCGGCACCGACGGGCGACCGTCCTCGCGCAGCTGCCGGTGGCCGAACCGGCCGTGGTTGGACTCGATGCGGCCGATTCCGGCGAGCGTGGTCCAGGAGATCTGGCAGCTCGGCTGGTGCTGGCGCATCGCCAGGTCCGCGTTGACGTAGGAGACGACCGCGCGAGCAGGCAGGTCGACGACCGCCGAGATCTGGTTCGCCCACTCGCGCACCGGGTCGACGCCGGGCTGGGGTTGCGGCGGGGTCTCCACCTGCGGGGCCTGAACCGGTGGCGCGATCGATCCGGGCGCGACCGGCGCCGGCTTGGGGTCCTCGGCTCGCGGCGGCGCGGCCACCGGCGCCTTCGGCGGGGCGCCGAGGACGTTGACCAGGGCGACTCCGACCACCATCGCGGCCAGCAGCGATACGGCCAGCACGAGGCGTCCGAGGGCCGCGAGCACCGTTGGCGAGGTCCTGATCACCCGCACAGGCTACTTGCAGGTAGGCCCCGGCTCCAGCACTCCCAGACCCCGACCACCCTCCGGAATCAACCCTGGGCCGGCAGTGACCGGCTGGTCTTCCCGTAGTGGTCGGCGTAGTCGAGGACGTCCTGGCCGTAGCTCCGGGACTGGTTGTAGTCCAGCAGCGCCGCCCAGAACCGGTCCCCGTCGCGCAGGTCGTGGCCGACCGCGCACAGGTACCGCCCGGCGGTCAGCGCGGCGTCGTCGAGGTCCTGCGGGTCGGCGACGCCGTCACCGTCGGCGTCGACCTCGTACTTGCGCCAGGTCGACGGGATGAACTGCAACGGCCCGACCGCCCGGTCCCACACCGGATCCCCGTCGAGACCTCCACCGTCGGTGTCCCGGATCGCCTTGACCCCGGCGCTGCCGTCCAGCGGTAAGCCAATGATGCGCGGTTCGGGCCTGCCGGTCTCGTCGAGCCGGGCACCGCCGTGCCTGCCGTGGCTGGATTCCACCGAGCCGATACCCGCCAGCACGGTCCAGCTCAACCCGCAGCTCGGGGCGGAGGCGTTCATCATCTGCTGCGCGTAGCCGTACGCCTGCAGCGCGGCGCGGGGGATGTTGAGCTCGTCGGACATCCGCTCGGACCAGCCGATCAGCTGCGCCTGCGGCCGGTCCGGCGACGACGCCCCCGGCGCGAGCAGCTCGACCACCGGAGGCGCGACGCCGGGATCTGGCGGGGCCGACGCCGACGGCGGCTCGGACGTGGGAGCCGGCGGCGGGGAGCAGGCGGCGAGGGCCAGCAGCAGCGGTAGCGCCAGCGCTCGGCAGTCACGCATCGGAACCGCTGAGCAGCTCGCGCCAGTCGTCGGCGGTGGGGGCGGTGCCGCCCGCCTCGCGGGCGCGGCGTTCGGCCGCTCGGATGCGCTCCGCGAACTCCAGGGCGACCCCGCGCAGCGCGTCCTCCGGGTCGATCCCACCGAGCTTGGCCTTGGCGGCCAGCGCGAACAGCGCCGAACCGGTGTCCTCGCCGGAAGGCATCGCGGCCAGCGGGATTCCGGCCCGACCGGCCCGCTGGGTGAGCTTGGCGGCCAGCGCGACCGCGGGCTGGCCGAGCGCGACACCGTCCACGATGGACTCCCGCTTCTTCTCCTGCTGCTTGAGCTCTTCCCAGCGCGCGTGCTGCGACTCGGTGTCGAGCACGGTGGTGTCGTCGGCGAAGACGTGCGGATGCCTGCTGACGAGCTTGCTGACCAAACCGGCCGCCACGGCGTCGACGTCGAACGGGTCCTCGGAGTCCTCGGCGGCGACCCTGGCGTGGAAGAGGACTTGCAGCAGCACGTCCCCGAGCTCCTCGCGCAGCGCCGAGCGGTCCTTCTCCGCGATCGCGTCGAGCAGCTCGTAGGTCTCCTCGACGAGGTACTGGCGCAACGAGTCGTGGTCCTGCTCGGCGTCCCAGGGGCAGCCGCCCGGCGAGCGCAGCCGGTCCATCACGGTCACCGCGTCCAGCAGCTCCACCCCCGCGGGCGCGGACGAGGAGACGACGGAGGCGCCCGCCGCGCGCAGCGATTCGGCGACGGCGTCGATCTCACCGGTGATCAGCACGGCCGGCGCGGTCGCAGCCAGCTCGACGAGGTCCTGCGGCGCTTCGGGAACGTCGAGCGCGGCCTTGGCCGCCGCCGACATGCCGGCTCCCGCGAAGACCGCGGTGGCCTTGCGGACCAGTGGCAACGCGGCCGGGGGCAACGCCTCGCCGAGCCGGTCGTCCACCAGGACGATCGCAGTACCTTCGGCCACCCGCAGCTCGCTCATACGACGATTGTCCCAACCGTGGACGACCGGGGTTCAGCGACGTGCGCCACAGCCGGGAGGAGTCGGCCGAAAACCGGCTCAGGATCCCTCGTGGTGGTGCGGCTCGATGCGGAATCCCGTGGTCTCGCCCTCGTTCGGCACGGGCTGGAGCCCGATCGGGTCCCACACGCCGTAGCGGGGGCTGAGGGTGACGCCGACGCGGTCCGCGGTGGCGCCCAGCAGGTAGGTGCCGACTCCCTGCAACGTCTGGTCGTCCACGCCACCGGCCGGGCCGGCCGACGGTGCGGCCTTGCGGTCGCGGATGAGCGCGACCAGCCACTGGCCGGAGTTGGGTTCGGGTTCGAAGGCCAGGACCGTGCCCGGCTCGGCGCTGAACAGCGGAGTGGAGGCCGCGAGCTTCGGGCTGTCCACCGCGCGCAGCTGCTGACCCGCGGAGGCCGGGAGGCCCGCCTTGGCGTCGGCGGCGATCAGGTCGCGGACGGCCGCGTCGCCCTGCGCCATCTGGTGCGCCTTGCGCTCGGCCTCGGCGCGGGTGGTGGCCTGGGTGAAGTCGAAGGTGACCGCCAGCCCGTCGAAGTAGCGGCGGCCCAGCTCGGTCACCAGCGCCTCGGTGCGGGCCATCTCGTGCAGGTTCTCGGGCGTGAAGATCTTGCCCTCGGTGGCCTGCGGACCGCCCCACTGGTTGATCATGTCGGTGACCTGCTGCTCGGACGCGGTCAGCCCGTTCTCCCGAGCGGCCTGCGCTACGAGCTCCTGGCGCACCAGCTGACCGGCCAGCGTCCGCCCCAGCTCGTCGTACTGGCCCTGCTCCCGCAGCTGCGGCCTGAGCTCGGGCTCCTTCGCCAGCACCTCGGAGAACCAGGACTGCACCTCGGTGACCGGAATCCGCTGGTCACCGACGATCGCGGCGGCACCGACCTGGCTGGGCCCCGAACCGCACCCCGACAACAGCACACCGGCAACGACGAGAGAAGCGAACAAGCGGCCACGGCGCAGCGAGATCGTCACGCGGGCACCCTCTCACGAAGTAACCCTCAGATGAAGCCACAACACTGTCCGAAGTCGAACTCCCGCCAAACCAGTCAGAAGAGCGCCCAACCCACGTCAGGCAAGCACCGAAGGTGCTTTCTCAGTGCCCCACCAGAGCAACCGGCACCGGCCGTAGCGCCGCGTATCCGTTCCATACTCAAGTCTCGGATCCCGGAGCCAGACGGCGTCTGAGGTTCCGCCACCCGCACCGCCCAGCAGGCCGACCGCTGGAACGAGAACTAGGCCGGAACCGGCGAACTGGTGAGGGTTTCGAGGAATTCCGCGCACCAATCGAGCAACGCCTCATCCCGCAACTGCGGTGCGCCCATGCGACCGCCTGCCGCGCCCTCGGTGGGGCGCGGCAGCGAGACGGTGCGCAGCGCCGGCTTGTAGACGGCCTTCGGGAACAGCCGCTTGAGCCGGACCTGCTTGGAATCCGGCAGTTCCAGCGGCGCGAAGCGCAGCGACGTGCCCTGCAACGTCACCTCGCGGACGCCGTGCTCGCGGCACACCTGCCGGAAGCGGGCGACCTTGAGCAGCCGTTCCACCGGCTCCGGCAGCGGCCCGTAGCGGTCGGTGAGCTCGGCGCGCACCGCCTCCAGGTCGTCGGGATCCGCCGCAGCGGCCAGCTTCCGGTACGCCTCCAGCCGCAGCCGCTCGCCGGGCACGTAGTCGTGCGGGATGTGCGCGTCGATCGGCAGGTCCACCCGCACGTCGGTGAGCTCCTCCTCGCCCTCGGCGGGCTCGGCACCGGCGTGCCTGCGGAAGGCGTCGACGGCCTCCCCCACCAGCCGCACGTAGAGGTCGAACCCGACACCGGCGATGTGCCCGGACTGCTCGGCGCCGAGGATGTTGCCCGCGCCGCGGATCTCCAGGTCCTTCATCGCCACGGCCATGCCTGCGCCCAGCTCGGAGTTCTGGGCGATCGTCGCGAGCCGGTCGTGCGCGGTGTCGGTCAGCGGCTTCTCCGGCGGGTACAGGAAGTACGCGTAGCCGCGTTCCCGCGCACGGCCGACGCGTCCGCGCAGCTGGTGCAGCTGGGCGAGGCCGAGCATGTCGGAGCGGTCCACGATCAGCGTGTTGGAGTTGGAGATGTCCAGACCGGTCTCGATGATCGTGGTGCACACCAGCACGTCGTGCTCGCGCTCCCAGAAGCCCTGGATGATCTTCTCCAGCCGCTCCTCGTTCATCTGCCCGTGCGCGGTGACGATCCGCGCCTCCGGGACGAGCTCGCGCAGCTGGCGGGCCGCCTTCTCGATGTCGCTGACCCGGTTGTGCACGAAGAACACCTGCCCGTCGCGCAGCAGCTCGCGGCGGATCGCCGCGCCCACCTGCTTCTGGTCGTAGGCGCCGACGTAGGTCAGCACCGGGTGCCGCTCCTCCGGCGGGGTCAGGATGGTCGACATCTCGCGGATGCCGGCCATGCTCATCTCCAGCGTTCGCGGGATCGGCGTCGCCGACATGGTCAGCACGTCGACGTGCGTGCGCAGTGCCTTGATGTGCTCCTTGTGCTCGACGCCGAAGCGCTGCTCCTCGTCGACGATCACCAGGCCCAGGTCCTTGTAGCGGACTCCGGTCTGCAGCAGGCGGTGCGTGCCGATGACGATGTCGACCTCGCCGTCCGCGAGGCCCTTGATCGTCTGCTCGGACTCCATCGGATCGGTGAACCGGGACAGGCCCTTGACGTTCACCGGGAACGAGCGCATCCGGTCGGCGAAGGTGTTGAGGTGCTGCTGCGCCAGCAGCGTCGTGGGCACCAGCACGGCCACCTGCTTGCCGTCCTGCACCGCCTTGAACGCCGCGCGGACCGCGATCTCGGTCTTGCCGTAGCCCACGTCGCCGCAGATCACCCGGTCCATCGGCACCGAGCGCTGCATGTCGGCCTTGACCTCGTCGATCGCGGCGAGCTGGTCGCCGGTCTCGGTGTAGGGGAAGGCGTCCTCCAGCTCCCGCTGCCACGGGGTGTCGCCGCCGAAGGCGTGGCCTGGCGAGGACTGGCGGGCGGCGTAGAGCTGGACGAGTTCAGCGGCGATCTCCTTGACCGCCTTGCGCGCCTTGGCCTTGGTGTTCTTCCAGTCCGAGCCGCCGAGCTTGTTCAGCGTCGGCGTCTCGCCACCGACGTAGCGGGTGATCTCGTCGAGCTGGTCCGTCGGCACGAAGAGCCGGTCGCCGGGCTGGCCGCGCTTGCTGGAGGCGTACTCCAGCACCAGGTACTCGCGGGTGGCGCCGCCGACGGTGCGCTGCACCATCTCGACGTACTTGCCGATGCCGTGCTGGTCGTGCACCACGAAGTCACCGGTCTTGAGCGCCAGCGGGTCCACGGCGTTGCGGCGCCGCGAGGGCATCCGGCGCATGTCCTTGGTGGACGTCCCGTGCCTGCCGCCGGTCAGGTCGGCCTCGGTGAGCACCACCAGTGCGATCTCGGGTGCCGCGAAACCGTCTTCGAGCCCGCCGCGCACGACCGTGACCACACCGGCCGCGGGCTCGTCCACGAGCCCGTCCTCGGCCAGCGAGGCGGGGAGTTCGGCTTCGCGCAGCTGCTGCACGGCGCGCTGCGCGGTGCCCGCACCCGCCACGACCAGCACCGCCGCGCCGCCCGAGCTGACGTGGGCGCGCAGGTCGGCGTAGGCGCGCTCGATCTCGCCGCGGTAGGCGTCGGGCTGCTTGAGGGTCAGCCGGACGACCTCGTCGTCCTCGCCTTCCTCGCTGGTCAGCTGGGTCAGCGGCCACCAGGGCAGACCGAGGGCGCGGGTGTGCTCGGCGACCTCGGCGAGACCTCGGTAGGCCGAGGCGCCCAGGTCGATGGGGGCCTTGCCGCCGTCGGCGGCGACCATCCAGGACGCTTCGAGGAACTCCTGCCCGGTGCGCACCAGGTCGGCGGCGCGGGCGTGGATCTTCTCCGGATCGGCCGGGACGACGTGCGTGCCCGCCGGGACGAGGTCGCTGAGCAGCTGCATCTCGCCCTCGCACAGCGCCGGGATGAGGGCTTCCATGCCCTCGACCGGGGCGCCGCCGGCGATCTTGCCCAGCATCTCCGCGAGGTGCGAATCGGCCTGGTGCTGCTCGGCGAGCTTGCCCGCGCGCTCGGCGACCTGCTCGGTGATCAGCAGCTCGCGGCAGGCGGGCGCGGTCAGGTCGGTGTCGGTCGCCTCGGGCAGGGAGCGCTGGTCGGCGACCGAGAACGGGCGGATCTCGGTGACCTCGTCGCCCCAGAACTCCACCCGCAGCGGATGTTCCTCGGTGGGCGGGAAGACGTCCACGATGCCGCCGCGCACGGCGAACTCGCCGCGCTTCTCGACCATGTCGACGCGGTCGTAGGCCAGTCCCGCCAGGTGTTCGACGGTCTCCTGGAAGTCGACCTCGTCGCCCACCGACAACCGCACCGGGCGGAGTTCGCCGAGACCGGGCGCGATCGGCTGGATGAGGCTGCGGACCGTGGTGACCAGCACCCGCACCTGCCCGCACGGGTGCTCCTCGGGGTGGGCCAGCCTGCGCAGCACCGAGAGCCTGCGGCCGACGGTGTCGGCGCGCGGCGAGAGGCGCTCGTGCGGCAGCGTCTCCCAGGACGGGAAGACCTCCACGCCCTCGGGACCGAGCAGGTCGGCGGTCGCGGCTGCGGCTTCCTCCGCCTCGCGGCCGGTGGCGGTGACCAGCAGGACCGGGCGGTCCGCTCCCGCGGCGAGCGCGGCGGCGGTCAGCGGACGCGCTGCGGCCGGGCCTTCCACGACCAGGCGCGGGCTGTCCGCAGCGGCCACCAGGCGCCGCAGGGCGGGATCGCGCAGCACGTTGTCGAGCAGTCCGCGCAGGGGACCGGCCTGGCTCATGGAGCAACCTCGCAGCGGAGAAAAGCGAATGCGGACACACCTCTGCCCGGGAAAGATGGGCCGTAGGCGGCGGCCACTCTGGGAGTGGGTACCCCAGACTACGACGCTGGTATGACGGAAACACGACGACCCGTTGGCGGAGACGTGATCGGTGACACACTGATCTTCATGTCGGGCATCAGAACCGCAGCACTGGTCCTGTCCCTGGTCGCCGCCGGTTGCGCGACGGCTCCCCCGAACCCCGCCGGCGCCTCGGCACCCCAGCTGAAGGTCGAGACGGTCGCCTCCGGGCTCGAACACGCGTGGGACGTCGGTTTCCTGCCCGACGGCAGCTCCCTGATCAGCCAGCGTCCCGGGAAGTTCGCGCTGGTCAGCGGCGGCCAGACCCGAGACGTGCAGGCCGATCTGGCCTCGGTCCACGCCGAGGGCGAGGGCGGGCTGATGGGTCTGCTCGTGCACCCCGACTTCGCGAACAACCGCACCTTCCTCACCTGCCAGACGCACCAGGAGGGCGGGAACCCGGTCGACATCCGGCTGGTCAAGTGGCGCCTGGCCGGGGACGGCTCGCGCGCGGACCGCGTCGGCGACCTGCTCACCGGCCTGCCGATCAACTCCTCCGGCAGGCACTCCGGCTGCCGCCCTGAGCTCGGCGCGGACGGATCGCTGCTGGTCAGCACGGGCGACACGGCTCAGCCTCCGATCTCGCAGGACCGCACCTCGCTCGGCGGGAAGGTCCTGCGGATGAACGTCGACACGGGTGCGGCGATGCCCGACAACCCCTTCGCCGACTCCCCCGATCCGAACGAGCGGCTGGTCCACACCTACGGCCACCGCAATCCGCAGGGCGTCGCGCTGCACCCCGACGGCCGGGTGTTCGTCGCCGAGCACGGCCCCGACGTCGACGACGAGGTCAACGTCCTCCGGCCCGGCGGAAACTACGGCTGGGATCCGTCGCGGGGCGGCACCACCGACGAGTACGACGAGTCGGTGCCGATGACCGATCTGCAGCGCTTCCCCGACGCGGTGGGCGCGGTGTGGTCCTCCGGATCGTCGACCGAAGCGGTCTGCGCGGCGGAGTTCCTCACCGGTCCGCAGTGGGGCGAGCTGGACGGCGCCCTGGTGGTGCCGGCGTTGAAGGGGAGCAAGCTCCTGGTCTTCCGGCCCAACCCGGACGGCACCCTGTCCCCGCCGGAGATCCCCGCGGAGCTCGACGACACCCACGGCCGGCTGCGCGCCGCCCGCCAGGCACCTGACGGCAGCCTCTACGTGACCACTTCGAACGGCACCAACGACGAACTCCTGCGCATCACGCTCTAGCGGATCCAAGAGGCTCTTTGAAAGCGGCGAAGCCCTGTTTCAGGTGTGAGACTCAGCCCGCACCGCCAGGCAAAGCAACCAGTTCCTAGACGTTCGTCACTTGATCGTCGGTTTGGGTTTGTGCTCCAGGTGGGAGAGACCGTTCCAGGCGAGGTTGACCAGGTGCGCGGCGACCTCTTCCTTCTTCGGCTTGCGCGCCTCCAGCCACCACTGGCCGGTGAGCGCGACCATGCCGACCAAGGCCTGGCTGTAGAGCGGCGCGAGCTTGGAGTCGTAGCCGCGGGCGCTGAACTGCAGCCCGAGGATGTGCTCGACCTGACTGGCTATGTCGTTGAGCAGGCTGGAGAACGTCCCGCTGCTGCTGGCCACCGGGGAGTCGCGGACCAGGACCCGGAAGCCGTCGGTGTTCTCGTCGATGTAGTCGACCAGCGCGTGCGCGGCCTGCTCCAGCAGCACCCTCGGGTGCCCGGCGTCGAGAGCGGAGACGATCAGGTCCAGCAGGTTGCGCATCTCGCGGTCGACGACGACCGCGTACACGCCTTCCTTGCCGCCGAAGTGCTCGTAGACCACCGGCTTGGACACCCCGGCGCGGTGGGCGATCTCCTCGATGGAGGTGCCGTCGAAGCCCTTCTCCGCGAACAGCGCGCGAGCCACGTCCAGCAGTTGTTGGCGTCGTTCCTTGCCCGTCATCCGGGCGCGCGTCCGGGCCGGAGCCCGCGTCGGCGCCGCCGGTTCGGGCGAGGTCCGCCCGCGTCTCCGTCCTGCCACTCGACCCACCCTAGGTGAGGGACCCGCGTTCGAGGTGCAGGCCCGAGACAACGAGGTGCCCGCGCGGTTCTCACCGCACGGGCACCTCCGGTCGTGAGCGGTCAGCCCTTGTGGTCGGTGACCGCGATGCGCGCGAGGCGCTTCTCGTTGGGCCAGCGGACCTTCCAGGCCCAGCCGAGCTTCTCGAAGATCCAGATCGTGCGCGCCGAGATGTCCAGCTGACCGCGCAGCACGCCGTGCCGCGCGCAGGTCGGGTCGGCGTGGTGCGAGTTGTGCCAGGACTCGCCGAAGGACAGGATCGCCAGCGGCCAGAAGTTGGCGGCCTTGTCGCGGCTCTTGAAGGGCCGCTCACCGATCATGTGGCAGATCGAGTTGACCGACCACGTGATGTGGTGCAGGAACGACACGCGCACGAGCCCCGCCCAGAAGAACCCGGTGAGCGCGCCCCACAGCGACCAGGTGAACAGCCCGCCGAGCAGCGCCGGCAGCAAGAGGCTCGCGACCGTCCACACCGGGAACAGCTTGTTGGCCCAGACGATGTCGCGGTCCTTGAGCAGGTCCGGGGCGAACCGGTCCTCGTTGGTCATCTCGCGGGTGAACATCCAGCCCATGTGGGAGTGCCAGAAACCCTTGGTCAACGCCACGGCGGAGGTGCCGAACAGCCACGGCGAGTGCGGGTCGCCCTCGCGGTCGGAGTAGGCGTGGTGCCGCCGGTGGTCGGCGACCCAGGTGATCACCGGGCCCTGGACCGACATCATTCCCGCGATGGCCAGAGCGATCTTGACGCCGCGGTTGGCCTTGAAGGCGCCGTGCGTGAAGTACCGGTGGAAGCCGACGGTCACACCCAGGCCGCTGATCAGCCAGAACGCCACCGCCAGGGCGATGTCGACCGGGCCGATGCCCCAGCCCCACAGGACCGGGACGGAAGCGACCAGCGCGGTCATCGGGATCAGGAGGAAGGCGTACACCAATGACGAGTGTCCGGCCGTCTGCGGCCCTGTGGTCAGGGGCTTCGGCCCGGATTCAGCGCCGACGCCCGGAGCGGCGACGCGCTCGGTTGCTGCGGTCATGCTCAATACCTCGAATGGCGTTGGGGAGGTGGGTAAACGGTTGTCAGCACCGGGTGGTCGTGGTCCCGCAACACCTCCACCCTACGGGACCGTAACTTACGCTAGCGTAAGTTGTTTGATGCGAAATCGTCACCCCCCGAAGAGAAAAAGCGGCGTGTCGCTATTTTCCGGGCGTGTCCTCGCGTATGTGTTCACCCGATCGTCCGCATCTGGCCGTGCAACCGGGGTGCGTCACGTTCCGTCTCCCCGGTGTGCCTGCCCAGAACCAGCCGTGCGGGCTTCCGAGCCTCAGCCCCCGGCTTCCCGCGACACCCCGACCCCAACGACGGCAGCCGCTCGCCCCGCCCTGCCGCCCGGCGCCGCGTCCCCGACCCCCGCGCAACCCCGGCCGACACTCGGATTCGACCGGCCTCGTGACGATCTCGGCAGGGTGCCACCAGCCGTTGTCACCGACCGGTAAGCTCACGCTGCGGCGCCGGCGCGCAACGCCCGGTTCCGGGGGCCCAATGTGCCCAATCCGCCGTGGTGTAAAGGCAGCACCTCGGATTTTGGTTCCGATGGTCCAGGTTCGAATCCTGGCGGCGGAGCGAGCAGCCCTCCCGGGCCCGACGCGGTGCGCGGTGACGCGCACCGCCCGGGATTCCCGGGAGACAAGGTGAACAGGGGGTGTGCGCCGCTGCGCGACGACACTGCCGCCGTGCGCGAAGATCCGGTCACCACGCTGGGCGAGGTATCCGACGCGTGGTTGGTCGGTCGCGCCCGCGAACTCAACGCAGTCGGCCAGCACAGCGCCCCGGCCGGCCAGTCCAGCACGATCCGCGAAGCCGACAACCTCCTCAACGAAGCCCAGCGCCGGGGTGAACCGCGCATCGTCGCCCAGCTCCTCCGGCACTGCGCCGCCCTGCGCCTGACCACCGCCGAGCTGGTGGACAGCGCCGACATGCTGCTGGACGAGCTGCTCAGCCACACCAAGCGCCACGGCCTCGAAGTGCTGCAGGCCGACGCGCACGCGTTGCGCGGCCGCCGCGCGCTGCTCGTGGGCGCCGAGGACAACGCGCTCACCGAGGTCGCGCACGGCCTGGCGATGCTCGACGAGGAGCTGGCCCCCGACCGCACGCTCGGCCGCCGCTCCTGGGAACGCCTGCTGGCGACCTCGCTGATCGACATCGGCCTGGTGCTGACCCAGCTGGGCGTCTACGAGATGGCCGACGAGGTGATGGCCCGCGCCCACCAGCGCATCCGCGAGAGCGGCGGGCCGCACGAGATCGCCGTGCACATGATCAACCGCTGCCGCATGCAGCTGGGCTGGGGACTGCGGCTGGAACGCGTCGGACTGCAGGACGAGGCGGCCAGCCAGTTCTCCACCGCCTCCGCGCTCGCCGTCGCCGTCGAGGGGCCGTGGCGCGAGTCGCTGTTCCCGCGCGTGTCCAACCGCACCGCCGCCGAGCAGATGCCGGTGCTGGGCGCCGCGCACGCCCTGGCCTCCCCCTCCGCCGACCACATCACGCGGCTGGAGGAGATGCGTCACCTCGACCGCTCGATGCACCCGCGGGAGCAGATCATCATGGCGATCGCGCTGTCCCGCTGCCTGGTGCGCGGCGACCACCGCGACGACGCGGTGCGGGTGCTGTCGGAGACGCTGACCAGCCTCAGCCACGACACCTCCGAACCGACCCTGCGGATCTCACTGGCCAGGGAGTTCGCGCTGCTCACCGAGCTGGCCCCGGACCGCCCCCGGGACGCCCTGCGCGACTACGCGCTGGAGCTGGAGACCGAGCTGTGGGCGATGCGCGAGGCCCGGGTGTCCACATTGGCCACTCGCCTGGAGAACTCGCGGCTGAGCCACAAGCACGACGCGATCACCCGGCAGGCCCGCGAGGACCCGCTGACCGGCCTGTCCAACCGGCGCGCGCTCGACGACCGGCTGGAAACCCTGCTCGGCGCGCCGGAAGTGCAACCGCTGGCGGTCGCGCTGGTCGACCTGGACGGCTTCAAGGGCGTCAACGACCGCTGCTCGCACGCCGAAGGCGACGACGTGCTGCGCACCGTCGCCCGCCACCTGCGCGACACCCTGCGCACCGACGACTTCGTGGCCCGCTACGGCGGTGACGAGTTCGTCGTCCTGCTGCCCGGCGCGACGCTCAGCGCCGCCGAAGCCGCGCTGCACCGCACGGTGGAGGCCGTCGACGGCCTGGCGCCGGAGAAGTCCCGAGGGGTGACGCTGTCGATCGGCGTGGTCGCGATGCGCCCGCAGGAGTCGGCTGCGCAGGTCCTCGCCCGCGCCGACGCCGCGATGTACCAGGCGAAGCGCAACGGTGGGAACCGCGTCACAGCACTCTCCGGAGTCAACGATCGCACCGAGCCTCACCCGGTCGAGCCGCCGTCCGAAATCGATCAAGCTGTCTGGATTCCTCCGGACGCGCGCTGAAGCGACGTGTCAACTGGTCGAGGCAAGATCACATTGGCCCAGCTAGGGGGCCCTTTCATCCGCCACCGCCCAGCCGAACGGCGGTACCATCGCAGCTGCTGCCAGATGGGCAGGGGCGCCGAAGGTGACGGACGACCCGTGCGGTTACCCTTCACCCGCTTGGACGCAACAGGCACGTCGGCCGGCGCCGGATCCAGACTCGGCAGGCCGCTTCTAGAGATCAAGGGAGAGCGCTGATGCTCCAGGGCGACAACGCCCAGCCCTCCTCTCAGCGCGCTGCTGCGCACCCGGAACCGGTCAGCACGGTCGTGCTGGCGGCCGGGGAGGGCACCAGGATGCGATCGGCGACACCGAAGGTGCTGCACCGGATCGCCGGCAGGCCCCTCGTCGAACACGCCGTCCGCGCCGCCTCGGGGATCGATCCCGATCAGCTGGTCGTCGTGCTCGGGCACGGCCGCGACGCCGTCGCCGAGCACCTGAACTCGGTGTCGGACTCGCTCGGCCGCCCGATCACCACCGCCGTCCAAGAAGAGCAGCTGGGCACCGGCCACGCCGTGTCCTGCGGCCTGTCCGAGCTCCCCGACGGCCTCTCCGGAACGGTGCTGGTCAGCTACGGCGACGTGCCGCTGCTCGACGCCGACACGCTGCGCGCGATGCTCGACGAGCACGCCGCGTCCGGCAACGCCGTCACGGTGCTGACCTCCGTCGTCGCCGACCCGACCGGCTACGGCCGGATCACCCGCGACACCTCCGGCGCGGTCACCGGCATCGTCGAGCAGAAGGACGCCACCGCCGAGCAGGCCGCGATCACCGAGATCAACTCCGGGGTCTACGCCTTCGACGCCGAGGTGCTCACCGGCGCGCTCAAGCGACTGTCCACCGACAACGCCCAGGGCGAGCTCTACCTGACCGACGTGCTGTCCATCGCGCGCGGCGACGGCCGCACCGTCGGCACCCTGATCTGCTCGGACACGTGGCTGGTCGAAGGCGTCAACGACCGGGTGCAGCTGTCCCGGCTCGGCGCCGAGCTCAACCGCCGGCTGGTGACCCGCTGGATGCGCGAGGGCGTCACCGTCATCGACCCGGCCACGGTGTGGCTGGACTGCGACGTGACCCTGTCCCGCGACGTGACGCTGGAACCGGGCGTGCAGCTGCGCGACGGCACCACCGTCGGCGAGGGCGCCACCGTCGGCCCGGACACCACGCTGACGAACTGCACGATCCACCCCGGCGCGTCGGTGGTGCGCACCCACGGCGAGGGCGCGGAGGTCGGCCCGAACGCCAGCGTCGGCCCGTTCGCCTTCCTGCGGCCCGGCACCTCGCTGGGCGCGAAGGGCAAGATCGGCACCTTCGTCGAGACCAAGAACGCCGAGATCGGCGAGGGCACCAAGGTGCCGCACCTGAGCTACGTCGGCGACGCGACGATCGGCGAGAAGTCCAACATCGGCGCCGCCACCGTCTTCGTCAACTACGACGGTGTGAACAAGCATCACACCAAAATCGGATCACACTCCCGGACCGGCGCGGACAACATGTTCGTCGCACCGGTGGAGATCGGCGACGGCGCTTACACCGCCGCCGGTTCGGTGATCACCCAGGATGTCCCCCCGGGCGCGATGGCGGTCGCCCGCGGGAGGCAACGAAACATCGATGGCTGGGTGGCCAAGCGCCGCCCGGGCACCGCCGCCGACCAGGCCGCACAGCGGGCTTTGGGCAATGAACCGACCGATGACGCAGAGACGTCGAACGGGGAGGGACGATGACCGTGAGTGCCATGTCTGCGACCCCGAAGAAGAGCCTCAAGCTCTTCTCCGGCCGCAGCCACCCGGAACTTGCCGAGGAGGTGGCCAAGCAGCTCGACGTGACGGTCACGCCCCAGGCCGCGTACCAGTTCGCCAACGGCGAGATCTTCGTGCGCTACGACGAGTCCGTTCGTGGCTGCGACGCCTTTGTGATCCAGTCGCACTGCACGCCGCTCAATGACGCGATCATGGAGCAGCTGATCATGGTGGACGCGCTCAAGCGCGCCAGTGCCAAGCGCATCACCGTGGTCATCCCGTTCTACGGCTACGCCCGTCAGGACAAGAAGCACAAGGGCCGCGAGCCGATCTCGGCGCGGCTGATGGCGGACCTGTTCAAGACCGCCGGTGCTGACCGGATCATGGTCGTGGACCTGCACACCGACCAGATCCAGGGCTTCTTCGACGGTCCGGTGGACCACCTGATGGCGCAGAAGCTGCTCGCGAACTACATCAGCGAGACCTACACCGACCAGAACATCACCGTGGTCTCCCCGGACTCCGGTCGTGTTCGCGTCGCCGAGAAGTGGGCCGATGACCTGGGTGGCACGCCGCTGGCGTTCATCCACAAGACGCGCGACCCCAGCAAGCCCAACCAGGTGGTCGCCAACCGCGTCGTCGGTGACGTCGAGGGCCGGCTGTGCGTGCTGGTCGACGACATGATCGACACCGGCGGAACGATCACCAAGGCCACCGAGCAGCTGCTCGCGGCCGGTGCCAGCGACGTCATCATCGCCTCCACCCACGCCGTGCTGTCCGGCCCCGCCGTGGAGCGCCTGTCGAACTGCGGCGCCAAGGAGGTCGTGCTGACCAACACGCTGCCGATCCCCGACGAGCGCCGGTTCCCGAACCTGACGGTCCTGTCGATCGCCCCGCTGGTCGCGGAAGCGATCCACCAGGTCTTCGAGGACGGCTCGGTCACCAGCCTCTTCGACGGCCGCGCCTGACGAGAACTGTCTCCGCGGCTCAACCTGCGTAGCGGTGCGAGCAGCGGAACCTCAGCGGCTCTCTGGACTGCGAGTGCCACTCCTGATGTATGTCCAATGCACGGCGGAGTGGCCGTCCTCGCCAGAGAGCCGCTGAGAACCCGCGGCGGTGCCAGTTGCGAGGGTGGACTAACGGCTGACGCCGTTCAAAAGCGATAACAACGGCCCTGGTCCTTCGCGGACCAGGGCCGTTGTTCGGCCTCAGAGGGTCGTGACGACCTCGTCGTAGTCGAGTCGCGGCAGGCGCTCCATCCAGGGGTTCTCGCCGGGCTTGCCGATGTTGGCGACGACCAGGGTCCGCTGGTTTCCCTCCGGGAAAAACTCGGCGTTGATGCCCGCGGCGTCGAGCCCGGTCATCGGGCCGACGGCGAGCCCGGCGGCCCGGACGCCGAGGAAGAAGTAGCCGGCCTGCAGCGTGGCGTTCAGCTTCGCGTTCTGCTCCCGGAAACCCGGGTCGGCGAAGATGTCCTTGGCCTCGGGCTTGTGCGGGAAGACCTTCGGCAGGTTCTCGTGGAACTCGGTGTCGGCCGCCAGGATCGCGACCAGCGGAGCCTGCTGGGTCTTTGCCCGGTTGCCCTCCATCAGGTGCGGCAGCAGGCGCTGCTTGGCCTCTGCCGAGCGCAGCAGCACGATCCGCAGCGGCTGCTGGTTCATCGAGGTCGGGGCCCACTTGACGAGGTCGTAGATCGCCTGGACCTGCTCGTCGGTCACCGGCTCGTCGCTGAAGGAGTTGGCGGTGCGGGCCTCGCGGAACAGCAGGTCCTGGGCCTCGGCGTCGAGGGCGAGCGCGGACTGGGACACGGTCATGGGGTCACTCCTGGGCGATCGGGCGGTCTCACCGGCCGGTAGGCGGGTTCCCGGCCACACGTCACGAACATTCTTGAACTGTCAATGATTCCC
Source organism: Saccharopolyspora sp. NPDC049426 (assembly GCF_040676935.1). Classification (NCBI taxonomy): domain Bacteria; kingdom Bacillati; phylum Actinomycetota; class Actinomycetes; order Pseudonocardiales; family Pseudonocardiaceae; genus Saccharopolyspora; species Saccharopolyspora sp. NPDC049426. The sequence continues at coordinate 78,581 of NZ_JBFAPZ010000006.1, read as the reverse complement.
GGTGAAGGGTCCTGTAAGCGGAGTCACCGCGGCGACCCGTTCGGGCGTCGTGTCCACCCGTGCGAAAACGGCTATGCAAGCACCGTTTAGACTATTCAGGTTGCCTCGGCGAGGTCGGGACGTACGCCCGGCGTGATCGGCGCGGTGGCACGGTGACGGTCGGTCGAATTCTCCTCCGGCGCACTGATGTCGCGCACTCTCCTGGTGCCGTTTCCACCGGCACCGGTCGATCACCCCAGTAGCGCGCCCCACCGCCGCAGGCCAGCGAACAACTCACGTTCCGCCCGACGTCTTCAAGGAGTGCACCACCGTGTCCGAGGTACGTATCGCAGTCGAGCAGCGCAACGAGTTCGGCAAGGGAGCGGCCCGCCGCACCCGTCGCGCCGGCCAGATCCCCGCGGTCCTCTACGGCCACGGCGCCGACCCGAAGCACCTGTCGCTGCCCAGCGTCGAGTTCGCCCGCGCCATCCGTGAGAACGGCCACAACGCGGTGCTCACGCTCGAGGTCGCGGGTTCCGGCAAGGAGCTCGCGCTGACCAAGACCATCACCGCCCACCCGATCAAGGGCTACATCGAGCACGTCGACCTGCTGCTGATCAAGCGCGGCGAGAAGGTCACCGTCAACGTCCCGATCGTGGTCTCCGGTGACGCCGCCTCCGGCGCCCTGGTCAGCCAGGAGCTCACCGAGGTCGAGGTCGAGGCCGAGGCCCTGCACATCCCGGAGCAGATCGAGCTGTCGATCGAGGGCGCCGAGATCGGCACCCAGCTGCACGCCTCCGACCTGAAGCTGCCGAAGGGCACGACCCTGGTGTCCGACCCGGAGACCATGGTCGTCAACATCTCCGAGGCCGCGGCTTCGATGGAGGAGGAGTCCGCTTCCGAGGGCGAAGAGGCCGCCGAGGAAGAGACTTCGGAAGAAGCCTGAGCCTGACGACGTCGGGCGCTCCCGCGCCGTCCCCCAGCCGGGGGCGGCGCGGGTTCTGCCTCGACTAGAGGGAGACTTACTTCCGTGACCACTGCGGACGCGGTTTCGGTGATCGTCGGGCTGGGCAATCCCGGTCCGCGCTATGAGGGCAACCGGCACAACATCGGCTTCCTCGTCGCAGACGAGCTGGCCGCTCGTGTCGGCGGCAAGTTCAAGTCGCACAAATCAGGTGCCGACGCCGTCGAAGGGCGCCTGGGCGGCGCCCGGTCCGTGCTGGTCAAGCCGCGTTCGTTCATGAACCTCTCCGGCGGCCCGGTCGCCGGGGCGGTGAAGTTCTTCAAGACGGCGCCCGAGTCGCTGATCGTCATCCACGACGAGCTGGACCTGCCCTACGGCACGATCCGGATCAAGCAGGGCGGCGGCGAGAACGGCCACAACGGGCTGCGGTCCATCTCCAAGTCGCTGGGCACCCGCGACTACCTGCGGGTCCGATTCGGCGTCGGACGCCCGCCAGGCCGGATGGACCCCGCCGACTACGTCCTCAAGGACTTCTCCGGCACCGAGCGCAAAGAGCTCGCCTACTTCATCGACCTCTGCGCCGACGCGGTGGAAGCGCTGGTCACCAAGGGCCTGGAAGCGGCCCAGAACGAGTTCCACTGACGCGACAACGGCCGTGGACAGCGGGCGGTTCTGGTCCGAACCGCCCGTGATCGATATCCGCTCTGCCCGGACGGTTCGGACCAGAACCCTCCCCTAGTGCGTCGGCACCAGCTCCGCGGTGGCCGCCCGGCGGAGCTTCCCCGAAGGCGTCTTCGGCAGCGTTCCCGGCGGGAGCACGACGACCTCCGCGGGACGGACGCCGACCGCGTCGACGATGCGGGACACGACCTCCTTGCGCAGCGCTTTCTCCGCGTCCTCCGAACCCGCCTGCTTGGACTCCAGCACCACCGCGAAGCGCTCGCGCCTGCTGCCCGCCTCCAGCCGGACCGCCGCCGCGTTGCCCGGACGAACGCCCGAGACCTCGCAGGCGGCCCGCTCGATGTCGACCGGGTAGATGTTGCGGCCACCCATGATGATCACGTCCTTGCGACGTCCGCAGATCACCACCTGGCCGTCGGCCAGATATCCCTCGTCACCGGTGTCTAGCCAGCCCTCGGCGTCCTGCACCTCCTTCGGGCCGTCTACCGTGAGGTAGCCCGGGGTGACGGCCTCGCCGCGGATGCGCAGCCGCCCGACCTGCCGGTCGGCGAGCTCCACCCCCTCGTCGTCGACGACGTCGACCTCCAGGCCGGGCAGCGAGTGCCCCAGCAGCGCGAACCGGCGCGCGTGCGGCACCTCGGGATCGACCGGCTCGGCGACGTGCCGCTTCTCCAAGCCTTCGGCGTCGACGACATCGGTCTCCAGCCCCCGGTGCAGCGGGGCGAACGAGACGGCGAGGGTCGCCTCGGCCATGCCGAACGCGCACACCATGCAGTCCGGGGGGAGCCCGAAGCGCGCCCCGGCATCGATGAACGCCTGCGCCGCAGCGGGGTCGATGGGCTCGGCACCGTTGAGCGTGAAGCGCAGGCTCGACAGGTCGAAGTCGTCGTCGGCGCGCGCCATCCGGCGGCCGACGACGGCGTAGGCGAAGTTCGGCGCGGCGGTGACCGTGGCGCGGTACTTGCTGATCAGCTGCGGCCACACCAGCGGGCCGGCCAGGAAGTCCGACGGGGTGATCTTGACCGTGGTCATGCCGATGGCCATCGGCACGGTCAGGCACCCGACCATCCCCATGTCGTGGAACAGCGGCAACCAGGACACCGCGACGTCGTGCTCCGGGTCGAGCTCGGCGGCGGTGACCATCGCGTGCAGGTTGGCGTTGAGGTTGCGGTGGGTGATCCGGACGGCCTTCGGATCGGCGGTGGAACCGCTGGTCAGCTGCAGCAGCGCGGTCTCGTCCTCGCCGACCTCGACCGGCCCGGCCAGCGGCTCCGCGTCGGTGGCGGCGAGACCGGCGAGGTCGCGGTAGGCGATGCCGTTGTCCTCCAGCACCCCCGCCAGCTGCTCGAACGGCGGGCCGAGCAGCACCAGCCGCGCGCCGATCATCTTCAGCACCTTGAGCGTGTCCTCGGCCCAGTGCCCGAGATCGGTGCGCGGTGTCGGCTGGTGCAACATCGTCACGCTGCCGCCCCCGAGCCACACCGCCTGCACGGCGGGACCGATCAGACCGGGATCGGCGGCCAGGATCGCGACGGCCGTCCCGGGCCGGAGCTGCTCGCCGAGCCCGCCGGCCATCCGCAACGCTGCGTCGTGCACCTGCGCCCAGCTCCTGAACAGGGGCTCCGCGGGCTCACCGGTGACGAGCCCGCGAGCCCCTTCACCGGAGTTCCGCCGAGCCGACGCCACCAAGGTCTCCACGAACCGACTCATGTGACGCAGCTTACGATCCGGACAACCCGGTGGCACGCCTCGACGCCCGACCGTGCACCCGGAAAACTCCGGTAATCGGGTGCCCGATTACCGGAGTAATCCGTCACCCCCGTCGACAGCGGAGGGTTCCGTTCGCACCTTCAGGGATTTCCAGGCCGAAAAGGGCCGCCGAGCGCCTCCGAGAAGTGAGGGGTCCGCCTTCGTCGGCATTCACTACCCGAGCTGGTCGGCCAGCTCCATCCAGCGGGTTTCGAGGTCGTCCTTCTCCTGCTGCAAGGACTGGAGCTCCGCGTTGAGCTTGGCCAGGCGGTCGGGCTCGGTGGCCGCCTCGGCGAGCTTCTCGTGCAGGTCGGACTCGCGCTTGGCGAGCTTGTCGAGCTGCCGCTCGAAGCGGGAGAGCTCCTTGCGCGCAGCGTGCTCCTCGGCGCCCGACAGACCCCGCGACTCCGGCGCGTCGGCGGCCTGCTTGCCGACGCTGCTCTCCGCCGCCAGCAGCGAATGACGCCGCTGCAGGTACTCGTCGATCCCGCCGGGCAGGTGGGTGAGCTTCCCGTCGCCGAACAGCGCGTGGACGCTGTCGCAGACCCGCTCGACCAGGTACCTGTCGTGCGAGACCACGATCATCGTGCCCGGCCAGGTGTCGAGCAGGTCCTCCAGCTGCTGGAGGGTGTCGATGTCCAGGTCGTTCGTCGGCTCGTCGAGGATCAGCACGTTCGGCTCGGCCATCAGCAGCCGCGCCAGCTGCAACCGGCGGCGCTCACCACCGGAGAGGTCACCGACCGGCGTCCACTGCCTTCCCTTGCCGAAGCCGAACCGCTCCCCCAGCTGCGAGGCGGACAGCTCGTACTTGCCGAGGGTGACCGTCTTGGCGACGTTCTCGATCGCCTCCAGCACCCGCCAGTTGCCCGGCAGGTCGTGCAGCTCCTGCGTCAGGTGCGCCATCCGCACCGTCTTGCCCTCGACGCGCTTGCCCGCATCCGGTTCGCGCTCCCCCGCCAGCAGCTTGAGCAGCGTCGTCTTGCCGGAACCGTTGACGCCCACCAGACCGATCCGGTCGCCCGGCCCGATCCGCCACGTCACGTTCTCCAGCAGCGCCCGGTCGGCGATCCGCAGGTCGACGTCCTCCAGCTCCAGCACCGTGCGGCCCAGCCGGCGCTTGGCGAAGGCCAGCAGCTCGACGGAGTCGCGCGGCTCCGGGACGTCGGAGATCAGCGCCTCGGCCGCCTCCACCCGGTACCGCGGCTTGGAGGTGCGGGCCTTCGCGCCGCGCTGCAACCAGGCGAGTTCCTTGCGGGCCAGGTTCTGCCGACGCTCCTCGGTGGCCTGCGCGATGCGTGCGCGTTCGGCGCGCGCGAAGATCCAGTCCGCGTAGCCGCCCTCGTACTGCTCGACCTTGCCGTCCACGACCTCCCAGGTCCGGTTGCAGACGGTGTCGAGGAACCAGCGGTCGTGCGTGACGATCACCAGCGCGCACTTGCGTTCCAGCAGGTGGTCGGCCAGCCAGCGCACACCTTCGATGTCGAGGTGGTTGGTGGGCTCGTCGAGCACCAGCAGGTCGAGGTCGCGCACCAGCGCGGCGGCCAGCGCCACGCGGCGGCGTTCCCCACCCGAGAAGTTCTTGACCGGGGTGTCCAGACCGAGCCGCGTCATGCCCAGACCGCCCAGCACCGAGCGCACCCGCGGGTCGGCGGCCCACTCGTGCTCGGCGGCGAAGCCGTGCGGATCGAGGACGGCGTTGCGCACGGTGGCGTCCTCGTCCAGCTCGGTGCGCTGGGTGACCACGGCCATCCGCAGGTCGCGGGACTGCGAGACCCGACCGTCGTCGGGTTCCGCGAAACCGGCGAGGACTTCCAGCAGCGTCGTCTTGCCGCCACCGTTGAGGCCGACGACGCCGATCCGCTCGCCTTCCGACACGCCCAGCGACACGCCGTCCAGCAACGGGCGCACGCCGTAGGACTTGCTGACCGTTTCCAGGTTGACCAGGTTCACCATCGAGGTTTCGACTACTCCATCACGCGTGGACTTGGGGCGGGGTGGGGCGATGGGCCGGCTCCTCGGAGACGACCTTGGCGCCCGGCACCGGGCCGTGCGCGACGCGGACGGTCCGGCAGACGCCCGCGCCGGAGAGCTCCGCGGCGACCCGGACGGCCTCGTCGGAGTCGGTGCACAGGAAAGCGCAGGTCGGACCGGACCCCGAGACGACGCCGGCCAGCGCGCCCGCCTGCACGCCCGCGCGCAGCGTGCGCCGCAGGCCCGGACGCAGCGAGACCGCCGCGGATTGCAGGTCGTTGCCCAGCAGCAGCGCGAGCTGCCGGGGATCGCCGGAGGCCAGCGCCTCCAGCAGGGGTTCCACCTCACCGATGCGGCCGTTGCCGTTGTCCGCGCGGAGGCGGTCCAGCTCGCCGTAGACGCCGGGAGTGCTCAGGCCTTCGCGATCCAGCGCGATGACCCAGTGGTAGGTGTGCCGGGCCAGGACCGGGACCAGCCGCTCGCCGCGTCCGGTGCCCAGGGCGGTGCCGCCCTGCAGCGAGAACGGCACGTCGCTGCCGATCTTCCCGGCGAGCTCGCTGAGCTCGTCGCGGCCCAGTTCCAGCCGCCAGAGCTGGTTGACCGCCTGCAACGTGGCGGCGGCGTCGGCGCTACCACCGGCCATGCCGCCGGCGACCGGGATGCCCTTGTTGATCGAGATCCGCACGCCGGGGTTCTCCGGGTCGCGCCCGCAGTGCTCGGCCAGCAGCCGCACCGCTTTCCACGCGAGGTTCTCCGGGCCGGTGGGGACCTCGTCCGCTCCCTCGCCCTTGACCTCGATGGCCGGATCGTCCGCTGCCACCACCGTGACGTCGTCGGTCAGCGACAAGGCCTGGAAGACGGTGACCAGCTCGTGGTAGCCGTCCGGACGCGCGTCACCCACCGAGAGGTGGAGGTTCACCTTCGCCGGGACGCGGACGGTGATCGGTGTAGGAACCACGGAGAGCACACCAAGAGCCTACGTGGCCGAAGAACCCCACCGCCCACTTCCCTGCGCACAGCCCCACCCCAACCACAAACCTCCCGGTGACCAGCCCCCTGATCCCCACCGGCCGGAACCCCGATCACCCCGGTATTCGGGCACCCGATTACCGGAGTGATCAGGTCCCCGATTACGGCGGTATTCCGGTCCAGGATTACCGGGGTGATCCGGTGTGCCTGGCTACGGCGGGATCGGGTGGGTGAATGCCGGGGTGGTCGGTGATCGACCAGCCCCGGCATCCGTGGCACGCCGTGAGCGTCAGGAGGCGGGGACGACGCCCACTCCGCCCCACTCCTGGGTGATGAAGTCCTTGACCTGCTGGCTGCGAAGCAGCTCGGCGAGCTTGAGCACGCGCGGGTCCTTGGCCAGCGCCGGGCTGGTCACCAGACCGTTGGCGTAGGGGTTGCCCTGCGCGCTCTCCACCAGCAGCGGGTTCGACAGCTTCGCCTTGATCGCGTAGTTGCCGTTGACCACCGCCGCGGCCGCGTCGTCGACCGAACGCGGCAGCTGGTCCGGGGACAGGTCCTTGAGCTGGACGTTCTTCGGGTTCTCCGCGATGGCGGCGTCCAGCCGGGTGCCGACGGTGGCCTCCGGCTTGAGCTTGATCAGACCGCCCTGCTCCAGCAGCTTCAGGCCGCGGAACTGGTTGGCCGGGTCGTTGGACAGCGTCACCGTGGCACCCGCGGGCAGCTCGGCCAGGGACTTGGCCTGCTTGGAGTAGACGGCCAGCGGCTCCAGGTGAACCGGCTCGATCCAGGTGAACTCGCCGCCGCGCTCCTTGCGGTACTCCTCCAGGTACGGCACGTGCTGGAAGTAGTTCGCGTCCAGCTCGCCGTTGGCGACGGCCTCGTTCGGCCGGTTGTAGTCGTCGAACTTCTCGATCTCGATGTCGATCCCGGCCTGCTGGGCCAGGTTGTCGTCGACGTACTGCAGGATCTCGCCGTGCGGCGTCGGGCTGACGCCGATCTTCAGCGGCGCGTTGGGGTCTTCGGCGGCAGAACCACCACCGCAGGCGGCCAGCAGCACCCCGGCCGAGGCGAGCAGTGCGGCGAAGCGCAAACGCATGTCGTGCGTCCTTTCGAACAGCCCGTTTTCAGGCAGGCAGGGTCAACGCACCGTCCTTTTGGGACGGATGCGCGATGGGTTTTCTCCGCGGGAGGGAGGATTCAGCCGGCGGCGGTGCGCCGGCGATCGACGAGCTTGGCGGTGCGATCGGTGATCAGCTGCATCGCGAAGGCCAGCACCCCCAGCACCACGACGGATCCGTAGAGGATCCGGTCGTCGTAGCCCTGGAAGCCGTCCTGGATCGCGGTCGCGCCCAGGCCACCGCCGCTGATGGCACCGGCCATCGCGGCGTAGCCGATCAGCGCCACCGCGGTGACGCCGACGGCTCCGACCAGCGCTGCTCGGGCTTCCCCGAGCAGCACCGTGCACACGATCCGCAGCCTGCTGGAACCGGTCGTGATCGCGGCTTCCACCACGGTGAAACCGACCTCGCGCAACGCGTTCTGCGTCAGCCGCGCGAAGAACGGGATCGCACCGATGGTCAGCGGCACGATCACCGCGCTGCTGCCGATCGAGGTCCCGATCAGCAGCCGGGTGAACGACGCCAGCACCACCAGCAGCACCACGAAGGGCACCGAGCGCACCACGTCCACGATCACGCCGAGCACCTTGTTCAGCACCGGTTTCGGGTTCAACCCGACCGGAGAGGTCAGGTGCAGCAGCACACCCAGCGGCAACCCGCCGACCACGGCCAGCACGGTCGCCACCAGCACCATGTAAAGCGTTTGAAGCGTTGCCTCGCCCAGTAGTTCGCCGACCTCCGACCAGGGGGTCACATCAGTCACGCAGCAGCAACTCCGTCAACGCTCACCGGGGCGCGCCGGACGTGCGCGTCCCGCTCGATCATCCACTTCAGCGCCGCCTCGGAACGCTCACCGGTCAGGCCGATCTTGAACTTGGCGACCGGGGTGTCGCCGAGGCGGGTCAGGCCACCGCCCAGGATCGCCAGGTCGACGGCGAACCGGTTGGAGGCCTCGGGGAGCAGCGCTCCCACAGCGGCGAAGCCGACCAGCACGACCTCGGCGACCACGTCGTGGCGACCCGAAGTCGGGCGCAACGACTCGGCCTGGTCGGTTTGGGGCAGCAGGGTGCCGCTGACCTTGCTGCCGGGCTCGGCGACGAGGTCCAGGACCTTGCCGTGCTCGACGACCTGGCCGTCTTCCAGCACCGCGACGTCGTCGGCGATCTTGCGCACCACCGCCATGTCGTGGGTGACCACCAGGACGGTGACGCCGAGCTCGGCACGCGCGCGGTCGAGCACGGTCAGCACCGAGTCGGTGGTGGACGGGTCCAGCGCGGAGGTCGGCTCGTCGGCCAGCAGCACCGAGGGCTTGGCCGCCAGCGCGCGGGCGACCGCGATGCGCTGGCGCTGACCACCGGAGAGCTGGTCCGGGTAGGCCGCCGCCTTGTCGGTCAGGCCGACGAGGTCGAGGAGTTCACCGACGCGGTTGCGCCGCTGCGGGCCGCCGATGCCTGCGGCCTCCAGCGGCAGCGCGACGTTGCCCGCGGCGGTGCGCTGGCGCAGCAGCGAATCGCCCTGCGGCACAACGCCGATCTGCCTGCGGGCGGCGCGCAGCGCCTTGCCGTCCAGCGACACCAGGTCGGTGCCGTCGACACGGATGGCACCACCGTCGGGCTTCTCCAGCAGCGCGATGCACCGGGCCAGCGTCGACTTCCCCGCTCCGCTCGGTCCGACCACGCCGCACACCGAACCCGCGTTGACCTCCATCGACACGCCGTCGAGGGCGCGGACGGCGCTGCCGTTGTGCTGGAACGACTTGGTCAGGTTCTCGACTGAGATCACGATCTGCTCCACATCAGCTCGCGATGGCCGCGCCCGCGTTCGGGCAGCAGCCATGGGGAACTTCTAAGGGAAAAGGAAGAGAGGGAAGGGCCAGGTCACATCTCGCGACGACAGGCGCAGGTCGTGCGCCTTCCGTGGTCGATGAACCGTCGCTGCGTGAGCAGTTCCCTGATGTGGGGTACCTCGAACCGGGCGTTGCCGCTGGCAGACAGGTTCGCTAACCGCGCGTTGGAATCCACAGCTACTCCATCGGTCCTGGCGTTAGCACCTGCCCGCGAGGGGTGGTTGCTGCGGCGTCAACAAGCCAGGTCTCTCAGCCGCTCGGGATGGATTTCCCGAATAGTAGACCCCATCGACAGTGCCCGACGCAAGCTGATATCGGTGACTGACCGAAATCGTTTGCCAGATCACATACCGGGTGGAGCGGGAATTTTTCCGCAGCGGGTGGTGTTTTGGTCACCCTCAGTGATGTCGCAGCGCGTGGCCGCAAGCCCCCGGACGAGTGGTTCAGCTGCTCGACCCGGATGACGCGGCCTCCGCGATCCGGGCGAAATCGGCGATCCCCAGCTGCTCTCCGCGCGTCGTCGGATCGACACCCGCCACGCGCAGCAGCTCCTCCGCCCGAGCCGCCGAGCCGGCCCAACCGGCCAGCGCGCCCCGCAAGACCTTGCGCCGCTGCGCGAACGCCGCGTCGATGACGCGGAAGACGTCCTCGCGCGCCGCGTTCGACGGCGGATCAACGCGGTGGAAGGCCACGAGCCCGGAATCCACGTTGGGCACCGGCCAGAACACCTTGCGCGGCACCGGACCCGCGCGGCGGACGTCGGCGAACCACGCCGCCTTCGCGCTCGGCACCCCGTAGGTGCGGCTGCCGGGTTCGGCGGCCATCCGCTCGGCGACCTCGGACTGCACCATGACCAAGCCCTTGCGCAACGTCGGGAGCTCGGCCAGCAGGTGCAGGACCACAGGCACGGCGACGTTGTAGGGCAGGTTGGCGACCAGCGCGGTCGGCGGCTTCGCGAAGTCCTCCGCGCGCACCCGCAGGGCGTCGGCGGGCAGCACGGTCAGCCGGTCGGCGAGGCCGGGGGCGAACTCCTGCGCGGTCCGCGGCAGCCTGGCGGCCAGCACCGGGTCGATCTCCACGGCGACGACCTCTCCGGCCACCGGCATGATCGCCAACGTCAGCGAACCGAGCCCGGGACCGACCTCCAGCACGACGTCATCGGCGCCGACCTCGGCGACCGAGACGATCCGGCGCACCGTGTTGGGGTCGTGCACGAAGTTCTGGCCGAGCTTCTTGGTCGGCTTGATGTCCAGCTCGGCGGCCAGCCGACGCACGTCGGCCGGGCCGAGCAGCGTCGCCTGCTGGTCGTCCACGGTGCAAGAACCTACCTGCGCCGCTCTCCCCGCGTCTCACCAGGGCGAACAACGCGAGAAGGGCGCCACCGGAATGCAACGGTGGCGCCCTCCGCGTGGAATTTCGAGATCAGTCCAGGCCGAGCTTGGACGAGCAGGACGGCCATGCGCCGTAGCTGCCTCCGCGGGCGTCGCGGACCTTCTCGGCGACCGCGATCTGCTGCTCGCGGCTGGCCTGGTGCGGGTACGGGGCGTACTGGTCGCCGCCGTAGGCGTCCCAGGTGGACTTGTCGAACTGCAGGCCACCGTAGTAACCGTTGCCGCTGTTCATGGCCCAGTTGCCGGTCGCCTCGCACTGGACGAGCTTGTCCCAGACATCGCTGTTCGGCGCGGGCTTGCCACCGACGCGGACGACCTTCTCGACCGGCGCCTTGGTGACCTTCTCGTCGACGACCTCGCGATCCGACTCCTCGCCGTTGCGCGTGGAGATGCGGGTGAACTGGATCTTCTCGCCGGCCTCGCCGGGAGACTCGACCCGCTCCTCGCCCTTGAACATCGAGTTGTCGACGATCTCGCGGACCGGCGGCGGAACCGGCACGGTCACGCTGATCACGGAGCTCTGCAGCCGGTCGATGCGCACCTCGGCGCCGGTGACCAGCTTGGCGTCGGCACCCGGGGTGACCTTGTCGTCCGGACCGAGCTTGAGCTTCCGCTCCTTGACGAGCTCGTCGATGTTGGCGGCGGTGGTGGTCAGCTGCTGCGGCGCACCACTGCCGTCGATGAGCGTGATGTCCTTCTGCGTGCGGACCGACAGCTCCATGCCCTGCTCGGGCACCGGCATGCTGCGGTCCGCGTTGAGGACGGCGCCGTCGGCGTTGACGCCGAGCTGGCGCAGGGCCTGCTCGACGGTCACCGAGCGGACCCACTCCTCGCGGACCTCGCCGTCGACGTTGAGCTTGAGCATGCGACCGCGGTCGAGGGTGATGGTCTCGCCGTGGCCGACCTCGGCCTGCGGGGAGGGGCTCAGCGCGTCATGCGCGCCGACGCGGATGCCCTGGTCCTCCAGGACCTCGCCCACGGTGTCGTCGTAGGTGTTGACGGTGCGCGTCTGCCCGTCCACCTCGACGGTGACCGACTTGTCCATCGCGGCGGCGGCGCCACCGGTGCCGGTCAGGCTCAGCAGCACGCCGGCGACCGCGCCCTTGAGGAAGCGGCGCTTCCAGACGGTCAGCGCCTCGGTGACCTGCTGCGGCGGGAGAGCGCCCGCCTCGCCCTCGGGCATCGCCTCGAGGAAGTCCATCGGGGGCAGGACGGTCGTCTCGGCGTTGATCAGCCGGATGACCTCGTCGACGTCGATCTCGGCGGTCGCGAGCACGTCCTCGGCGTCGGGGCCGAGCACGTCGTAGACGTCCTGCGGGGTGATCTCGAAAGCACCTGGCGGGAAGCTCGGGTGCTCGTCGGACCACTGGGGGTCCGGGCGGTCGAGCAGGCCTACCGCGGTGTGCTGCTCGGTCGGCTGGACCGGGGTGAACCAGTCAGTCGCCGCGTCAAAGGAATCGGCCCAGTAGCCGTTGTTCCGCGGGGTCGCGAAACCGGCATGGCTGGGCTCGCCACGTCCGTTCACAGGGTCGTTACCTCCCGAAGGCGCAAAGTCGCGACCGCGAAGAACTGAACGTGAGAAGCGTTGGGCGAGTTCATGTTTCTCGCGCAACCCCTCTCGTTCCTCGCGTGCGCACAACCTTCGTGCTTCGTGTCTGTATCCGACTCCCGCAAGCCAATTGCCGCCTAGCCAGCCGCGAGCTCCTTGCGCTCACCGCAGACTTCCCCGACGTACACCGGCGAGACTAACGGGCGTTCCCCATGACTGGTTGTCATCGGTTACGGGGCCGAGACTCTACCGTGATCATGCGGGGGCGCCAAGGACCCGATTCGGACATGTGAGTCCGATTACGCTTGTTTGCCACGCAACCCAACACGATGTGTAGTCAAGATCGGTAAAAATTAGTCCATTCGGGGGGCACCTGCAGGATTCGTTAGCAGCCACCCGAGCCGCTTGCGTGACATATAACACGGGCCCGACAGGCGCTGTAACCCATGATCAACGGGGGTGCGGGCCTGCGGAAACGACCCCGGACAACGGTCCGGCCCGAGCGCTGAGCGCGCTCGGGCCGGACCTCCCCTCCCCACGCACGAGGGAAACGAGTTTCCCCCGCGACGATCTTTCGCGTTGTTGCGGCGACTTCACGTCACCGCGGCAGTCCCAGCTTCCGCGAGCACGCCGGCCAGGCGCCGTAACCGCCGCGGGCGTCGTGCACGTTCTGCGCGATCTGGATCTGCTGCTCGCGCGACGCGCGATGCGGGTAGCGGTTGAACCGCTCACCGCCGTGAGCCGCCCATGTGCTGCGGCTGAACTGCAGGCCGCCGTAGTAGCCGTTTCCGGTGTTGGCGGTCCAGTTGCCGCCGGACTCGCACCTCGCGAGCCGGTCCCACACCACAGCTCGATCGTCATTCGGGGCTGCCGCGGCGTTCGGGGCCACCGCGACCAGGGCGCTACCGCTGATGGCGACTGCCGCCGCCACGGTCCACTTCGTGAATCTATGCAACTTCACTGCACATCCTCACAACCGATGGTTCCGGTGTGGGAGGACCTCCGCGAGCGATTTCCCCGCGGAGTTCGGGGTGTCCCCCCGTTCCGGCTTCCACTGTGGACGGTAGGAGTCGGCGGGCGGACCGCAAGCGGGCGCAGGAGGAGACCTCCTACCAGAAACCGCAGCGTAGGGAACTACAGGGCTGTGATTACCCCTGTTCGAGCCCGAACACTCGCTCAGCCGTGGCCGTGGTGGCTACCGCGAGCTCATCAGCGTTCACGCCACGGAGTTCGGCGAGGTCACGAAGGGTGTAATTGACGCAGTAAGGCTGATTCGGCCGTCCCCGGAACGGGTGCGGGGTCAGGAACGGCGCGTCGGTCTCCACCAGCATCTGCTCCAGCGGGACCGTTTCCGCCGCCGCCCGAAGGCCTTTCGCGTTGCGGAAGGTCGCCGTGCCGGCGAACGAGAGCACGTAACCCTCGTCCACGCAGGACTTCGCGAACTCGGCGTCGCCGGAGAAGCAGTGGAAGACCACCTTCTCCGGGGCTCCCTCCTCGTCGAGGATGCGCAGGATGTCGTCGTGCGCCTCGCGGTCGTGGATCATCAGCGGTTTGCCGGTCCGCTTCGCGAGGTCGATGTGCCAGCGGAACGCCTCCTGCTGCGGTTCCGGCGGCGAGTAGTCCCAGTAGTAGTCGAGCCCGGTCTCGCCGATGGCGACCACGCGCGGGTGCGCGGCCAGCTCCTCCAGCGTGGCGCGGTCGTCGTCGCCGAAGTCCTTGGTGCGGGTCGGGTGCAGCGCCACGGCGGCGAAGACCCGGTCGTCCCAGGTGGCGGCCTCGACGGCCCAGCGCGCGGAGTCGATGTCGTCGGCGACGGTCACGACGCGGCCGACACCGGCGCTCTGCGCGCGGTCGAGCATCTCGCGGACGTCCTCGGCGGTCTTGGCGCCGCAGGCGTCGAGGTGGGTGTGAGCGTCGACGGCAGCTGCCGCCAGCGCCTCGGGCACCGGCGGCAGTTCCTGCCTCTTGTCCTTCTTGCCCATCAGGACTGCTGGATCGGGGCCCATTCCGGGCCGGTCTCGCCGAGTTCGGCGTCGAGCTTGGCGAACAGCGGCTTCGGCTTGTCCAGCGGACGTCCCACCTCGATGTCGGTGGACTCCCACTTGGCCTGCTCGGCCGCGTACTCACCCATCAGCACCGGGTAGGACGCCGACGGCTCGTCGAGGTCGTCGACCTCGCGGATCTCCGGCTGTGCCGCCCAGACCCCGGTGCCGCCCAGCAGCTCGTGCACCTTCTGCGCGGAGTGCGGCAGGAACGGCGTGAGCAGCGTGTTGGCGTCGGAGACGACCTGCAGCGCCGTGTGCAGCACGGCGTCGCGGCGGTCCGGGTCCTCCTTGAGCTTCCACGGCTCCTGGTCGGACAGGTACTTGTTGGCCGCCGAGACCACCCGCATCGCCTCCTGCGACGCGAGCTTGAACCGCGAGCTGCGCAGGTGCGCGCCGACGGTGTCGAACGCCGCGCGGGCCTGCGCCTTGAGCTCCTCGTCCGCGGGAGCGGGAGCGGTCGGCGCGGGGACCGCGCCGTTGTTCTTCGCCGCCATCGAGATGGACCTGTTGACCAGGTTGCCCCACTCGTTGGCCAGCTCGAAGTTGGTGCGGCGGACGAACTCGTCCCAGGTGAAGTCGGTGTCCTGGTTCTCGGGGCCGGCCACCGAGATGAAGTAGCGCAGGGTGTCCGGGCCGAACTCGCGCAGGAAGTCGCGCACGTAGATCACGGTGCCGCGCGAGGTGGAGAACTTCGAGCCGCTCATGGTGAGGAACTCGCTGGAGACGACCTCCCCTGGCAGGTTCAGCTCGCCGAACGGGCCGGTCGTGCCGCCCTTGTCGCCCTGGCCGTTGTGCCCCATCAGCAGGGTCGGCCAGATCTGGGCGTGGAAGGTGATGTTGTCCTTGCCCATGAAGTAGTAGCCCTGGGCCGCCGGGTCGGTCCACCACTTCTTCCAGGCGTCGGGGTCGCCGGTGCGGCGGGCCCACTCGACGCTGGCCGACAGGTAGCCGATGACGGCGTCGAACCACACGTAGAAGCGCTTCATCGGCTGGTCGCGCCAGCCGTCCAGCGGGATCGGCACGCCCCAGTCGAGGTCGCGGCTGATCGCGCGCGGACGCATGTCCTCGACCAGGTTCTGCGCGAACTTGAGCACGTTCGGCCGCCAGCCGTCCCGGGTGGACAGCCACTTGCCCAGCGACTCGGTGAACGACGGCAGGTCCAGGAACAGGTGCTCGGTCTCGACGAACTCCGGCTTCTCGCCGTTGATCCGGGAGACCGGGTTCTTCAGCTCGGCCGGGTCGAGCTGGTTGCCGCAGTTGTCGCACTGGTCGCCGCGCGCGCCGTCGTAACCGCAGATCGGGCAGGTGCCCTCGATGTAGCGGTCGGGCAGCGTGCGGCCGGTGGACGGGCTGATCGCGCCGGTCGTGGTCTTGGGCAGCACGTAGCCGTTGCGGTGCAGCGCGAGGAAGAGGTCCTGCACCACCTTGTAGTGGTTGCCGGTGGTGGTGCGGGTGAACAGGTCGTAGGACAGGCCGAGGCCCTGCAGGTCCTCGGTGATCACCCGGTTGTACTTGTCGGCGAGCTGCCGCGTGGTCAGGCCCTCGTTCTCCGCCTGGACGGAGATCGGGGTCCCGTGCTCGTCCGTTCCGGAGACCATGAGCACCTGGTTGCCGGCCATTCGCTGGTACCGGGAGAAGACGTCCGAAGGCACACCGAAGCCGGAAACATGACCGATGTGTCGCGGACCGTTGGCATACGGCCAGGCCACAGCGGTCAACACAGAGGCGCTCATGCCCGCCAGCGTAATCGCCTGCTCGTCCTGCGTGGCGGTGCGGGTAGGGGGAACCCGAGCGGCTCCGCGGACTCCGCGCCCCACTCCTCGAGCATGTGAGGTCAGGTCACTTCCGGGAGGCGAGGACCGCGTCGTAGAGCTCCTTCTTGCGGACTCCCGCGAGCTCGGCGACCTCGGCGACCGCGTCCTTCAAGCGGATGCCGTCCGCAGCGCGCTCCTCGACCTGCCCCACGAGCTCCGCCGGGTCGGACGGCGCCGCTCGCTCGGCACCGGCGAGGACCACCGTGATCTCGCCCCGAACGCCCTCCGCGGCCCATTCGGCCAGGTCACCGAGGTTGCCGCGCTTGATCTCCTCGTAGGTCTTGGTGAGCTCGCGGCACACCGCGGCCGGCCGCTGCTCGCCGAGCACCGAGACGGCGTCGGCGAGGGTGTCGGCGAGCCGGTGCGGGGCCTCGAAGAAGACGCTGGTGCGCTCCTCGGCGACCAGGCGGCCGAAGAACTTGCGCCGGTCCCCCGTCTTGCGCGGCGGGAACCCCTCGAAGCAGAAGCGGTCCGAGGGCAGGCCGGACACCGCGAGCGCGGTGGTCACCGCCGACGGGCCGGGCAGGCACGTCACCGGCAGTCCCGCGGTCACGCACGCCGAGACCAGCCGGTAGCCGGGGTCGGACACGCTCGGCATGCCCGCATCGGTCACCAGCAGCACGGTCCTGCCCTCGCGCAGCGCGTCGAGCAGCATCGGAGCGCGCGCGGACTCCACGGCCTCGTAGTAGCTGACGACCTTGCCCGCCGGGGTGACGCCCAGCGCGCTGGCGAGGTTGCGCACCCGGCGGGTGTCCTCGGCGGCGACCACCTCGGCGGTGCCGAGCGCCTCGATCAGCCGCGCGGACGCGTCGCGGGCATCACCGAGCGGGGTGGCGGCGAGCAGCAGGGTGCCGGAGTCCATGACCGCACAGCGTAGGCCGCCGGACCCCGGACGAGGATGCGGCGTGGCCGTTGCTCCGAGCGCGGGGCCCGGCTTCCGAGCGAGGCGATTGCTCGACGGCTCCTAGCGGGGCGTCCCCCGGTCGAGGCGTGCCTGACCCTTACGATCGACGGTGTGAGCGTCCCAGTCCGCAGGTTCGGCGGTGCCGACGAACTCGTCCAGGTAGGCCGCGCACCGGCGGCTCGCCGACCGGGGGAGACCGACCCGCTGCCACTGCTGGACTCCTCGATGCCCACCGACCGCAGGCGCGCCTGGGTGGTGACCCTGGTGATCACCCTGGTCGCCGGTCTGGTCCGCTTCTGGGACCTGGGCCGGGCCACCGACGAGGGCACTCCGGTCTTCGACGAGAAGCACTACGTCCCGCAGGCGTGGCAGATGCTGCGCAACGGCGGCTACGAGGACAACCCCGGCTACGAGCTGGTGGCGCACCCGCCGGTCGGCAAGCAGATGATCGCGATCGGCGAGTGGCTGCTGGGCTACACGCCGTGGGGCTGGCGGATCATGGCCGCCCTGTTCGGCACCCTGATGGTGCTGCTGATCGTGCGCATCGCCCGTCGGATGACCCGCTCGACGCTGCTGGGCGCGCTGGCCGGTGTGCTGCTGATCTGCGACGGCCTCAGCCACGTGCAGGCCCGCGTCGGGATGCTCGACATCTTCCAGGCGCTGTTCCTGCTCGCCGCGTTCTCCTGCCTGCTGGTGGACCGCGATCAGGTGCGCGAACGCCTGTGGCAGGTCTGCTCGGACGGACGGCTGGACCCGTCGACCTGGGGCCCGCAGCTGGGTTTCCGCTGGTGGCGCTTGGGAGCCGGGCTGATGCTCGGCCTGGCCTGCGGGGTCAAGTGGAACGGCATCTACTACATCATGGCGTTCGGCCTGCTCAGCGTGATCTGGGACGCGCTGGCCAGGCGGGCGGCCGGGGTGCGGAGGCCGTGGCGGGCCGCGCTCATGCGCGACACCGCCCCGGCGCTGTGGGCGCTGGTGGGCCTCCCGCTGCTGGTGTACTTCGCGACCTGGTCGGGCTGGTTCGCCAGCGAGACCGCGACCGACCGGCACGCGGTGCTGCTCAACGACGACGTCGGCATGAACGGCCTGCCCGACGCGCTGCGATCGCTGCTGTACTACCAGCTCAACGTGCTGGACTTCCACACCCACCTGACCACGCCGTCGACCCCGCACCCGTGGGAGTCGAAGCCGTGGGCGTGGCCGATGGGCATGCGCCCGATGCTCTACTACTACGAGTCCGGGATGCCGGGCTGCGGCCGCAACAGCTGCGTGCAGGCCACGATGCTGATCGGCACCCCGGCGATGTGGTGGCTGGCGCTGCCGGTCGCGGCGTGGTCGGTGTGGCGCGCGGTGTTCCGGCTGGACTGGCGCTACGCGGCGGTCCTGGTCGGCTACGGCGCCGGGTACCTGCCGTGGTTCACGAACCTGTCGCGGCAGATGTACTACTTCTACGCCACTCCGCTGGTCCCGTTCCTGGTGCTGGGGATCGTGCTGGTGCTCGGCCACGTGCTGGGCTCCGTCGAGGACCACTACGAGCGGCGCAAGACCGGGCTGCTGGCCGTGTCGCTCTACATCGGACTGGTGGTCGCGAACTTCGTGTGGCTGTGGCCGATCCTCAACGGTGATCCGATCACCCACGAGCAGTGGCAGGCCGAGCTGTGGCTGCCGTCCTGGCGCTGATCACCGCGGTTCCCACCGGAACCAGGCCTTGGCCAGCAGGCTGAACAGCACGATCCAGACCAGCAGCGACGCGGCGGGCAGGAGGGCGTCGCCCTCGCCGGTCACCGCGTGGTGGATCAGGCCGCCGACGCCTCCGCCGGGGAGCGGCAACCACGTCGGACCGACGATGGCGACCATGACACCGCCCATCAAGGCGAGGAACAGCGGCAGCGTGGTGATCTGGGCCTGCTCGGAGGACGAGGTGCGACCGCTGGTCGCGACGCCGGCCGCCAGGCAGAGCCCGGTGCCCAGGACCAGGGCGGCCAGCAGCGGCGCCGGTGCCGGCACCGGCGCGCCCATGCTGATCGAGATGATCAGCATCAGCGCCGACTGCAGCACGCCGAGCAGCACCACCGGGGCGAGCAGCCCGGCGAGGATCACCGCGTCGGAGGCCTCGCCGCTGCGGAGCCGCTTGAGGTAGAGGTCCTCGCGGCGCGAGGCCAGCGCGGCGGTGACGGCGAAGTAGACGGTGAAGCCGAGGACCATCAGCAGCTGGAGGCAGAGCGTGATCGCCCAGGCCTGCGGCGAGGCATCGTCGGGCAGGTTGAAGCCGGCCCAGAGTCCGACCAGGATCGGCATCAGCAGCGAGCTGACCGCGACGGTCTTGTTGCGCAGCAGGAGTTTCAGCTCGGCTCGCGCCAGAGCCAGGACCATCTTCACGCCTGGGTCTCCTCTCGGACGGACTGGAAGATCTCTTCCAGCGAGGCCGGCTGCGCGCGCAGACCGGAGAGGTCCACGAGCCCGTCGGCCCAGTTCAGCAGGGTGTGCAGGTCCTGCTGCAGGTGCGGGGTGCGGATGTCGACGCGGCTGTCGCGACGGGTCGCTGTGCCGATCAGCGGCGGCAGGCCGGTGTCTTCCGCTGCGTTGAAGCTGATGCGCGCGTGGTGGTCGGCGAGGACGTCGACGAGCCGTCCGGCGACCGCGATGCGGCCTTGGTGCATGATCGCCAGCCGGTGCGCGAGGCGTTCGGCCTCTTCGAGGTAGTGCGTGGTCAGCAGGACCGTGGTGCCCGCGGAAAGCAGGCCGCGCACGAGTTCCCACGTGGTGCGGCGGGATTCGGGGTCCATGCCGACGGTGGGTTCGTCGAGGAACAGCAGCTCAGGCTCGCCGAACAGGGCCAGCGCGAGGTCGAGGCGCCTGCGTTCACCTCCGGAGAGCTGCTTGACGCGGACGTCGCGGCGCGGGTCGAGCCCGAGGGCGTCGAGCGTTCCGTCCACATCGGACTCCGATGTGCGCATCCGGCGGGCCAGCTCGGCGGTTTCGGCGACCGTGAGGTCTCCGGCGAATCCGCTGTCCTGCAGCATGATCCCGGTGCGGCTGCGGATCGAGCGGTCGCGCAGCGGGTCGGCGCCGAAGACGCGCACCTGCCCCTGCGCCGGGGCCCGGTGGCCCTCGACGGTTTCCAGCACGGTCGTCTTGCCCGCCCCGTTGGTCCCCAGCAGCGCGAACAGCTCGCCGGGCAGGACGTCGAAGTCGACTCCTCGCACCGCCTCGAAATCGCCGTAGCGGCAGCGCAGGCCGCGGGCTTCGATCACTGGTGTCATGCGTCCAGCCTGGTCATCCGCGGCTCGCGCCGGTAGGGCGTCCCGTCAGCGGTGCGCGGGTGCCGTGTCAGCGGATCCGATGACTGATGTCATGAGCTCGGCGATCCGGTGCCGCCGCAGCGGCCGGATGCACGATGCTGAGGAGGTGAACGAGGACCCGACCGAGTTCGACCCGCGACGGCTCGCGCGGCTGCGCCGCTACACGTGGTGGTCGATCGTGCCGATGATGCCGGTCTACGCGGTGTTCCCGGCCATCGACCTCGCCTCCGGGGCCTACAGCGCGCCCGAGATCGTGGTGCTCGCCCTGGTCGCGCTGCTGGTCACGGTGGACGGAACGCAGCTGTCGACGCTGCTGATGCGCGGTTTCGGTCACGGCCCCCGCTACCCGGTCGCACGCGGGATGGTGCTCGCCGCCGGGCTGGCCGCCACGGGCTACGCGGTGTCGACGAACCCGTACGGGATGCTCTGGGTGGTTCCGCTCGGAGGCCTGGTGGGCGTGCACGTGGCGCTGGCGGCACCCCGGCTGCGCTGGCCGATCCAGATCGTCGCGCTGGTGGTCATCGCCGCGGTGACGTGGGTGGGCAGCGCGCTCGGCGGCCCGCACCCGATGATCGGGATGTTCTTCGCCTTCTACGCCGTCGTCATCGTGTCGATGATCTCGGCGCTGACGGTGGGCGTGGTGTGGTTCTGGGACATGGTGCTGACGCTGGACCGCGCCCGGTCGGTCAGCGGCGAGCTGGCGATCGCCCGCGAACGGCTGCGCTTCGCCGCCGACCTGCACGACGTGCAGGGCCACCACCTGCAGGCCATCGCGCTGAAGGCCGAGCTCGCCGAACGCCTCGTCGGCAACGACGACGCCGCCGCACGCGCGCAGGCCGCGGAGGTCGCCGAGCTGGCCCGCACGGCGCTGCGCGACACTCGCGCGGTCGTGCAGGGCTACCGGCGCAGCAACCTGACCGGTGAGCTCACCAACGCGCGGGAGATCCTGGAGGCCGCAGGCGTGAAGACCGAGGTGCGCGGCGACGCGACGCTGGTTCCGCCACCGCTGCAACCGCTCTTCGGGGCGCTCGTGCGGGAGGGGACGACGAACATCCTGCGGCACTCCCGAGCTCGGCACTGCACCCTGGACATCGCCGTCGACGGGTCGCGCACCCGCGTGGTCCTGAGCAACGACGCGGCGAATCCCGCTGGTGAGCGAGGAGGTTCGGGCATCGACGGGCTTCGGCACCGCTTCGCCACGCTGAACGGGCACGTGGACTCCCGCCACGACGGCGAGCGCTTCGAACTCATCGGCACGGCCGAGGAACCGGGGGCGGGACTGTGATCCGCGTGGTGCTGGCCGACGACGAGGACCTGATCAGGGGCGCGCTGGCAGCGCTGCTGGCGCTGGAGCCGGACCTGGAGGTGGTCGCCCAGTGCAGCAACGGCGTCGAGGCGCTTGAGGCCGTTCGCCTGCACCGCCCGGACATCGCCGTGCTCGACCTGGAGATGCCCGAGCTCGACGGGGTCGAGGCGGCCAAGCGGCTCACCGGGGAGCTGCCGATCGTGCTGGTCACCCGGCACGCCCGGCCGGGCGTGCTGAAGCGGGCGCTGGCAGCGGGGATCCGCGGTTTCGTCCCGAAGACGACGCCGGCGACCAAGCTCGCGGCGATCCTCCGCGACGTCCAGTCCGGCGGGCGCTACATCGACCCGGAGATCGCGGCCACGGCCCTGACCGGTGACGCCTGCCCGCTGACCGATCGCGAGCTGGAACTGCTCCGGCACACCCTCAAGGGCGGCACCATCGCCGGCATCGCCGCCGAGGTCCACCTCGCCCAGGGCACGGTGCGCAACTACCTGTCGGCCGCCATGACCAAGCTCGACGTCACCACCCGCCACGAAGCCGCCCGGAGGGCCTGGCAGGAGGGCTGGATCTGAACCCACCCGCAGGATTCGAATTTCGCGCGAAATTCGAATCGTTCGCTCAGGTGAGGGACGTGAGGGTCTTCCGGAGGGCCGCGACGGCGTCGAGGATCTCCTCCGGGCGGGCCGAGAGCGGCGGCCGGGCGCGCAGCGAGTCCGGTCCGGACGGCAGGAACAGCGTCCGGTGCTGGTCCCGGGCGATCTCCAGGGCGCGGGCGCGGTGGGCGGGGTCGTGGAAGCTGATGGCGCACATCAGCCCCCGGCCGCGCGGCGAGTGGATCAGGAACGGGAACCCCGCGGCGAGGTCCCGCAGCTCGCCCAGCAGGAGCTGCCCCATGGCGCGGCTGTGGGCGAACAGCTCCTCGGCCTCGATGATCTCCAGGATCCGGGTCGCCCGGACCATGTCGGTCAGCGAGCCGCCCCAGGTGGAGCTGATCCGGCTGGGCTCGCGGAAGGCGTTGTCGGCGACGTCGAGCACCCGGCGGCCGCCCATGACCCCGCAGACCTGCAGCCGCTTGCCGAAGGCGACGAGGTCGGGTTCCAGGCCCAGCGCCTGGTGCGCCCACGCCTGACCGGTCAACGCGCCGGTCTGCACCTCGTCGGCGACGGTGAGCACGTCGTGCTCGACGCACAACCGCTGCACAGCCTGCAGGAACTGCGGGCGGAGGTGCCGGTCGCCGCCCTCGCCCTGGACGGGTTCGTAGACGAAGCACGCGATCTCGGCGCCGTAGCGGCGGAGGGCCGCCTCGGCCGCGTCCAGCGCCTGGACCTCTTCGGGCAGCAGTTCGGCGGAGTCCCATCGCTCGCCGGGCTCGATGGCGGGGCTGGGGATCCGCGGCCAGTCGAACATCGGGTAGTCGCGGATCTTGGACGGGTCGGTGTTGGTCAGCGACAGCGTGTACCCGCTGCGCCCGTGGAACGCCTTCTCCAGGTGCATCACGCGGCTGCCGCGCACGGCGACCCCGCGTCGCGCGTTGACCTTGGTCTTCCAGTCGAAGGCGACCTTGAGGGCGTTCTCCACGGCGAGGGTGCCGCCGTCGATGAAGAACAGCAGCGGGAGTTCGGGGACCCCGACGACCCGCTGGAAGGTCTCGGCGAAGCGCGCCTGCTCCTCGGTCGCGAAGTCGGGGTTGGACGGCTTGACCCGCGAGACGCGCAGCAGGGCGGCCTCGAACTCCGGAGTGCGCAGGCCGGGGTGCCCGTGCCCGAGCGGTGCGGAGCTGAAGAACATCGTCAGGTCGAGGTACTCGGTGCCGTCGCGCACGTCGCGGAGGCGGCAGCCCTCGCCGGCGTCGAGATCCACGACGATGTCCATCAGATCCCCGGTGACCTGCGCTTTCAGCGCGGCTACGGGGTCGGTTCCGGCCCGCTGGGCGGGAACTGCGGTCGAAACTGTCTCGTGCTGAGCGGTCATGATTTCGGCCTCCCGACTGCGTGTGCGCGGGTCTCACGCACACAACAAGAATTACACAGAAGGCCGTAGTTCGAGCAAGATGCTTCAGCAGATCGTCCGCATGAACGAAAGATATTCTTCTGCTCTGGGTGTACTCCGCCCCCGGAGCAGAAGAATTCCCGGAATCAGCCGACGCGGCCGACGCCTCCGAAGAGGTAGACGGGCTTGGGCGTCTCGCCCGCGGTGTCCGGGCGCCACTGCGAGCAGCTGACCACACCGGGCTCCAGCAGCTCGGTGCCCGCGAACAGGCCCTCGATCTCGACGGCGGTGCGCGCCCGGATCGGCGTGCCGCCTCGCTCGGTGGTCTCCCGCATCACGCGCAGCATCGGCTCGCCGTGCACCTCGGCGGAGGAGTGCGTGAGCACGAGGAAGCTGCCCTCGGGCAGCGCGTCGACCAGCTCGCGCACCACCCGGTACGCCTCCTCGTCCTCCATCAGGTGGTTGACCACGCCGAGCATCATCAGAGCGATCGGCCTGCTGAAGTCCAGGGTGCGCTTGGCCGCGTCGATGATGCCCGCGGGCTGCCGCATGTCGGCGTCGATGTAGTCGGTCGCGCCCTCGGGAGTGCTGGTCAGCAGCGCGCGGGCGTGCGCGAGCACCGTCGGGTCGTTGTCGACGTAGACGATGCGGCTCTCGGGAGCGAGCCGCTGGGCGACCTCGTGGGTGTTGTTGGCGGTCGGCAGACCGGTTCCGACGTCGAGGAACTGCCGCACGCCCTCGGTCTCCACGAGCTGGCGCACGGCGCGCACGAGGAACGCGCGCTCGGCGCGGGCGCCTTCCGGGATGTCCGGGATGTGCGCGATCACGGCGTCGCCGGCCTCGCGATCGACCGCGTAGTGGTCC
This sequence comes from Saccharopolyspora sp. NPDC049426, assembly GCF_040676935.1. Taxonomy (NCBI): domain Bacteria; kingdom Bacillati; phylum Actinomycetota; class Actinomycetes; order Pseudonocardiales; family Pseudonocardiaceae; genus Saccharopolyspora; species Saccharopolyspora sp. NPDC049426. The sequence continues at coordinate 54,140 of NZ_JBFAPZ010000006.1, read as the reverse complement.
TTGCCGCCGAGCCAGTAGTTCCAGATCCGCGCCGACTGCGGCGTGTTGATGTCGATCTCCACCGCTTCCAGCTCCCTCCACTGTGGTGCCGTGAATCCTACGCGGGAGAGGTCACCCGGAAGAGTCATGCCGATATCCTCTGCGACATGGCCAGGAGGTCCGGATCCCAGACGCGCGAGGCGATCCGCGACGCCGCGACCCGGCTGTTCACCGAGCACGGCTACGCCGACACCTCGGTCCGCGACATCGCCTCGCTGGCCGCCACTGATCCGGCGCTGGTGATCCGGCACTTCGGCAGCAAGGAGCTGCTGTTCCTGGACACCATGCACCTGAGCATCGACGACGAACCGCTGCTGAACGTGCCGCTGGAGCGGCTGGGCTCGCGATTCGTCGAGGTGCTGCTCGACTCCGACAGCCGCAGCCGCGCGATCTACCTGGCGATGGTGCAGGGCAGCGGCAACCCGCAGATCGCCGCGCGGCTGCGCGAGACCCACGAGACGTCGTTCGTGCAACCGCTGCGGGTGCGGATGCGCGGCCCGGACGCCGAGGATCGCACCCGCTCGGCCGCAGCCCTGGTGGGCGGCCTGCTCTACGCGCTGTGGGTGGTCGGCGACCAGCAGCTGGCCGCCGACCGCACAGGCCTGGTCGAGCGCTACGGAGCGCTGCTGCAGCGCCTGCTCACGCCGTGATCACTGCACCGACCAACCGCCGTCGGAGGGCAGGATCGCGCCGTTGAGGTTCACCCCGTCGTCGCTGAGCAGGAACGTGATCGAGGCGGCCAGCTGCGGCGCCGTCGCCACCGGCGGCATCAGCCCCATGAACCCGCCCGTGCGCTGCCTGCCGAACTCCGACATCTCCCCGATCGACGCGCTGATGCCGGTGGCCACCCCGCCCGGCGCGACCGCGTTGACCCGGATCCCCGACGGCCCGTACATGAAGGCGGTGTTGCGGGTGATGCCGAGAACCGCGTGCTTGGAGGCGGTGTAGGCGACCCCGGCGGCGTTGCCGCGCAGCGAGGCTTCGGAGGCGACGTTGACGATGGAGCCGCTGCCCGCCGCGAGCATCGACGGCAGCGCGGCGCGCGTGAGCCGCATCAGGCCGTCGACGTTGACCCGGAAGGCGCGCTCCCAGACGGCGTCGTCGAGTTCGTGCAGCGGGCTGAAGTCGTCCATGACCCCGGCGACGTTCGCGAGCCCGTCGATCCGCTCCCCCGCGGCGGCGATGATCCGCTCGACGTCGGCGGCACGCGAGATGTCCCCGGCCACGGTGACCGAGCCCGGCAGTTCGGCCGCGAGCTCGTCGAGCGGGCCGGCGCTGATGTCGGCGGCGACGACCCGGCCGCCCTCGCGCGCGATGCGCGAGGCGGTGGCACGCCCGATGCCGGAGGCCGCGCCGGTGACGATGACGGTCTTGCCCTCGAAGCGGCCGGGCACGAGGCGTTCCTGCCAGCCGGACGCGACGCGCTCGACCTCCGGCATGACCCCGCCGTTGACCCGCAGCACCAGGTCGTCGACGGCCTCGCGGCTGAACGCACCCTGGCTGAGCTCGACCAACTGCTCCAGAGGCAGCCCGCTCACCGGTGCCAGCGCCTCGGCGTCGCGACCGGAGTCGGCCAGCACCTCCTCGATCAGCGGCCTCCCCTCGGGGTGGCTGAGCCATTCCCCGATCGAGCTCCTACCGCTCAGCACGTCACCCACCGCGCACCTCCCAGCGAAGTCAACACCGTTGACTTGACTCTACCTGCACTCCGCGCACCCCCTGACCAGGCAACCCCGGAGCGACGCACCACCACCCACCCCTGAAAACCCCGGTAATCCGCTCCCCGAAAACCGCAGTGATCCGTCACCTGAAAACCCGGGTAATCCATCGCCCGAACACCGGGGGCGTCCGTTGTCCGAAAACCGCGGAAATCGGTCACACGAAAACCGGGGTAATCGGCACCGACTCCGCCGACAAGCTCGATCTCCTGGGCGTCCTCGGCACCTGAACGCTCGCCCCTGCCCCCTCCTGAGACCGTGGTTTTGGCCGAGCGGCCGGGTTGGCCAAAGCCGTGAGCTGCGAAGACATCGGGAAATGGCTCGGGGTGCGGGCGCGCCCATTGATCTGTGGATCTCGGGCGGCCGGGTGAATAACGTGGGTCCCGAACCGAGCGGGACTCCTCGGCCGACAGGGGGTGCCGGGGAGTCCCGCAGGTTCAAGGCCGGATCTGGATGTCGAAGAAGACGGGACGGAGCTCCTCCGGGAAGAACTGCCGACCGTCCTCGTCGACCATCTTCCACGCGATCTTGCAGCGGCCGGATTCGTTCCCGGTGAAGACCGGAACCGCGAGCGTGACGGTCTCACCGGGCGCCACGTCGCCGACCGAGACCCGTTGCGGAGCGGTGCACGCCGCGTCGCCCTCGCGGAAGACCTGCGCGAGGTACCGGCCGTCCCACGGTTCCCGGCCGACGTTGCGGACCTCCCAGGTCTTGGCGAAGTTCTGCCGCAGCGCGAACTCGGTGCCGTCCGGGACGGTCTCGCTGAGCATCAGCGACGCGTCCCCGGGGATCGGGCGCTCCTCCGGCATCCACCACCAGACCGCACCGGCCACGACGAGGGCCACCGCGAAGCCCGCGACCAGCCACTTCGGCCATCGTCTGGGCTCCGGCCGGGGCGGTCCGGGGTCGGGTTCGGGAACGGTCCGCGCCGACTCCCAGCGCTTCGACCACTCCCGTCGCGCGGTGTTCTCGTCCTGGCCCAGCACCCCGACCGCGAGGCAGCGGACGAACTCCCACGTCGTCTCCCACGAGGGCAGGTCCTTGCCGCGGGCCGCCGCCGACAGCGCCGACTTCGACGCCGCGGCGCCGTACTCGCTGCGCATCCGGTCGTAGGACGGGTCGCCGGCGGCTTCCTTCAACTCGCACAGCTGCCAGGCGAACTCCGCGACCGGACTCTCCTGCGGGTCCGGGCGCTGCTGCTTGCGACCGCGCTTGCGCGAAGCGTCATCCCTGATCACAGAACCGTCCACGCCGCTCATTCTTGCGCAACGCCCACCGGGCCTCCGAGCCCAGCCGACGAAAACGGCGGTCGACCCACGTCGTGGATCGGCCGCCGTTGCCACCGCGCAGACGTCAGCGCAGGGCGTTGAGGGTCAGGGTGAACACCTCGGGGTCACCCGCGTTGACCTTGCCGCTGTGGTCCTCGCCGGCGTTGGAGCTCACGTCGTCGTAGGCGAACGCGTAGCCCTTGCCGTCGGGCAGGTTCTCGTGCACCACGCGTGCGTAGTGGTTGGTGACGTCGTTCTGGTAGAACGTCGCGGGGTCTTCCTCGTGCGGCTGGTTGGGGTTGATCAGCAGCGTCGTGCGGTTGAACGCCGCCGCCAGCCGCGGCACGATCGCCAGGCGCTCCTGCGAGTCGCTTTCCGGGTTGTTGGCGAACGGACCGCTGTTGCAGCCCCAGATGTCCACCGAGGACGGCTTGGCGAAGCGCTCCGCGCCGAACACCAGCTCCTCGCCCTCGACCTTGCCCTCGATGATGCCGAGGTCCTCGCGCTGGGTGTCGACGAACAGCGACTCGCCCGCGTACTTGGCGTAGACCTCGTCGACGTAGGGCTCCATGTAGCCCTCGAAGTCGGCGGCGCGGTGGTTCGGGTTGAGCACCCGCACGACCTTGCCGTCGGCCTCCTGCACCAGCGTGGCCCAGTTGCCGCCCATGCCCTTGAGGCTCTCGGCGACCTTGTCCATGCCACCGGTGGGCATGCCGGGAACGCTCTGCTCACCACTGCCGGTGGTGGTCAGGTGCAGCCCGATCGGGGCGGCGACGAAGTCGACGTAGCTGATGTTGGCGTAGAGCTGCTCGGCGTTGAGGGTGAACTCCGCGAACGTCCAGTCCTTGCCGAAGTTCGGGTCCTCGCTGGAGACGAAGTTCGGGTGCACGACCGAGGTCGTGCCGTCGGCGCCCTTGACGACCTGGAACTCCAGGGTGTCGTTGAGGGAGTAGTACACGCGAGCGCCGTACATGCGGGGCACGGTGACCTCGACGGTGCCGTCGACCGGGATGGCCACGTCGTCGCCGATCGGCGCCGGCTCCGGGCCGCCCGCCTCGGGGAAGTACGGAGTGCCGTCCGCCTTGATGAAAACGGCCTTCTTCTCGGCGTCCGAGAATCCGGCGATGTAGGCGTTGGCCGGACCGCCGGAGTTGTTCTGCAACACGAACTTCATGCTTTCCGGTGCCGCCGAGGCGAATGGGGCGCTGATCGCCTGGGCCCAGAACGGTGCCGTGAGGGCCGCAGCGGAATATCCGATAAACCGCCGACGAGAAACCATGTGGATACCTCCAGAGACAACGGGACCACCTCGTTGGGCAGCCGATCCTCTCTCGTGATCGATCCCGAAGTCTGCCGTTCTGAATGAGTCTTTCCATACCCCCAAAAGGACCGAAATCATCACACCTGAACATTATTCAACGCAACCGCACAATCACCGTTGAATGCGCAAGACGAGGGCGACATTCCGACAGATAAATGTGAATGCGCTCGAATCGCCCCATTGAAATCCGTGATTTTCGCGAGTGAACCGAAATCTACCGCTATACGTGCACCGCGTACAGGGATACCGGTTCCGACTTTCCCTTCAGCTCCACGCCCGGCCGTTCTTCGAGCTCCGCCGGAGCGTCCGCGACCAGTTCGCGGGTGCGCTCCGAGATCAGGATGGTGTCGCCGGTCTGCCGGGTCGCGGCCTCGATCCGCGCGGCCACGTTCACCGGATCACCGATGACGGAGAACTCGAACCGACCCGCGCCACCGACGTTGCCTGCGACGACGACCCCGGTGTTGACCCCGATCCCCACCGACAGGCCACCGCCGAACTCCTCGCGCACGGCCGCCGCGATCGCCAGGGCCGCCAGCAGCGCCTGCCTCGGGTGGTCGGCGATGCGCCGGGGCGCGCCGAACACCGCGAGCAACCCGTCCCCGACGAACTTGTCCACGTGACCGCCGTGTTCGCGGATCACCGGTACGGCTCGCTCGAAGAGCCGGTTGATCGTGCCGACGATCTCGGTCGCGGAGATCGTCTCGGAAAGGCCGGTGAAGTCGCGGATGTCGATGAACATGATCGACACCTCCACCTCCTCACCGGCGAGATCGGTGCCCTCCCGAAGAATGTGCTCGGCAATGGCGGGATCGACGTAGGTGCCGAATGCGGATCGAATCTGCTCCCGTTCCGCCAAACCCACGACCATCTCGTTGAACCCGGACTGCAGCCGCCCGATCTCGGTGCCGTCGTAAACGGGAATCCGGATGTCGAAACGTCCCCTCCGCACCTCGGCCAGGGCATCGGCGACACCGTTGATCGGGTCGGCCGTCGCCCGAGCGGCCAGGTACACGGTGTGCAGACCGACCACCAGCGCCGTACCAGCCAACGCCACCATCGCCACGGCCAGCTGGGTGTCGGTCACCTGGGACGGGGCCAGGGTCCGCAGCCCGAGCATGAACAACCCCGCCATCGGCACGCAGCTGCCCAGCGCCCACGCCAGGACGCTGCGCACCGCCACACCACGACCGACTCGCAGATCGTTCGGGTCGACCCCGGTGAGCAGCCGCGCCGCAGCGGGGCGCAGCAGCCGCTCGGTCAGCAGGTAGGCGCACGCGGCCGTCGTCACGCCGGTGAGGACCACGATGACGCCCACCCACAGGCCGCGCTCGACGTCCCGCCCCGCCTCGAAGACGGCGAACACGACGGCTCCACCGATCCACAACCACACCTGCAGCCAGAACACGCGCAACGGCAACCGCAGCACCGCCGCTCGCAGCTGGGCGGTGGCCGGGCCACCGGAGGCCAGCCACCGGTTGAGCCCCCGCTGCCCCCGGATCCCCGCGACGACGCCGATCAGCGCCGCGAACAGCAGGTACGCGGCCGCGGCCAGGATGTAGAAGCCGTTGGACAGCATCCCGTCCGGCGGCAGCGGGATGACCACGAGGTTGAGCGCGAGGACCACCACGGTCCCGATCAGGTTCGCCAGCACCACCACCGCGGCCACGACGACCTGCGTCAGGTCCGAGAGCACCCTCCCCTCGGCGTCCTCCAACCGGACATCGGCCCTCAGGAACGCAGGAAGGTACCGCACGAGGACGCGAGGAGGAGTCACGTCGCCACGGTAATCGAACGCCGCCGCGCGATGTCGAGTTCAACGCGGCCTCGCGAACACCAGCGCGGGCGCCGAACCGGTGGCTCGGCGCCCGCTGCCCGGACCAGGATCAGAACAGGTCCGGCACCTTCCAGCCGTCGAGGTCGTACTCGTCGAGGAAGCTCTCCGCGAAGCCCTTCATCTGGTCGACGCCACCGCGGTTCTGCGCGGCGAAGAGGAGCTCGGCCTTCACGTTCTCGTGGTTGCCCGAGTAGTTCCGCTCGTAGAGCTCGTGCCTGCCGCCGAACTCGGAGCCGATGGCGTCCCACAGCGCCTTCATCACCTTGACGCGGTCGACGGCGGTGACGCCGTTGGAGCCGCGCACGTACTTGTCGAGGTACGGCCTGACCTCGGGGCTCTGGAAGTCGGCCGCGCCGGAGGGCAGGTAGATCAGGCCGGAGGCCACGTCCTGCTCGATGATCTCCTTGACCCGCGGGTAGCCGTGGATCATGAACATCCGGTAGGTCAGTCCGTACTCCAGCTTCGGGATGACGGCGTCACCGACCCACGGCTCGGGGTCGCGCGCCATCGACTCGGTGAGCGACCAGAACAGGTTGCGCCAGCCGATGACCTCACCGACCCGGGTCTGCACGCCGCGGAAACCGCCGGAGCCGGTCGCGTCGAGGGCCTTCATCAGCAGGCCTGCGATGAAGTCGAGCTTGACCGCCAGCCGGGTGCAGCCCTGGAAGGTGAACCGCGGCAGGAAACCGGACTGGGGGAAGAACGCGTTGATCCGGTCGACGTCGCCGTACATGAACACGTTCTCCCAGGGCACCAGCACGTTGTCGAAGACGAAGATGGTGTCGTTCTCGTCCATGCGACTCGACAGCGGGTAGTCGAACGGCGTGCCGTTGTTCGCCGCCTGCTCCGTGTAGGAGGGGCGGCAGATCAGCTTGACCCCGGGAGCGTCCATGGGGACCGTGCAGATCAGCGCGAACTGCTTCTTGCGGATCGGCAGCCCGTAGTGGGCGATGAAGTTGTAGTTGGTGATCGCCGAACCGGTCGCGACCACCTTGGCCCCGGAGACCACCAGGCCGGCGTCGGTCTCCTTCTCCACCTTCATGTAGACGTCGCCCACCTCGTCCGGCGGCAGCTGCCGGTCCACGGGCGGGTTGATGATCGCGTGGTTCCAGTAGAGGACCTTCTCCTGCGACTCGCGGTACCACCGCTCGGCGTTGGCCTCGAACGGCGCGTACAGCTCCTTGTTGGCGTGCAGGGTGCCGAGGAAGCTCGCCTTGTAGTCGGGGCTGCGGCCCATCCAGCCCCAGGTCAAGCGGGCCCACTGCGCGATCGCGTCGCGTTCCTTGATCAGGTCGGCCGAGGAGGTCGGCGTCTTGAAGAAGGGCATCGTCACGCCGCCGTTGCCGGTGTCGGTCGGCACCGTGAGCGCGTCGACGTGCGGGCCGGTGTGCAGCGCGTCGTACAGGCGCGCGGTCATGCGGACGGGGTTGCGGAAGGCGGGGTGCGCCGTGACGTCCTTGACCCGCTCGCCGTGCAGGTAGATCTCGCGGCCATCGCGAAGGCTCTCGATGTACTCGTCCCCGGTCATCGGCCGCGAGGCGAAGTTCGCCTGCCGGTTGGCGGGAGCGTCCTGCGCCGGGTTGACCTCGGGCGCGCTCGTCGCGAACTCCGACTCCTCGGTGGCGGAGGTGAGCGTGTCAGCCATCTGCTTCTCCTTTGATCTCGATGGTGGTGTGCGGGGACCTCAGCTGGACCGCGCGGGAACGGGGTGGAACCGCGCCGTCGCGTCGAACCAGCCGGCGTGCGGGTCGTCCTGGCAGCCGAGCCAGACGGCGTCGGACGTGCGCTGCCCGATGTGGTGGAAGGCGCTGTCGTGGAACAGCAGCGGAGCCCGCTCGGTCGCGCGGACTTCGACGCATTCGCCCAGGAACAGCACGTGATCACCTCCGTCGTCGGCGCGCCACGGGTCGCAGGTGATCGACGCGGCGGTTCCCGCGAGCGTGGGTGCGCTCGCGCCGTCCAGCCACGGCAGCGGGTCGGGGCTCGGACGTCCCGCGAAGTGCATGGCCACGTCGACCTGGTCGGCTGCCAGCACGTTGACGGCGAACGGCGCGCCCTCCAGGTGCCCGGCCGCCTTCGCCGTGCGCGTCAGCGCGACCTGCACGAGCGGCGGTTCGAGGGAGATCGGGGTGAAGGCCGTGACCGTGGCGCCGTGGTAGCGCCCGTCCTGAGTCCGGCAGGTGATGACGGTGACCCCGGTCGCGAAGCGACCGAAGGTCGATCGCAAGGTGCGCGGATCCATGTGCTGCTCCTTCGCAGTGGCAAGACCTGCGGAAATGCGCGGTCCGGAACTAAGCGGTGACGCTAGGTCCAGCCGGTGTTCCGGGCGATCCGCTCTGCGAACGACCGAGCCGGATTGCGCATCGGACAGCTTCGAACTGTTATGCGTGCCACTCCGGAGCACGTACGATCGGTGAATCACGAAGGAGTGGTATGAGCACGACCGGCACGTTGACGGCCTCGTCCGAGGAGCTGGACGGCTTCTCGGCCTCGGTCGCGCGCGCCTACTTCCCCCACGATCTGGCGATCAGAGCGCAGGCGGCGGGCCCTGCTGAGCTGCGGGCCGTCGACCTCGGCCCGATCCGGCTCGCTCGCATCGGCTGGGGCTCAGAGGTCGCCGTCGAATCCGACCACCCGGGTGCCTGGGCCGTGAACGTGCCGCGCAGCGGGGTCCTGGAAGCGCGCGTCGGCGGTCGGCACGTGCTCTCGCTCGACGGCCAGGCGACGGTCTGCCCGCCGGACCAGCCGACCCGGATGACTCGCTGGTCAGCGGATTGCTCGATCGTCGGGATGCGCGTGGACCGCGACTACCTCGCCGACGAGGTCTCCGCGCTCGTCGGCATGCACGTCGATCGGCTGCCCGCGCAGCTGGACCTGCGCACCGGTGGCGGGCGGACCTGGATGGCGCTGCTGACCTCCATCGGAGCGGAAGCGCTGGTCTCCCCCGAGCTCGCGCGCGATCCTCGGGTGAGCCGTCGGCTGGCGGGCACGCTGTCGGCCGCGTTCGTCACCGCGTGCTTCCCGGAAGAGCCGACGCAGGGCGAGATCCGCCCGCGGATCGTGTCCAGAGTGGTCGCGGCGATGGAGGAGGATCCGGCCCGCGACTGGACGGCCTCGGACCTGGCGCGCACCGCCGGTGTCGGAATCCGACGCCTCCAGCAGGGCTTCCGGCACTACCTGGGTTCCACGCCGACGCAGGAGCTGACCGCGATCAGGTTGCGTCGAGTGCACGCGGACCTGCTCGGCGGCAACGCGGATTCGGTCACCGAGGCCGCCTACCGCTGGGGCTTCACCCACCTGGGCAGATTCGCCGCAGCGTACAAGAACCACTACGGAGTAACCCCGTCCCACACCCTCCGCTGCACGTAAACGAAAGCCCCACCTGCGAAAACGCAGCAGGGGACTCTATTCGCATTGCTGCGAGGTACGAAGGGGAAAGGCGCAAGCCCCGAATCGCTGGTCGATCACCAGACCAGGAACGATGCAAAGGCGAGGAGCCAACGAAAGGTAATCACCGCACCGTAGGGGGCTTGGGGGAGTCGCTCCCCCAAAATGATGACGGAGCGATAAAAAGCGAAAACGCCCCGCGTTGAGCGGGGCGTTCCCAATCGTTACGTGGAGCTGAGGGGAATCGAACCCCTGACCTTCTCGATGCGAACGAGACGCGCTACCAACTGCGCTACAGCCCCTCACCAGAGGTTCAAGCCCTCCGGCTTTGTTGTGAGGGAAGCTTAGCAAGTCCTGCATCAGGCTCTTGCGGCACCCCCCTCTTCGCGAGGATCACTCGCCCGCTGCCCTCCGGTAGGGCTCCCAGGTGCGCTCGTCGAGCTCGTCGAAGAACGGGTCTTCGTCGTCGATCTCCACGCGGACGCCGGGGACCACGGGACGGATGTCGGCTGCGCGGTCCTGGGCGGACACGGGCTCCGGCCTGCGGTCGTCGGCGACCTCGTCCTCGTAGTCCTCGACGAACTCGCCGAGCTCGTCGAACTCCGGGTCACCGGCGTAGTCGTAGTCGTCATCGCGGTCGTCGCGGCGGTAGTCGTCGCGGCGGTAGTCGTCGCGCTCGTCGTAGTCGACCTCGTCCTCTTCGGGCTCGACGTCGTCGCGCTCGCCGTTGATGCGGGCGAGGCGACGGGCCCGGATGTCCTCTTCGATGCGGACCTGCCTGCGCAGGTAGGTGAGGTAGCCGACCAGCCCCAGGTCGACGACGGCGTGCGCCGACCACACGACGGGCCACAGCAGCGCGGCGAGCAGCCCGGTGGTCACCGCGAGCAGCAGCATCGTGAGGACGATGCGCTGCCTGCGCGCGTACTTGGCGCGGGCGACCAGCGCCGCGGCTTCGGGGTCGTAGCCGCCCCGGCCAGGACGGTAGCGACGCCCGGCGCGGACGTCCTCGCTGTTGACGGGGTGCCAGTCCTCGTCGTGCTCCTCGAAGGTGTCGTCCACGTCCTGCTCGTCCACGTCCAGCCCGGGTTCAGGCATCCCGACCTCCACCCTGTCGGTTGTCGCGGCTTCCGACCTCGCCGGTCGCCGATCACTGCCGCGCCGCACGACTCGGGCGGCGAGCGCGGAATCGGTGGTCTTGGACACTTCCTGCCGGCGGCGGGCGAACATCGGCACCAGGACGACCAACCAGGCCGCCGCCAGCGCAGCGAAGATCAATGAGCTCGGCATCCCTCGCCACCTCCCCGGCCACCGGCAGTGCACAAATCTGCGATCGCCACGCTAGTCACATCAGTCACTCGTGTCTCGCAGCCACGCCGCGCAACAGTTGTGCCTCCGACTACAGAACCGCACGAACAGAGCAGTCGCGAGCAACATCGACACCGGCGTGTCGCCTTCCGCACCGCCGAATGCGCTCGTTCGAACGACCATCCGGCCCAACCTCAGGTGCGTTGCCGCAGATCGGTGGTAACGGTGTGCGTTCGATCTCAGGAGTTCAGGAGCGGGTGGCGCCGCCGGAGCGGATCAGGCGAGCGACGGCTCCGTCGGGGACTTCCTCGGTGGTCAGGGCGTAGACGTAGTGGTCCCGCCACCCTCCGGCGACGTCGAGGTACCGCTGGAACAGCCCTTCGCGGCGGAACCCGGACTTCTCCAGCACGCGGATGCTGCGGTCGTTCTCCGGGCGGACCGTGGCCTCCAGCCGGTGCAGCCCGACCGGGCCGAAGCAGTGGTCGATGGCCAGCGCGACGGCCGCCGGGGCCACTCCCCCACCGGCCAGCCTGCTGGCCACCCAGTACCCGACCCACGCCGAGCGCAGCGCCCCGCGAACGACGTTGCCGATGGTCAGCTGACCCGCGAACTCGCCGTCGACGACGATCGCGAACGGCAGCGCCTGGCCCCGGCGGGCCATGCCGCGCAGCGCCGCCCACTGGGCGGGCCAAGCGGAGGGCGAGTTGCGCTCCCGCCAGCCGCCGAGGGCCGTCGGCTCCCACTTCTGCAGGTAGTCGCGGTCCTGCAAGCGCGTCCGACTCCACAGTCCGGCATCGCGGAGCCGGAGCGGCCGCAGGGCCACGGTGCCGCGCTCGGTCCGCAGCGGACCGAGCCGCGCGGGCCAGCCGGGGTGGCGCCCGATCGGGAACCCATCAGAGTCGGTGGGCTGCATCCGCGCTCACGAACGCTGCGAGAGGAACCGCACCTGCACGTCCTCGCCCGCCGCGACCTCCGTGATGTCCTCTTCCACGACGATCAAGCAGTTCGCCTCGGCCAGCGACGCCAGCAGGTGCGAACCGGAGGTGCCCAGGGGCTGCACCAGGTAGGAGCCGTTCTTGGGGTCGCGCAGCAGCTGTCCGCGCAGGAATCCGCGACGGCCCTTGGCCGCGGTGATCGGCGAGAGCAGCTCGGCGGAGACGCTGCGGCGGTTCGGGTTCTCCTTGCCCAGCGCCGAGCGGATCAGCGGCCGGACCAGCACCTCGAAGACCACCAGCGCGCTCACCGGGTTGCCGGGCAGCACGAACGTCGGGATCTCGTCCGGGCCGAGCCGGCCGAAGCTCTGCACCGAACCGGGCTGCATCGCCACCCGGTCGTCGTCGAGGGATCCGAGGTCGGCCAGCGCCGAGCGCACGTCGCCGCCCGCGGCACCGCCGACACCGCCCGCGATCACCACGATCTCCGAAAGCAGCAGCCGTCCTTCGACGACCTCGCGCAACCGGCGCGGGTCGTTGCTGGCGATGCCGACGCGGGTGACCTCGGCTCCGGCGTCGCGCGCCGCGGCGGCGAGGGCATAGGAGTTGACGTCGTAGACCTGGCCCTGGCCGGGCGTGCGGTCGACGTCAACGAGCTCGTCGCCCAGGGAGATGATCGAGACGCGGGGACGCGGGTGCACCAGCACCTTGTCGCGGCCCACCGCGGCCAGCAGCCCGACCTGCGCGGAGCCGATGGGCGCCCCGCGCCGCACGGCGACGTCGCCGGTCTGCACGTCCTCACCGGTGCGGCGGACGAACGCCGCCGAGGGGACCGGCTGCTGCACGGTGATCTTGGCGGGGTGCTCGTCGGTGTAGCCCAGCGGGACGACGGCGTCGGCGAGCGTCGGCAGCGGGGCGCCGGTGGCGACCCGCACCGCCTGTCCGGGCTGCAGCCTGCGCGGCTGCCGCGAACCGGCCGGGATCTCCCCGACCACCGGGAGCACGATCGACTCCTCGGCGGCCGTCTGCACGTCGACGCTGCGCACCGCGTAGCCGTCGACCGCGGCCTGGTCGAATCCGGGCAGCGCCCGTTCGGCCACGACCTCTTCGGCGCACAGCAACCCCTGCGCCTCCGAGATCGCCACCCGAACTGGGGCGGGCCGGACGGCGGCCGTGAGCACGCGCGCCAGCTGCTCGTCCACTGACCTCATGGCTGTCGCCTCTTCCCCGCTCCTCACCGGTGCCGGGGTCGGCCTACCCGGCGCTCGGCATCAGCTTCTGTCGATCCGGTCGGCGAGCCAGTCCCGCAGGTCCGGCCCGTACTCGGGATCCGCTAGCGCGAAGTCCACCGCAGCTTTCAGGAAACCGCCAGGATTTCCCAAGTCGTGTCGCCCACCGTGGTGGACCACGACGTGAACCGGGTGTCCCTCGGAGATCAGCAACGCTACGGCATCGGTCAGCTGAAGTTCGCCACCGGCGCCGGGCTCGATGCGGCGCAGCGCGTCGAAGATCGCCCGGTCCAGCAGGTATCGGCCGGCGGCGGCCAGCGTCGACGGCGCGTCGGCCGGGGCGGGTTTCTCGACCATGCCCTTGACGATCTTGACGTCGTCGGCGTCGGTGTCGGCGATGTCGAAGACGCCGTAGGCGGAGATCTTGTCCCGGGGGACGTCGAAGGCGCACAGCACGCTGCCGCCGTAGCGGGCGCGGACCTGTGCCATCCGCTTCAGCACCCCGGTCGGCAGCACCAGGTCGTCGGGCAGCAGCACGGCGACCGCGTCATCGTCGTCGGCGAGGGCGGACTCGGCGCAACCCACGGCGTGTCCGAGGCCGAGGGCCTTCTCCTGCAGCGCGGTCTCGGCCTCGATCAGCTCCGAGGCCCGGTGCACCTTGGCCAGCAGGTCGTCCTTGCCGCGGGCCTTGAGGGTCTGCTCCAGCTCGGGGCTGGGTTGGAAGTAGTCGGCGACCGCGCCCTTGTCGGGCGACGTGACGATGATCAGGCGCTGCGCACCGGCCTCGGCAGCCTCGGCCGCCACCAGCTCGATCCCGGGGGTGTCCACGACCGGGAGCAACTCCTTGGGCACCGCTTTCGTGGTGGGCAGGAACCTGGTTCCCAGTCCTGCTGCCGGCACGATGGCGGTCCGGAACGCGGTCGGCGTGCTCGTCGGGCTGCTCATGACGCCGCAGCTTATCGGTCAAACCTACAGTGAACCCGTGAGCTCACCGGATGAATTTCGTACGTCGAAAGCGCAATGGCGGAGCCGACTCCTGCTCCAACGCGACGAGCTGGACGAACCCGCCAGGAAGGCCGATGACCAGGCACTTCTGTCGAACCTGCTGGGCTGGTTGGCCCAGCGCGAGCTGAACGCGGTGGCCGCCTACGTGCCCGTCGGCCCGGAGCCGGGAGCGGATCTTCCCTCGGTGCTGCGCGAGGCGGGTCTGCGCGTGCTGCTGCCGGTCGTGGCGGGCAAGCAGCCGCTGGAATGGGCCGAGTACACCGGTCCGGACTCGCTGCGACCGGCCACGTTCGGGCTCCTCGAACCCGCGGGCGAGCGGCTGGGCGCCGCGGCGATCGGCCAGGCGGAAGTGATCTTGGTCCCCGCGCTGGGCGTCGATCACCAGGGCGTCCGGCTCGGGCGTGGCGCCGGTCACTACGACCGGTCGCTGGTGCTGCGCGACCCGGCGGCGGAACTGCTGGGCGTGGTGCGGGACTCCGAGTTCGTCCCGTCGCTGCCCGGCGAGGACCACGACGTGCGGATGACCAGCGTCATTACCCCCGCGCGCGGGGTCGTGAGGCTGCCGATGTGACGTAGCACTGTTTGCACTGGACACCCGTTGTCTAGCATTATCGGGTTAGCACTCCCGTAGTTTGAGTGCCAAGCCCAGATTTCGGAGGTTCGCGGCCGTGCCCACATATCAGTACGCCTGCACCGAATGTGACCATCGATTCGAGCAGGTGCAGTCGTTCAGCGAGGACTCCCTCACCGAGTGCCCGCAGTGCAACGGCCGACTCCGCAAGCTGTTCAACGCCGTCGGCATCGTGTTCAAGGGCAGCGGCTTCTACCGGACCGACAACCGGTCGTCCTCGTCGAGCACGAGCGGCTCGTCGTCCTCGTCGAGCTCCTCGGACTCCGGTTCGTCGTCGAGCTCGTCCTCGTCGGACTCGTCGTCTTCGAGCTCGTCGTCTTCGAGTTCGTCTTCGAGCAGCAGCACCACCGCCGCGGCTTCCTGATTCCGCACAATTCAACCGCCGGTCACTCGAATGTGGCCGGCGGTTTTGCCATGCGCGCGAAAAGTCCGACTTCCCGCGTCATTCCGTGATCGACAATCGAACTCGTTGATTCTTTCGAGTGAAGCGAGTTATCCACAGGCGACGAATCCATCCACAGATTCGTGCTTCCCCCTTCCTCGGCATCGGGCACGTCCTTAACTTCGAACGCGTCCGATCTCTCCGAAGGCACCAGGGGGCGACATGCGCGCAGACTCCGGGCTCGATCCCACGCCGCTCGACCGGCTCCGTCACCTGCTGCCGAGCAGGCGCGGCGTGCTGTGGCTGCGCCGGATCACGGCCGCGGTCCTCCTGCTGCTGGCCCTGGTCCTTGCCATCGGCCAGCACTCCGTTGTGGACATCGCCACAGCCGCCACCTGAGCGGTTCAGCGATGAGCAATTGCTTTCCCCCATTCGGTTACCGTTACGCTGCCCTCCTGTGCCCGCGCCCGCGCCGCGCCGCGGCGAATGCGGCGCGATCATCGATCCGGGAAATCCGGACTCGCATTCTTCGAGAGGAGTTTCCACGTGCTCAAGGGATTCAAGGACTTCCTGATGCGCGGCAACATCATCGACCTCGCCGTCGCGGTTGTCGTCGGTAGCGCTTTCACCGCCCTGGTCACGGCGTTCACCACCAGCATCATCAAGCCGCTGATCGCGGCCACCGGCGGCGGGAACGTCACCGGCCTGAGCATCGAGATCGTCGCAGGCAACAAGGCTTCGACGATCGACTTCGCCGCGGTGATCAATGCCGTGATCACGTTCCTCATCACGGCGGCTGTCGTTTACTTCCTGTTCGTCGTTCCGATGAACAAGATTTCCGAGCGCCGCAAGAAGGGCAAGGAAGACGGCCAGTCCGAGCCCACCGACGTGGAGCTGCTGATGGAGATCCGCAACCTGATGCGCGCCGAGCAGGGCCTGCCGCGCATCGAGGGCCTGGCCACCGACGAGGAGGCCACCACCGGCACCGGCAACGGCAAGGCCGCCTCGCGCAACTGACGCCCTAGCGAGCGTCGTGGTGCGGCGGCCGGTTCTCGCGGTACCAGCTCTCGCGGGTGTTCGCCGAGGTCGGCTCGGGACGGTCGTCGGAGGTCGTCTCCGGCAGCACGTCTCCGAAGATCTCGGCGAGCCTGCGGCGCTTCTCGCGTTCGGGCTTCGCCTGGGGCGATTCGCTGGTCACCTGTCCATCCTGCCTCGATCGCAGCGGTTCGCGCACGAACCGGTATCACCGAGTGTGAAATCGGTTACAGTGAGTACGTGTCTCGCCGTCGCGGGAGACAGCGACGCAGGGAGGCTGCGATGAGTTTCCTGAACAAGGCCAAGGAACTGGCCGGCCAAGCCAAGGGCAAGGCGGAGGAGTTCGCCGAGAAGGCGGGCCCCAGCGCCGCCAAGGGGCTCGATGCCGCCAAGTCGAGCTTGGACAAGGCCACGGGCGGCAAGTACCACGACCGGATCGAGTCGGTGAGCGGCAAGGTGGAGGGCGTGCTCAAGCGGGACTCCTCGAGCGGGGATTCCGCCAAGGACGATCCCGGCCCCGGACCTGGCCCCAGCGGTTCGCAGGACAAGGGTCCGGACGACCCCACCGGCGGCTCGAAGCCCGGCTGATCAGCTGGACAGAACAACGGTGGCGGTTCCCGCGCGGGAGCCGCCACCGTTGTCGTTCCGGGCTCAGGGGGTGTCGAGCCCCGAGAGCTGCTCGATCACGTGGGCCACCAGCGGAGTCAGGGTCGCCATGCCGTCGCGGACCGAGGCCCGCGAACCGGACAGGTTCACCACCAGCGTGCTGCCCGAGACGCCGACGAGACCGCGCGACACCCCGGCGTCGACCGCACCCGCGGCCAGCCCGGAGGCCCGAAGCGCCTCGGCGATGCCCGGGATCGGCCGGTCCAGCACCCCGGCGGTGGCGTCGGGGGTGACGTCCCGGGGCGACACCCCGGTGCCGCCGACCGTGATCACCACGTCGACGCCACCGATCACCGCGGTGTTCAGCGCGTTGCGGATGTCCACCGTCTCCCCGGCCACCGCGACGGTTCCGTCGACGATGAATCCGGCTTCTTCCAGCAACTCGGTCACCAGTGGACCGATGTTGTCTTCCTGCTCTCCTTGGGCGACCCGGTCGTCCACCACGACCACGAGAGCCCGCCCCAGCCGCTGCGCGCTGCGTTCCATGCCGGTAACCGTAGTGCCAAGGTCGGGTTCGGTCAGTTCATAGGAGTCGGCGAGCTCCACCAATTTCGGCGCGATGCCGGTCATGGTGGTCGTTTTGTCGGACATGGTCCTCCCCAGGTGTCGATCGATCTTCAAAACCACCCCGACGATGACGCCGCCGGCGTCTGAGGTTCCGCCGCCCGCACCGCTGCTCAGAACGAGTTCTGCGGAGGGGCTTTGGACACGTCGGCCGGTCCCGCGACGCAGGAAGGGGGCATGGGCCGCGGGAACTCGGCCGACGCGATCAGGGGGTCAGCCCTTCTGGCCGGTGAGCGTCACGTCGACCGTGCGCTCCCCGCCGGGGCCGCCGATGGTGAACCGGACGTGGTCACCGGGGTTGTGCGAGCGGACCGCCGCGACCAGGGCGTCCGCGTCGAGGAGAGCCCGGTCGTCGATCTTGGTGATCACATCACCGGGCTTGATCCCGGCCGCCTGGGCGGGTCCGTTCGGGATGATGTCCTGGACCTGCGCTCCGGGCTGGTTGGCGTTGGTGATCGTCACCCCGAGCGTGGTCTGGGTGGCCGAGCCGGTCTCCTTGAGCTCGTTGGCGATGCGGCGGGCCTGGTCGATCGGGATCGCGAAGCCCAGGCCGACCGAGCCGGCCTGCTCCTGGCCGGTGCCGGGGCTGTAGATCGCGGAGTTGATGCCGACGACGCGGCCGTCCATGTCGACCAGCGGGCCACCGGAGTTGCCGGGGTTGATCGCGGCGTCGGTCTGCAGCGCGTTGAGCACGGTGTCCTGGCTGCCCGACTCGCCGCCCGCGCGCACCGGACGGTCCTTGGCGCTGATGATTCCGCTGGTCACCGTGCCGGACAGGCCGAACGGCGAACCGATGGCCACGACCTGCGAACCGACGGGCAGATCATCGCTGCGGCCGAGCTCGGCCGGGGTCAGCCCGGTGATGTCGGCCTTGACCACCGCGAGGTCGGACTTCGGGTCGGTGCCCACGACGCGCACCGGCGCGGTGCGGTTGTCGTGGAACAGCGCGGTCAGCCGTCCGCTCTGGCCGCCCTCGGCGACGTGGTTGTTGGTGAGGATGAGGCCGTCGCTGCTGAGCACGATGCCCGATCCCTCGCCGGAGCCCTGCGCGCTGGAGATCTGGATCTGCACGACGCTCGGCAGGACCTTCTGCGCGACCTGCTGGACGGACCCCTGGGGAGCGGTGCTGGCGCTGCGGGCGGGCTTGGACTCGTCGAGCGCGCTGGCACCGGTGCTGCTGTCACCGCCGAGCTGGTACCCGACGAACCCGCCGACACCGCCGCCGACCAGGCCGCACACCAGCGCGAGCGCGGCCACACCGGTGACCAGGCCGCGGCCGGACTTCTTCTGCTGCGTCGCCTGACCGGAGGCGTACCCGGGCCAGGGCTGCTGCCCGTACTGCTGGTGCATGCCGTACGGGTACTGCTGGGTCCCGTACTGCCCGGCGGGCTGGCCCTGCGGCTGGGCGGGCTGGGTCGGCTGCTGGGACGGGCCGGGCTGGGCGCTCTGCTGCTGGGACGGCACCCCGGATGGAGGGGTATCGCCCGCGCCGACGCCGTCTCCGCTCGGCTTCGGCTCTTCCGGCTTGTCACCGAATTCCGGGGTGTGTTCGGTCATGGCTCCCACTGTGCTCCGGGCGTCTGAGAAGTGCCTGAGATCTGACTGTGGGCACGCATGATAAGTCCCATGATCGTCCTCACCCACCCCGACCAAACCGGCAAAAGCGCAGGATGCGGACCGGGGGACGTGGAAGCCGCTGGCGGTTCTGGTCCAAACCGACCCGGCAGAACCGGCATTGATCATGGACGGTTCGAACCACACCCGCCCCTGACCACCGACGACGTCAGCGGAGGCGCGCGGCGATCTGCTCGGGGGTCGCGTCGTTGATCCAGACCGCCATACCCGACTCGGACCCGGCGAGGTACTTGAGCTTGTCCGCGCTGCGCAGCACCGAGAACAGCTCCAGGTGCAGCCACGACAGATCGCGCCCGGTGTTCACCGGCGCCTGGTGCCAAGCGGCGATGTAGGGCAGCGGCTTGTCGTAGAGCCCGTCGAGGCGGCCGAGCACGTCGAGGTAGGTGGTGGCGAAGTCGTCCCGCTCGTCGTCGGTGAGCGCGGCGATGTCGGGGACCTGGCGGTGCGGCACGATCTGCACCTCGACGGGCCAGCGGGCGGCGGCCGGGACGAACGCCGTCCAGTGCTCGGAGTCGACCAGCACCCGCTCGCCGCTCGCGCGCTCGGCGGCCAGGACGTCGCCCATGACGTGCGTGCCGTGCTCGGCGCGGTACTGCTCGGCGACCCGCAGCATGGTCTCGGTCTTGGGCGTGACGAACGGGTAGCCGTAGATCTGCCCGTGCGGGTGGTGCAGCGTCACGCCGATCTCCTCACCGCGGTTCTCGAAGCAGAAGACCTGCTCGACACCCGGGGTTTCGTTGAGAGCGGCGGTGCGATCGGCCCAGACGTCGACGACGCTGCGGACCCGCTTCGCACTCAGCGAGCCGAAGGAGGAGTTGTGGTCGGAGGTGAAGCAGACGACCTCGCAGCGTCCGCTGGCCGGTGCCGCGGGCACCATCGGCATGCCGCCGACGGTGGCCGGCTCACCGGGGATGCCCTGCGCGAACGACGGGAACTGGTTCTCGAAGACGACCACGTCGTAGTCGGACTCGGGGATCTCGCTGGGACGTCCCGGGGAGCTGGGGCACAGCGGGCACATCGCGGCCGGCGGCTTGTAGGTGCGGGACTGCCGGTGCGCGGCGATCCCCACCCACTCCCCGGTCAGCGGATCACGCCGCATCTCCGACGCCGGGGCCTGGGGCGGGAGCTCGCGGGTGTCCTCCGCGGTGCGTTCCCGTCCCGGTTCGTCGTCGAAGTAGATGATCTCCCGACCGTCGACCAGGCGGCGCGCGGTGCGCTTCACTCTTCCTCCTCCGTTGACCGCTGCTCGGCCAGCAGCAGTTCGACGTGCTCGCCCAGCAGCTCTCGCGCGTCCGGCGGCAGCCCCTCGTCGCTGATCAGCAGGTCGACCTCGTCGAAGTCGACGATCGTGGAGATGCCGACGGTCGACCACTTGGAGCTGTCGGCGACCACCACCAACCGGCCCGCGGCTTCGGCGAAGGCCCGGTTGGTCTCGCTCTCGTTGAGGTTCGGCGTGGTGAAGCCGGCGCGCGGGGCCATCCCGTGCACGCCGAGGAACACCAGGTCCAGGTGCAGCGAGCGCAGCGACTGCACGGCGACGGGTCCCACGAGCGCGTCGGACGGGGTGCGGACACCACCGGTGAGCACGACGGTCCGGTCGACGCGGCCGCGCTGCTGCAGCGCGTCGGCGACGCGGACCGAGTTGGTGACGATGGTCAGGTCCGGGATGTCGTCGAGCTGGCGCGCGAGCGTCCAGGTGGTGGTTCCGGCGGACATGCCGATCGCGGTGCCGGGCTGGATCTCGTCGGCGGCGAGCTTCGCGATGGCTTCCTTCTCGGTGAGCTGGCGGACGGACTTGGCCTCGAAGCCGGGTTCGTCGGTGCTGTTGCCGATCGTGGAGGTCGCACCGCCGTAGACCTTCTCGACGAGGCCCCGGCGGGCGAGGGCGTCGAGGTCGCGGCGGATCGTCATGTCCGACACGCCGAGTCGTTGCACCAGCTCGCCGACCTGCACGGCCCCGGTGCGCCGCACTTCGTCGAGGATCACTTCCTGGCGTTGTCGTGCGAGCACGTCCACTCCCTGGCCGGGCGTCATCTTTCTGTCATCAAGTCAACAAAAACCAACAATACCTGACGGATAACCGGCCCGACAGCCGGGGAGTTGGGGCTTGAAGTTACGAATGGGTGTTCATTGCTGTTCGTTTTGCTGAGAGTTCCCCGGCAGCGTCATGCGCAGCAGCGCGCCGCCCTCGGGAGCCTCCGCAGCCAGCACCGACCCGCCGTGGCGCTCGGCGACCTGCTTGACGATCGACAGCCCCAGCCCGGAACCGGGCAGCGTCCGCGCGTCCGACGACCGGTAGAAGCGCTCGAAGACGTAGGGCCGGTCGGCTTCGGTGATGCCAGGTCCGCTGTCGGCGACCTCCAGAACCGCCAGCCCGGTGCCCTCCTTCGGGTGAAGGTCGACCCGCACGTGGCCACCGTCGGGACTCCACTTCGCGGCGTTGTCCAGCAGGTTCAGCACCGCCCGCTCCAGCGCGGTCGCATCGCCCATCATCACCCACGGGTTCAGCCGCACGTCGAACTCGGTGCGCGGCGCGCGCCGCCTGGCCCGCCCCAGCGCGCGCTCGACGACGTCGACCAGGTCCACCGATTCGTGCACGGCCTGCGGGGTGTCCTCGCGCGCGAGCTCGACCAGGTCACCGACCAGCGCGGACAGCTCCTCCACCTGGGCCTGGACGTCGGAGAACATCTCTCGCCGGTCCTGCTCGGACAGCACGGGCGCGTCCGGCCGGGCGGCCGCGAGCAGCAGCTCCAGGTTGGTGCGCAGCGAGGTCAGCGGTGTGCGCAGCTCGTGCCCGGCGTCGGCGACCAGGCGTCGCTGCCGCTCCTGGGATTCGGCCAGAGCGCTGAGCATCCCGTTGAAGCTCGCGGTCAACCGCGCCAGCTCGTCGTCGCCACTCACCGGGATCGGCCGCAGGTCGCCGGTCAGCGCGACGCGTTCGGTGGCGGCGGTCAGCCGCTGCACCGGTCGCAGACCGGCGCGCGCCACCGCGGTCCCGGCGGCTGCGGCGAGCAGGATGCCGGCCCCGCCCATCACCACGAGGACCACGCTGAGCTGCGCCAACGTCCGCTGAGTGGGCTGCAGGGAGGTCGACATGACCAGTGCCGCGTTGCGCCCGGTGGGCACCGCGACGACGCGGCTGTTGCTCGCCTTGTCGGTGCGCAGCGAGCGCTGGGCCTCGCCCTTGGCCACCGACAGCTCCAGCACGCTCATCGGCGGGCGCTGCTCCGGGCCGAACACGGTGCCGTCGGCGGAGAGCACGTTGATCTTGAAGTTGGTGGCGACGAAGAACGCCACCGGAACCTGCTGCAGGTCGGAGGTGCGCACCAGCGGCCCCTCGGCCGCCTCCACCGCGCGTTCGGTGAGGCTGTCGTCCAGCTGCTGGTAGAGGCTGTCGCGCACGGTCACGAACGCCCCGACCGACACCAGCGCCACCGCTCCCGCCACGCACATCGCGGCCAGCCAGGTGACGCGGTTGCGCAGCGACACCCGCTGCAACCTGCTGGGCGGCGGCGGGTTGTCCAGGTCGGGCGGCGGCGGTGCCGGAACGGCCATCGGATTGCCCATCATGGCGGCGTCTCGCGGAGCACGTAGCCAACACCGCGAACGGTGTGGATCAGCCTCGTCTCCCCCTCGGCCTCGGTCTTGCGGCGCAGGTAGCCGATGTAGACCTCCAGGGCGTTGCCCGAGGTCGGGAAGTCGTAGCCCCACACGTCTTCGAGCAGCCTGCTGCGGGTGAGCACCTGCTTGGGGTGCGCCATCAGCAGTTCCAGCAGGGCGAACTCGGTGCGGGTGAGACTGATCGAGCGCTCGCCGCGGCGGACCTCGCGGGTCCCCGGGTCCAGCTCCAGGTCGGCGAAGCGCAGCGCGGCGGGCTGCGCGTCGGGGCCGCCCTCGAGCGGGGTGGCGCGGCGCAGCAGCGCGCGCAGCCGGGCGAGGAGCTCTTCGAGGGCGAAGGGCTTGGGCAGGTAGTCGTCGGCGCCGGCGTCGAGCCCGGCGACCCGGTCGGACACGGCGTCGCGGGCGGTGAGCACCAGGATCGGCAGATCGTCACCGGTGCTGCGCAGCCGCCGCGCCACCTCCAAGCCGTCGAGCCGGGGCATCATCACGTCGAGAACCATGGCGTCCGGGCGGTTGTCGGCCAGGTGGTCCAGTGCTTGTTGACCGTCCGCGGCGAGCTCCACTTGGTACCCGTTGAACTGCAGGGACCTTCGCAGCGACTCCCGCACGGCACGATCGTCGTCGACGACGAGGATGCGCATGCGGACAGTGTTACCCGTTGCCCTGAGAACGAGCTGAGAGCCCCCGCCCTACCTCGCCCGTCGAGGTGACGGCCGTCTCGGCCCGGCGCGCGTCGTTCACTCGGCGTGACGACGCGCGCCGGATGCGCTCACTTCTCCTGGAAGTGGCGGATCAACGCGCGCGGCACCAGCTTCCGCTCGCCGTCCACCACGATCGGTACCAGCTCGGGCGCCTTCGCCTTCCACTGCGAGCGGCGGTGCCGGGTGTTGGCCCGCGAGGTCTTGCGCTTGGGAACTGCCATGTCAGGCCCTTCTCTCGGAGTGCGGCGAAGCCGCTGCTTCAGGTGTGGGACTCAACTCGCGCAGGCGAGCGATGTCTCAGCGGCGACGTTCGCCGTAGCGGCGGCGGAACTTCTCGACCCGGCCCTGGGTGTCCATGACCCGCTGGTTTCCGGTCCAGAAGGGGTGCGAGTACGCGGTCACGTCGATCGTGATCAGCGGGTAGGTGTTGCCGTCCTCCCACTCGATGCGGGCGTCGGAGGTCGCGGTGGAGCGGGTGAGGAAGCTCTTGCCGGTGGTGCGGTCCTGGAACACCACGGGCTCGTAGCGGGGGTGGATGTCGGGTTTCACTGGTTTCCCCTCAACTCGGATTCAGCGGGTTCGGCGCACGGTTCGGTGCGCCAGTCGGCGAACGGGTCCGGGTACTGCGCCCACTCCTGCTCGCCCGCGGCGAGTTCGTCGTCGGTGAGCACGGCGTCGCGCAGCGCGCGGACGATCTCGTGCGGGTCGGCTTCGTGGGCGATGACGACGAGTTCGTTCATCCGGTCGCCGTAGTAGTCGTCCCAGGTCAGCTCGGCCCTCAGCCGCCGGTCGTCGGACAGGCCGTCCCAGTCGTCGACGGTCGCCAGCCACGGTCCGGCGTGGGCGACGGCGAGCCCGCCGCCTGCGGATTCCAGCCACAGCGAGTCGTCGGGCTGGCTTGCCACCCAGAACCGGCCGCGGGTGCGCACCACGCCGTCCAGCAGCATGTCGACGGCTTCGTGCAGCCGCTTCGGGTGGAACGGGCGGCGCTCCTCGAACAGGACGGTGGCCACGCCCGCGTCGGTGTCCAGCGACGGCTGGCCGCGCAGCAGCCGGCCGTGCGGCCCGTCGACCTCGCCGCGCCGGGAGTCGTTCGGGATGCGCGTCAGCAGCGCGGTCAGGTCCAGGTCGTCGAGGTGGGCCAACGGTGCCGACGGGGTGAGCCGGGCGAGCACGGCTTCGGTGCGGACCCGCTGCCAGCGGTCCTCAGCGGCTCCGACCAGCACGATCGCGTCGGCGAACTCGGCCTGCCCGGCGGCCACCTGCGCCACGGTGCGCTCGTCGTCGGCGCTGCCGCCCAGTCCGCGTTCGGCGAGCTCCTCCTCGCCGGAGGCGTCGGGCAGCCAGGTTTCGAGGTCGACCGTGGTCAGCACGGCCTCGATGGCGACGTCGGTGAGCAGCGGGCGGCCGTCGACCTCGACGTGGCGCAGGGCCCAGCAGATCGCCTCGGGCTCCAGCGCCGGGTCGAGCCGGATGACGATGCGGTTGATGTCGGGGGCGGCGGCGAGCCTGCGCAGCAGCGGCAGCAGGTCCTCGCGCAGCGTGCAGGACACGCAGCCGTGCGCGAGTTCGAGGACGTGGCTGTCGACGTGGTCGCCGTGCCTGACCTCGCGGCGCACCACTCCTTCGGCGACCGAGCGCAGGTCGGCGTGCACCAGCGCGGTTCCTGACGGGTCGCGGAGGCGCGCGACCTCGGCCGCCTCGGCGACCTGGCTCTCGCGGAGGCCTGCCACCAGCAGCAGCGGCGTCCGCTCGGACGGATCGGTGAACATCCCCACCTCAATCGACAACGGTTTTCATCTTCGCTGCCGACACGCTACCCTGGCCGTCAGCTATATGAAAATGGATGTCGTTATCGAGAGGTAGGTCATGTCAGTCCGCTGCCAGGTGACCGGCAAGAAGCCGGGCTACGGCAACCAGGTCTCGCACTCCAACCGCAAAACCCGCCGCCGCTGGCTGCCGAACGTGCAGAACAAGCGCTACTGGCTGGCCGCCGAGAACCGGTGGATCCGGCTGCGGGTGTCGACCAAGGGAATGAAGACGATCGAGAAGCGCGGCATCGACGCGGTCGTCGCCGACATGCGCGCGCGAGGGGAACGCATCTGATGGCCAAGAGCACCGACACCCGACCGGTGATCAAGCTCCGCTCCACCGCGGGCACCGGATTCACCTACGTCACCACCAAGAACCGGCGCAACAACCCCGACCGCATGCGCCTGCGCAAGTACGACCCGGTCGCCCGCAAGCACGTCGAGTTCAGAGAAGAACGCTGACCAACCCCAGGTCACCACCCACCCCGGGAGTGACCGGATTTCAGTGGAAGTCCGGAACCCGATTTCCACTGAACTCCGCACCCCGATTTCCACTGAAATCACGAAACCACTGGTCGAGGACGCAGAGCAGAGAGGACATCGTGGCCAAGAAGTCGAAGATCGCTCGGAACGAGCAGCGCAAGGAGGTCGTCGAGCGGTACGCGGAGCGGCGGACCGAGCTGAAGCGGATCATCGCCTCACCCGAGACCGAACCCGGTGCCCGTGTCGAGGCCCAGCGCGAGCTGCAGCGGCAGCCCCGGGACGCCAGCCGTGTCCGGCTGCGCAACCGGGACACCGTGGACGGGCGTCCGCGCGGCTACTTCCGCAGGTTCGGGCTGTCGCGCGTGCGCCTGCGCGAGATGGCGCACAAGGGCGAGCTGCCTGGCGTGACGAAGTCGAGCTGGTGATCGCATGCGCCGACCCGTCGAACGCCGCAGGAAGCCGAACCTCCTGCAGCGCGAGGGCGTCGTCCAGGTCGACTGGAAGGACGTGACGCTGCTGCGCAAGTTCATCTCCGACCGGGGCAAGATCCGCTCGCGCCGGGTCACCGGACTGACCGCGCAGGAGCAGCGCGAGGTCGCCAAGGCGATCAAGAACGCCCGCGAGATGGCACTGCTCCCGTACCACCATAAATAGGACGATCCGGTCGAACGCCGTGCGATACCGGTCACCCTGAACCCGGGTGACCGGTATCCCCGGTGCAGCATTGATCGCGATGAAGACCCCTGGACACACCCCCGGCCTGACCGATTCCGCACCCGCCGCCGAGCTCTACGACGTGATCAACCGCAGACGGGACGTCCGCCGCGAGTTCTCCGGCGCCGAACTCCCCGAGCCGGTGCTGCGCCGCGTGCTCACCGCCGCGCACACCGCGCCGAGCGTCGGGCTCTCCCAGCCGTGGGACTTCATCCTGGTCCGCGACGCGAACACGCGCCGCACGTTCCGCGAGCACGTGCTGGCCGAGCGCAGCGTGTTCGCCAGCAAGCTCGACGGCGAGCGCGCCGACACCTTCAGCAAGATCAAGGTCGAGGGCATCGTGGAGTCCTCGCTCGGCATCGCCGTCACCTACGACCCGCGCCGGGGAGCACCGCAGGTGCTGGGCAGGCACGCCATCGCCGACGCCGGCCTGTACTCGGTGTGCCTGGCGATCCAGAACCTGTGGCTGGCGGCGACCGCCGAAGGCCTCGGGGTGGGTTGGGTCAGCTTCTACCGCGAGGAGTTCCTGCGACGGCTGCTCGGAGTTCCCTCCGAGGTCAGGCCGGTGGCATGGTTGTGCGTGGGACCGGTTCGCGAGCTCGCCGACACTCCGGACCTCGAACGGCACGGCTGGCGCCAGCGGATGCCTCTGGACGACGTCATCCACTACGAAGCGTACGGACGCGGTCGCAACCGGTAACCTCGGACAAGTCGCTCACCCGAGCGGCCACGATGACGTGCTGACGACGAGGTCGCGTGCAGCCGGAGGAACTACCGCTCGCCGGGCACATACCGGCCCAGGACCGCCAGGTCAGGCGGCTGCTCGACGCTGGCAGCTTCACCGAGGCCGACGCCGCCTTCGACGAGCTGCTCGCCGGCGGCTCGAACTTCGTCGACGAACGCTGGGTCCGGTCCACGGTCCTGGTGCACCGCGCCCTGCTGGCCTGGCGGCTGGGCCGCATCCCCCTCGCCCTGGAGCTCATCGCCGAGGGCTGGACCGAGCTCGACACGCAGCCGCCGAGCGGCGGATCGGCCGCCCACACCGTCAGCATGCTGGGCTTCCTGCTGGAGGGCATCGGGCGGCGAGGTCCGGCGATGGACCTGATGTCGCTGGCGGTGCAGATCGCCCGCGACTCGGGCGACCAGCCCTCGCTGGCCCACTGCGAGCTCCGCGAAGGCATCGCCCGGGTGTTCCGCGCTGCGAGCCAGCCCGAGCAGGCCGCCCACCAGTTCGCCGCAGCCCGCGAGCTCTGCGAGGAAGCCCAGTCGCTGGCCAAGCCAGGACGCGTCAAGCGCAGCGCCCTGGCCTGCCTGGCCCGGTCGCTCGCCGGCATGGGCGACGTGGAGGCGGCCGAGCGCGTCGCGCACGAGACGCTCGCCCTCAGCCGCGACACCTCCGACGGCTACGCGATGGCGCTGGCGAACTGGGTGCTCGCCGTCCTCAGGCGCTCGCAGGGCGTCCTGACCGAGGCCCGCACGTTCGCCAGCCGCGCGCTCGAGAGCGCCGAGAACATCCACGAATCGTTCCTGATGATGCGGTTCTCCCGCGAACTCGCCGAGATCTGCAGGCAGCTCGGCGATCCGGTGGGCGAGGCAGCGGCCCTGCGCCGCGCGGTGACCGCAGCGGTGTCGGCCGTGGACATCCTCAAAGAAGGTCTAGGCCAAGCCCTGGAGCAGCGTAGAGTCGCCACGCAGGCGCAGCGGATGGCGATGGCCGCCCGCGAAGCCGCCCTGCGCGACCCGCTCACCGGCCTCGCCAACCGCCTAGGCCTCGAACGCATGGCCCCCGTCCTGCTGGAACGAAACGCCTCGGCCGGCCGGACCCCGTGGCTGGTGCTGCTCGACGTCGACTACTTCAAGAAGGTCAACGACTTCGCAGGGCACACCGCGGGCGACGTCGTCCTGCAGGAGGTCGCCAACCTGCTGCGCCGCGAATGCCGCGCGGGCGACCTGCTGTGCCGGTGGGCCGGTGACGAGTTCGTCGTGCTGCTGGTCGACGCCTCCGAGGACTCCCTCGAAGCCGGGCCGGTCGTCGCCGAACGCATCCGCGCAGCGGTCAACGCCCACGACTGGCGACTGGTCCTGGGCAGGCTGGAGAAGAAACCAACGGTCAGCATCGGCGTGGCCTCCGGCCCCCACAACCTGGACCAGCTGTTCGCAGCCGCCGACATCGGCCTCTACAAGGCCAAACGAGCAGGCCGAAACCGAGTGGAGAACGGCACCGACCACCCAGAACCCAACCGATGAACGCCGAAACTATTGTGACGCGCGCTGTTTCACCAGGGACTGTCCAATATGGCCTCTCTAGATGGCATGCGTTGAAGACCGCTAAGACACCGAGGGCGCCGAAGTGATCAACGACGGTTCTCCGCGACCTGACCACCTCACGAGCACACCAGCAGTGAAGACCACCTGGCCATAAGCGCCGACCGCGGTAAGCGGATTACGCGGCCCGCAGGCACGACCAGGTGCCGAACCCGAACCCCCACCCAGGTACCCTCCGATCAGGCCCTCGTAGCTCAGGGGATAGAGCACGGCTCTCCTAAAGCCGGTGTCGCAGGTTCGAATCCTGCCGGGGGCGCTCTCGTTCACCTACAGAAAACCGCCTCTGAGCAGGCCATATCCGGTTCGGGGCGGTTCTGTGCGTCGGTCACTGTCGGCTTCTGCCTGTCGGGGTCAGCCGATAGTTACGTGCAATGCGCGTGCACAAGGAGCCCGGTCTGCATCTGATCAGTCGCCAGGCCGCATTGGAGCACCGGATCGATCTCGACCAGCGCGGCCCGCATGCGCGTTGGGCTTCTTCTAGGCGTGCTAAGCACGATGCTGTTCGCGCATCCGCATGCCGCCCGCCATCTGTTTCGAGCTGGCGTTCGCTTGTCCCTAACTTTCCCGAAGTACTGACCAGGCGGTGCAGAGGGAGAAGGCCAGAAGGCACAGCCCGGCCACGGTTTCCATCAGAACGCCGGACATGGGCCCGGTCAGGAACCGACGGCTGCGCGTCGCGAACCAGGCCGCGCAGCTCAAGAACGCGAGTCCGATGCAGGCCTGGATCAGTCCCAGCGAACCGCCGATCCACAGATCCAGGTGCTGCCCCAGGAACAATCCCGGCATGACGGCCAGGTAGAAGACCCCGATCTTCGGGTTGAGCAGATTCGTCAACAGGCCCGTGACGTACGCGTTTCGCGGTCGGATCGCACGGGGTTCCAGACCCGCCTCGATCGAGGTCGCGGCGGCCGCCGCCGATCGGAAGCATCCCACCGCGAGATGCAGCAGGTACGCCGCACCCAGCAAGGCAAGCGCCGCGTTCCGGGTGACGATCAAGGCCACTCCCACCCCGGAGAGCGCTCCCCAAATCACGGGCCCGGTGACCACCCCGAGGGCGGTGGCAATTCCGGTGCGGGCGCCGTGTGCACTGCTCATCCGCAGAACGAGGATCGTGTCCGCGCCGGGCGTCAACACGACCACGAGCGCCAGACCCGCGAAGACCAGAAAGGGACTCGAGTTCAACGTGAGATCTTCCCCTCGCGCTACATCCCTGGGGCTGCGCCCAGTCACCTGGCGCATCGCTTCGGACTGCCTCGTCGCAGGGCCGGGCGATGGACTTTGACGCGCATGATGATGTTCGATTGATCGCCTGAGGGGGGCTTGTGCAGATGGATGGAAAGCAGATGACCAGCGAGACCTTGAATTCATTCGACTCGGTCGATCATGAAATCCTGGCCATCTTGCAGACCGAAGGACGCCTCGGGGTCACCGAGATCGGCCGGCGGGTCAATCTCTCCCAGCCGGCCGCGTCGGCGCGGATCAAGCGCCTGGAACAGTCCGGGGTGATCACCGGTTACCGAGCGGTGGTCGACCCGGCGCGGCTCGGGATGAACATCCACGCCACCGTTCGGCTCCGCACGACCCACGCGCGCATCTCCGCGTGCCTCGACCACTTCGCCCAACTGCCCGAGGTCATCAACATCTACCGGCTCACCGGCGAGGACTGCTTCCTCCTCGACGTGCACGCCGCCAACGCCGAACGTCTGGAGGCAGTCGTCGACAGCATCGCTCGCTTCGGGCCCGTCAACACCTCGCTCGTCCTGCGGACCTACGAACCGAAAACGATCAATCCTCGCGCCGACTGCTAGTGCACGCCTCTGATGGAGGTCCCGCTCGCAGACACCTCGCGCAGGCCTCGCCCGGTCACGGAGTGGCCGACCCGACGCCTGCTCCGGTTCAGAGTTGGTTCTCTCCTCCGTCCGGGTAGAGGTTGGCTCCGGGCGATGCGGGAGCCGACCGCCCGGCAGCAAGCGGCCTCGTTCCTCGCCGGATCCGTGCGCGCATGAAGGCCGGCAGCGAGATCTCCCCGAAGCAGGACCGGCAGTTCAGCCGCTGGGACTGTCAGCCCGACGGCGCCGGTGGGTGGGTGAGGCGGCGGAGGGCGTCGGCGACGTGCTCGCGGTGCTCCTGGAGGACCGGCTGCGGGATGCCGTCGGAGGTGGCCGTGGCGACGAGGTCGTCGGTGGCCTCGCGGAGGGCCGCGCTCGTGGCCGCTGCCTGCATGCGGACTTCGAGGGAGTCGGCCGGGAGGCCCATGCGGTCGGCCAGGACTTCGGCGAAGGCGGGTTCGGCGCGTTCGCGGAGCACCAGGTAGAGGGCGCGCAGCGCTGGTTCGTCGTGGGTCATGCGGATGACCGCCAGGACCGCTTCGATGTCGTCGCCCGCGTCGGGCACCGGCGTGTAGGCGGCGCGCAGGTGCTCGGCGAGTTCGAGCTCGGGTGGCCAGGTGCGCAGCACCGCCCCGAAGGCGTCGATGGACTTCGACAGCAGCGGCTCGACGCAGCTCTCCTTGCTGTGGAACCAGCGCCACAGGGTGCGCTCGGAGATCCCGGCGGCGCGCGCGATCTGCTCGCCCGAGGTCGCCGCCACCCCGTGTTCGCGGAACAACCGCACCGCGTGGCGGGAGATGTCGAGTCGCTGCTGCTGTCTTTGCTGGTCACTCGCCGGCGGGCGGCCGCGGCGGGGTCGTTCGACCACTGAGAGCTCCCTCAGGCCGGCCGGGTTCGTGTTGACACACCCTAATCCGCCCAACATTATTGTCAGTGACTGCCAGTTAATGCATCGAGGAGACCCATGAGCTCAGTCGCCGAGCGCCTGCAACTTCCCCTCCCGAGGCCGAACGTCCTCGACCTCGCTCCGCTGTACGAGGTGCTGCGCCGCGAAGCGCCCGTCGCTCCGGTCACCACCCCGGCGGGCGACCCTGCGTGGCTGGTCACCCGGTACGACGAAGTGCGGACGCTGCTGAGCGACAAGCGGTTCGGGCGCTCCCACCCCGAACCCGAGCGGGCGTCGCGGGTGTCGACCGCCGCGGTGCAGGACGGCCCGACGGGCAACTACGAGACCGA
Organism: Saccharopolyspora sp. NPDC049426; assembly: GCF_040676935.1. Classification (NCBI taxonomy): domain Bacteria; kingdom Bacillati; phylum Actinomycetota; class Actinomycetes; order Pseudonocardiales; family Pseudonocardiaceae; genus Saccharopolyspora; species Saccharopolyspora sp. NPDC049426. The sequence goes on along the minus strand of NZ_JBFAPZ010000006.1, from coordinate 22,466 downwards.
AGAGGCCGACCACGCGCGCATGCGCCGGCTGCTGACTCCCGCCTTCTCCGCCAAGCGGATGCGGATGCTGACCGACCACGTGCAGGAGCTGGTCAACGGCTACCTCGACCAGCTGATCGCCGAGCGCGAATCCGGTGACGTCGTCGACCTGCACTCGGGGCTGGCGTTCCCGCTGCCGGTCGCGGTCATCTGCCAGCTGCTCGGCGTGCCGGAGAGCGACCGCGAGCACTTCCACTCGCTGTCGAGCCGGATGGCGACGCTGGCCGCCGACGACGATCCCCACCGGGCGCGCGAGGAGTTCAACTCCTACATGACCGGGCTGGCCGAGTCCAAGCGCGATGACCTGGGCGAGGACGTCATCTCGGACCTGGTGCGCGCCCAGGACGAAGACGAGACCTACGACTACGGCGAGATGATCCGGCTGTGCGTCGGGCTGCTGTTCGCCGGCCACGAGACCACCGTCAACCGCATCGGCCTCGGCGTGCTGTTCCTGCTGACCCAGCCCGAGCACTGGAAGGCGCTGACCGCCGACCCGTCGGGCCGGGTCAACCGCACGGTCGAGGAGATCATGCGGCTGGGCGCCCCGGGTGATCTCGGGCTGCTGCGCTACGCGCACACCGATGTCGAGATCGGCGACGTGACGATCCGCCGCGGCGAGGCCGTCATCCTGTCGGTCAACGCGGCCAACCGCGACGAGACCGCCTACGCCGACGCGGAAGCCTTCGACCCGGACCGCGAGGAGCGCACCCACCTGGGCTTCGGGCACGGCGCGCACTTCTGCATCGGCGCCAGCCTCGCCCGCACCGAACTGCGGATCGTCTTCGAAACCCTCGCGCAGCGCCTCCCCGACCTGCGCCTGGCCCGGGAGATGGACGAGCTGGAGGTTCGTCCGACCATCACCGGCGGAGTCACCTCCCTGCCCGTGACCTGGTAGTCGACGTGGTGGCGGTTCCGGGCGGAACCGCCACCACCGCGGGTCATCGGCAGGAGGTGTCCTGCTCCGGGAGCTCCCCGTCGACCAGGAAGTTCGTCGTGGTGTTGAGGGCGCAGGCGTTGTCACCGAGCACGTAGACGCCGTGGCCGCTGCCTTCGACGCTGACCAGCCGGGACCTGTCGCCGAACTTCTCGTCGAGGAGTTCGCCGCCTCGGTGCGGGGTCACCGGGTCGCGGAGGTTCTGCAGCACCAGCACGTTCTCCGGGCCCTTGTCGTCGACAGCGACGGGCGGCTCGGCCGGAGCGTCCCAGAAGGCGCACGGGCTGATGTTCGCGCTCGCAGCGCCGTACATCGGGTAGCGCTCGCGGTCCTCGGCGACGGCGCGCCGGTAGGTCTGCACGTCCCCGGACCAGTCGAAGTCGTTGCAGGTCACCGCCAGGAAGACCGACCACTGGTTGTCCGTCGGAGCTGCTTCGGCTGCGGTCGGCTCCGGTGTCTCGCCGCCGTTGCTCACCGATTGCCACGCCTGCGCGGTGAGCCCGTACTTCGTCTTCCCGTACAGGCCGGCGAAGGTGGCGAGCCGGAACAGGCGCCCGTCGATGCCGTTGACCGGCGCCGCGTCGAGCCGTTCGGCGAGCCGGAAGTACGTCTCGCGCACCTCCTCGGGCGTGCGCCCCAGGCCGTAGGTCTCGTGCCGCTCTGCCGCCCACTGCGCGAAGTCCGGGAAGGTCTCCTCGAAACCGAGGGCGTACCTGCGCAGACCGCCGTGGTCGAGGTGGGTGTCGCCGATGTTGCTGTCGACCACGATCCGGTCGGACCGCTCGGGGAACATCGACGCGTACGCGGCGCCGAGCGCCGATCCGTAGGAGTAGCCGAGGAAGCTCGCCTTCTCCTCGCCGAGCGCGGCGCGGATCCGGTCGAGGTCGCGCGCCATGTTCGCCGTCGAGAGGTGCCGCATCCGGCCGTCGGTGTCGTGCGCGGCGCACTGCTCGGCGACCCGCTTGGCCGACTCGGCCTGCGCGAGGACCGCCGCGTCGTCGACCGCGTACGGCGGGATGTTGCCCAGGTAGCCCTGCTCGCTGGTGAATCCGCAGCTCACCGGTGCCGAGTGGCCGATGCCTCGGGTGTCCACGCCGATCAGGTCGTAGCTCTCAAGGACGTCGGCTGGCATTCCGCGCGATGCCAGGAAGTCCGGGAACGCCAGGCCGGATCCGCCCGGACCACCGGGGTTGAGCATCAGCACTCCCCGTCGCTTGGCCGGGTTGGTGCTGGCCAGTCGCGACACCAAGAGCTCGATGCGCTCGCCGTCGGGGTTGGCGTGGTCCAGCGGGACGGGGATCGTGGTGCACTCCAGCACGACCGTCTCCGTCTTCACGTCCGCCGGGCACGGACCCCACGCCGGCCCCTCCTCCGCCACCGCGGTCGGTGTGACCACCGAGCTCGTCAGGCCGATCATCACCGCCAGCACCGCTGCGCGCCTTCGCTTCATCGTCGCCCCATCTCCTCGCGATTCGAGTGCGAAGAGCATTCGAGCGCCTGCCCTCGGGGCATGGTCAACGCGAATCAGAGAATTCCGAGCTCCGCGAGCACACATGGGCACCGCTGACCTGCGCGGACGCCCACCTGAATTGGCCGTGGACAAAGGCTTGTGGCCGCGAACAACGGGTTCCGGTTGCTGGTCTTCTCCTCGCTGGACAGTGTCGAATCCAGCGGCGGTTCTCCGGTTTCGCCCGGCCGCCGGGCTCAATTCGACCTTCACCGAAAGCGAGTGTGCTCAGATGAGGAAGACCGCTACCGCGTTGATGATGACCGCTCTGTTGTCGGTGTTGTCGGCGAGTTTCTTCGCCGCTCCGGCGTCGGCCGCGACCTGCAAGAGCCGGACGAGCGGGTTCCCGGGCAAGTGGGGGCCGATCTCGAAGGAGTGCTCCTACACCAGCCCGGCCAGCGGCTGGGACGGCAAGCTGCGGATCACCTGGAACGTGCAGGAGAGCACCAACCAGTACGCGTGCGTCGCGGCGCGGATGAGCAAGGCGAAGAACCCCGACAAGTGGCAGTCGGTGGGGTGCGGAACCCTCGGCACGGGCGAGATCAAGTGGCCCAAGAACACCGCGTCGATGGTCGAGGTCCGGGTGCGCAGCGGGAACGCCCACATGGCCAACGTGGACTACTCGATCTGATGAGCACCGGCCGGTCGCCGATTCGCTCGGCGACCGGCCGGGCGACTAGTCCCCCTTGGGCCGGCTGTCGAGGACAGCTGCCTCTTCGGGGGTGGGGGCGGTGCCGCCGAGGTGCGCGGGGAGCCACCAGCGCTCGTCGGCGTCAGCGGGCTGCTCGGGGTAACCGGCCTGCAGTTCGTCGAGGATCACCGACATGCGCTTGCGGAGGTCTTCGGTGAGCACCTCCGGGTCGTCCTGCGGGGTGGGCCAGAACGGCTCGCCCGCGTGGATGTGGATCGGCACGTGGCGCTTGGTGAGCGTCTTCGGCCTGCCCTTCGTCCACAACCGGTGCGTGCCCCACAACGACATCGGCACGACCGGGACACCTGCTTCGGCGGCCATCCGGACCGCGCCCGACTTGATGGGCTTGACGGTGAACGATCGGCTGATGGTCGCCTCCGGGAACACGCCGACGACCTCGCCCGCGCGCAGCCTTCGCACCGCCTCGTCGTAGGAGTCCCGTCCCGCCGCGCGGTCGACCGGGATGTGGTGCATTCCGCGCATCAGCGGCCCGGCGATCTTGTTGTCGAAGACTTCCTTCTTGGCCATGAAGCGCACCAGCCGCTTGGCGGGCTGCGCGCCGAGCCCGCAGAAGATGAAGTCGAGGTAGCTGACGTGGTTGCAGGCGATCACCGCGCCGCCGGTGCGCGGGATGTGCTCGGTGCCTGTCACACGCAGCCGGTTGTCCAGCACGCGGAACATGGCCTTCGCCGCCAGGATGACGGGCGGATAGACGATTTCAGCCATTTGAGCAGGTTACGCACCCGTAGGTTCGCGCGGACCACCCGTGCGTCCACAGTCACATTTCCCGAGGCAGAGAACGTGCCTCCATTGGTGCGAACCCCGTCCGACCAAGATCCGCCATACGGGTGCGGCCGCCGCATTTCGCTTCCACGGCCCGGTGCTTCACGGGACCCTTGCCAGGACTTGATCTTCCTGGGGTTCCCGTTCCGGAGGCACGCGTCATGCATGACAGGACTCAGCAGAGCGATCGACCGGGCAGGAAGGTCCTCACAGGCCTCGCGATCGCCGCAGGCGGCGGCGTGATCGCGCTGCTCTTGGAGTACTTCGTGATCCAACCCTGGCTCGCCCCGGAGAAGCCGGTCCCGTGGCACAGCAACAAGGCTCCCAACGCGGTCGGCAGCGTCTCCGCTCACGGCGACGTCACGCACGCTGACGGGAGGCGCAACGTGACCGGGGTTTTGCAGGACAAAGGCGACGATGACAAGGGCGTGCTGCTCATCTTCACCGTGGATGGCAAGGAATTTCTACGCGTGGCCAATACCGACGGCGCGAACCAGTCGGTCTCCATCGACGGGCGCTTCCCGGACACGGCCAAGAACATCCCGGTCCGCGAATGCCTGACGCACCAGGAGAAGGCAGCCGACATCGAGGAGTGCAGCGACGAGCTGACGATCTGGCCTCAGAGCTCCCTGTAGACGGTTTCGCAGGGGATGCCGTCCGAGTCGTCGTCCATGTCCGAGGGCGCGCCGAGGGAGTACCAGTAGCCGGTGACCTCGGCGAAGGTCAGGCCCTGGGATAGCAGCGTCGCGCAGCCGTGGGTGCCCGTCCGCCCAGCAGCGGGGGCGTTCTTCTCGCCGTAGACGGTTTCGCAGGGAATACCGTCGGCGTCGTCGTCCATGTCCGACGGTGATCCGAGGCCGTACCAGTGGCCGACGACCTCGGTGAAGTCCATCCCCGAGTTCTGGAGCTCTCCGCAGTCGTGGGTGTTGCGCACCGGCTCGTGCTGCTCGACCACGCCGGGCGCGTTGACCGTCGTCGACTGCGCGGGAGCCGGTGGTGGCGGAGCGGGCGGCGAGGAGCCCGGCGGCACGATGTTGATCGTGCACCCGCTCGCGGCCGCGATCAGCGCCGCGCAGCACAAGATTCGGACTGCCCCCAGGTTCACGAGATCCAGCATGAGCAGCGACGCCACCGCTCACCACGGGCCAAAGTCCTGCCTCCCTCGCAGCTCACCGATGATCTTGCTCCCGCCTCCGCGAGGTGACCTGCGTCGCAGGCGGCGCCCTGGGATCTTGCGACGATTCTTCCCAGGAGATATCTTTCCGCGAAGAAAACGTCAGAGAAGAAAGCTTCTGGATAGACACTTCCACGTGAGGATGTTTCTCCAGCTGGGATGAGCCGCTGCGAGGGGGAGGACGCGCGCTGGCGTCGGTCGTGGGGATGCCCGGCGTCGGCGCGCGTTCACCGAGACCACTCTGAGGGGGTGGGCACGGCGTCGGTGCCGACATCGGGATGTCCGGCACCGACGCCGTGGTGAACGACCCTCAGCTGCCCGCGAGGTAGGCGCGGAACTCCTCGGGCGGAATCGGCCGGGAGAAGTAGTAGCCCTGGTAGGCGTCGACGGAGACCGCGCGCAGCAGCTGGTGCTGCGTGGAGGTCTCCACGCCCTCGGCGATGCACATGCGGCCCAGCGTGCGGGCGAGTTCGGTCATGGCGCGGGCGATGCCCAGGTCATCGGGGTCGGTTCCGACGCCGCAGACGAACATGCGGTCCAGCTTGATGATCTGCGTCGGCAGCTCCTTGAGCACCGACAACGACGAGTAGCCGGTGCCGAAGTCGTCGACCGCGAACTGCACTCCATCGGCGACCAGGTCGTTCATCTCCTGGCGCTGCTCCGGTTCGAGCTGTGCGAACACCGTTTCCACCATCTCCAGCACCAGATCGCTGGGCTCGGCACCGGTTTCGCGGATCGCAGAGCGCACGATGTCGGCGAAACCGGGCTGCTCGGGGCGGAGTCCGGAGAGGTTCACCGCCACCTTCACCGGAACGCCGTCACCGCGCTTCCAGTTCATCGACTCGCGCAGGGCGATGCGCAGCACGCACGTGTCGAGATCGGCGAGCATCCCGCCGCGCGAGGCCACCGCGAGCACCACGTCCGGTGTGAGCGGCCCCAGGTCCGGGTGGTGCCATCGCAGCAGCGCCTCGGCGATCACGACGTTGTCGTCGTTGTCGATGACGGGCTGGTAGTGCAGGTCGAGCTCGTCGCGGGCGATGGCCTCGCGCAGGTGCTGCTCCAGCGTGAGCTGGTCGTGGTCGATTCCCGACCGCGACTGGCCGCGCACCCGGGCGTCGAGCATCGCCGACTCCGCGGAGCGCAGCAGCGCCACGACCTCGGTGCCGCTGTCTTCGACCACCTTCACGCCGATCGACGCCGAGACCTGAACCTGCCTGCTGCGCAGCGGAACGGTCATCCGGAACAGCTCCGCGACGCTGTTGACGACGGAGTCCAGATCGTGGCTCCCCTCGAGGTCGCGCAGCAGGATCACGAACTCGTCGCCGTAGAAGCGGGCCACCTCGCAGCGCGGGGGCAGCCCGGCGAGCAGGCGTTCGGCGACCGCGGACAGGAGTTCATCACCGGCTTCGTGGCCGAGGGCGTCGTTCACCCGCTTGAAGTTGTGCAGGTCGCAGAACAGCACCGCGATGCTGCCTGGCTTGTCCGGCGGCAGCAGCTCGGCGAGCCGCTCCTGAAAACCCCGGCGGTTCAGCAGCCCGGTGAGCTCGTCGTGGGTGGCCTGGTAGCGCAGGGTCATGGCGCGGGCGAGCTGCTCGGTGATGTCGTGGAAGGTGACCAGCCAGCTGCGGCCGCCGTCGTCGCGGACGGACGCGGCGGCGTGCACCTGGCAGGGCACGGCAGAGCCGTCCGATCGGGCCAGCACCCGGTGCGGGACCAGCAGTTCACCGGAGGAGCGGGTGAGACCGCCGACCAGACCGCCCCCGGAGTCGGTGGGGTCGAGGAACTCGACGTCACGGCGCCCGATCAACTCGTCGAGCCGGTAACCGAGCAGGTCGCAGAACGCGCCGTTGGCATCGACGAAGCGACCGTCGTCGTCGAGCAGCGCGATGCCCGCGGGCGCGAGCTCGAACAGGTCGGCCATCCTGCGCTTGGTGCGCTCGACCCGGGCGGCGGACGCGGTCTCGTTGCGCACCACCTTGATGAACCCGTCGAGCGCGCCATCGGGAGTGCGCTGCGCGGCGATCACCACGTGCGCCCAGTACCGGCTGCCGTCCTTCCGGATGCGCCAGCCCCTGTCGATGTAGAACGCGTTCTCGGCGGCCTGCCGCAACTCCCAGTCCGGGTAGTCCGCGGCGATCTGCTCAGGTGGGTAGAACAGCGAGAAATGGCGTCCGATGACCTCGTGCGAGTCGTAGCCCCCTAGCCGGGCCGCGCCCGGGTTCCAACTGGCCACGTGGCCCTCTGGGTCCAGGGCGAAGATCGCGTAGTCCCGCATGTCCTCGGCCGCGAGGATCTTCTGCGCACCGACGTGCACCGCCCATGGCTCACGCTTCTCGTGGTCCATAACTGGTCCCGTCCCTCGGCGTGTCCGCAACGTACGGTCCCGAGACCAGACCACGCAACTGCTGTGCGCTTGATTTTTCTGGTCAACGGCGCAGGTGGGAGGGCCTGAGCGGCCCCGCCCCTCCGGCGCAGGGCCTACGGCGCCGGCGTCGGGGCCAAGATCGCCGGGGTCACCCAGCGGTGCAGGAACGCGCGCAGATCGGCTCCGTCTCGCCCCGGCAGCGGGTCGTTGGCGAACGACAGGAGCACGCGCAGCAGGAACTCCAGCAGTTCGGTGAGCTCGTCGCCGGAGAAGCCCAGCTCGTCCCAGTCGACGTCGGTGCGGGCGAACGCGAGCCTGCAGGCGTCGAAGGCGCGGACCGACGTGGCTCCGCGCGAGAACGCTTCCGGACGACCGAGATCCAGGAAGAGCCCCAGATAAGGGTCTTTGGGCACGTGCTCGATGGCGTAGGCCATGGCCTCGACCACGACGTCGGCGGGATCGCGGCGTCCGGCGAGGTGGGCGACGAGTCGTTCCAAGAAGGTGTTGAGCGCGGCGAACCCGACCGCGATGAACAGCTCCTCGGTGCTCGGGAAGTAGCGGTAGACGGTCTGGCGGATGACGCCCAGCTCGGCGGCGACGTCCGAGAGGCTCGTCTTGCCCGGCCCGTGCCGGTCGATGCACCGCATCGCCGCGTCGATGATGCGGGCCTTGGCCTCCTCGCCGTCACGCGGCGGCGCGCCGTTCCACGCCGGTCGTTTCATGGCTCAAGTATGGCCGAGCGGACCCGCGACGCTGCCCATTGCCTCCTGACAATCATACATCTACGGTATGTCTGTATGACGCGCTTCGGCAAGCCGGACCGCGATCAACCCCGCGATCCGCGAGGAGGCAACGATGCCTGACCCGACGATCCCGGCCGGACTCGACTTCTCCGATCCAGAACTGTGGGCCCGACGGACCCCGGTCGAGGAGTTCACCTCGCTGCGCCAGACGGCGCCGGTCTGGTGGAACGCGCAGACCGACGGCATGGACGCGCCCTACGACGACGGCGGCTTCTGGGTGATCAGCAAGCACGCCGACATCCGGGAGATCTCCCGCGACCCCAAGCTCTACTCGTCCGAGGCCAACAACGCGATCATCCGGTTCCCCGGCTACACCACGCCGGAAGCGTTCGAGGCGATCCGCACGATGCTGATCAACATGGATCCGCCGAAGCACACCAAGATCCGCGGCATCATCAACAAGGGGTTCACCCCGCGCGCCGTGGAGAACCTGCGGGCGGCGCTGACCGAACGCGCAGAGGCCATCGTGCGCGACGCGCGCGAGCAGGGCGGCGGCGACTTCGTCGAGCAGGTCGCCTGCGAACTCCCGCTGCAGGCCATCGCGGAACTGCTGGGCGTGCCGCAGGAGGACCGCAAGAGCCTCTTCGACTGGTCCAACCAGATGCTCAACTTCGACGACCCCGAGTTCGGCGACCCGGTCGCCGCGGCCGCCGAAGTGCTCGGCTACGCGATGACCATGGCCGAGACCAAGCGCGCCTGCCCGATGGACGACATCGTGTCCAAGCTGGTCACCGCCGACGTCGACGGGCAGTCGCTGAGCTCCGACGAGTTCGGGTTCTTCGTGATCCTGCTGTCGGTCGCGGGCAACGAGACGACCCGCAACGCCACCACGCACGGCATGAAGGCCTTCGTCGACAACCCCGAGCAGTGGGAGATCTACCGCGAGCGGCGGCCGTCCACCGCACCCGACGAGATCGTCCGCTGGGCCACACCGGTCACCTCGTTCCAGCGCACCACCACCGAGGACGTCGAGGTCAGCGGCCAGCTGATCCGCCGGGGCGAGCGGGTCGCGCTGTTCTACAGCTCGGCGAACTTCGACGAGGACGTCTTCGACGACCCGTTCCGCTTCGACGTGCTGCGAGACCCCAACCCGCACTTGGGTTTCGGAGGGACCGGAGCGCACTACTGCGTCGGCGCGAACCTCGCCCGCCTGCAACTGGACCTGATCTTCAACGCGATCGCCGACGTGCTGCCGAACATCCGGCAGGTCGCCGAGCCCGAGCGGCTTCGATCCAGCTTCATCAACGGCATCAAGCACTGGCAAGTCAGCTACGAGTAGAAGGAATCCCCATGGCTATCGTGCAGCCGCAGGCGACCGCGGAGGACGGGCGGCGTCGCATCCGCCTGGACAGCCCCGTGGACCGCCACCACCTCGGCGACCTGGAGATCAGCACCAAGGCCGAGGTCGACGCGGCGGTCGAACGCGCCCGCAAGGCCCAGCAGGACTGGGCGGCGCGCCCGGTCGCCGAACGCGCCCGCATCCTGCGCAACGCGGTCGACGTGCTGGTCCGGCGGCGCGACGAGATCGTCGACCAGGTGCGCGCCGAGACCGGCAAGCCCCGCGTCGAAGCACTGGCCATCGAGATCGTGCCCGCCTGCGACTTCGTCAACTTCTGGTGCAAGCGCGCCACCAAGGACCTGCGCGACGAGAAGCGCAGGCTGCACGGGTACCTGGCGCCGATGAAGAAGCTGCGCATCCGGTACCAGCCGCTCGGCGTGGTCGGGGTGATCACGCCGTGGAACGCGCCCTTCGTGCTGTCGCTGAACCCGGTCGTGCAGGCGCTGCTGGCGGGGAACTCGGTGGTGCTCAAGCCTTCCGAGGTCACCCCGCGCTCCGGTGAGCTCGCGGTGAAGGTGCTGCACGAGGCGGGCGTGCCCGAAGACGTGGTGCAGGTGGTGCACGGCGACGGCGAAACCGGTGCGGCCCTGGTCGACGGCGACGTCGACAAGATCTCCTTCACCGGCAGCGTCACCACCGGACGCAGCATCGCCTCGGCCTGCGCGAAGAAGCTCACGCCCTACACCCTGGAGCTCGGCGGCAAGGACGCGATGATCGTCTGCGCCGACGCCGACCTGGAACGCGCCGCAGCCGGCGCGGCGTACCTGTCGATGTTCAACACCGGCCAGGTGTGCCTGAGCGTCGAGCGGATCTACGTCGTGGAGTCGGTCGCCGAGGAGTTCATCCGGCTCCTCCGGGAGAAGGTCATCGACCTGCGCTACGGCTCCGAGGACGGCGACGTGGGCCCGCTGTTCTTCGACCGGCAGGTCGACGTGGTCAGCAGGCACCTGGAGGACGCGAAGAAGAAGGGCGCGCAGGTGCTGGTCGGCGGCTCCCCCGCCGACGGCGAGGGACTGTTCTTCCAGCCCACCGTGGTCGTCGACGCCAACCACGAGATGGAGCTGATGACCGAGGAGACCTTCGGTCCGGTCGCCACCGTGATGCGGGTCCGCGACGAGGAGGAAGCCGTCCGCATGGCCAACGACTGCCAGTACGGGCTCGGCGGCAGCGTCTTCACCCAGGACAAGGCCAAGGCCGAGCGCATCGCGGGCCGGCTCAACACGGGATCGGTGGTGCACAACGACGCCGCGGTCATCTACGGCGTCCCGGAGGCGCCCTTCGGCGGGCGCAAGAACAGCGGTGTCGGCCAGGTCAACGGCCTGCAGTCGCTGCGCGGGTTCACCCACCCGCAGCCGATCCTGCTCAGCCGCTTCTCCTCGAAGAAGGAGAGCATCTGGTACCCCTACAACGCCGACACCATCCGGAACCTCGACGGCCTCATCCGCTACGGCTTCGGCAACAAGCTCCTCCGCAAATTCCTCTCCTGATCCAGCCCAGAGGTGCCCCGGTGTCAGGGGTGATCCGAATACGGCGGTATTCCGTCGCCCGATTACGGCGGTATTCCGGGTGACCGACCGGATTACCGCCGTAATCCGGACACCGAAAACGGCAGTAATCCGGGTGACCGACGCTGGGCCGGGAGGGACGGCGAACTGCTCGTCCGGACCGGCGGTGTCGGGCCGGTGATGGTTGGGTGGGCGGCATGTCCGGAGCTCAGCACCTGGTCCAGGCCGCGGCGACGCTCAAGCAGGTCGTCGCCGGGATCTCACCAGCGCAGCTGTCGGCGCCGACTCCGTGCGCGGAGTTCGACGTGCGGGCGCTGATCAACCACCTGCTGCACTGGGGACCGTCCTTCGAGGCGGCGGCCCGCGGTGAGCGCGTCGCTCCGCCTGCCGAGGCCGTCGACCGCACGGGCGGTGACTGGGCGAAGGCGCTGCTCTCCCAGCTCGACCGCACCTCGCGCGCCTGGGAGGCACCGGACGCCTGGACGGGCCGAACCCACATGGGCGGCCCGACGACCTACCCGTCCGAGCTGGTGGGTCACCTGATCACCATCGAGCACACGGTCCACTCCTGGGACCTCTCCCGCGCGACGGACACCGAGGCCACCTGGGACACCGATACCCTCGGCCAGACCCTTGCCGAGGTCACCAGAACTGCGGCCAAGGGCCGGGAAATGGGCGCCTACGCCGAGGAGGTCGCGATGCCGGAGGACGCCCTGCTGCTCGACAAGATCGTCGCGAAGACCGGCCGCGACCCCCGCTGGCACCCCTGAGCGCACCGAACGGGGGTCGTAGCGGTCAGTCTCACCAGGCCGGACGCGGTCCGGGCGAGGGACGTCGGCGGAACTGGCGCGACGGGACGACACGAGCCCGGTCCACCGCCAGGGCGAACACCAGGCCACCGGCCACGAGCCAGGCGACGAGCTGCAGCACCCCGCCGAGAGCACCGCCGCTGCCGGTGACGATCGCCGAAAGCGCCTGCACCGCACCCTGCGTCGGCAGCACCGCGCTGACGTCGCGGAGGAAGCCGGGCACGGTCGACACCACGCCCGTCGCGGCGGCCAGCACCAGCACCGCGATCGAGATGATCCGCCCGATGCTGCCGAACACCGCCACCAGCGCCTGGTTGACCACCACGAACGCCAGCGCCGCCAGCGAGGTCACCGCGGTGAAGGCCAGCCAACCGCCGAAACCGAGTCCCAGAAACGGCGCGAGCACCGCGCTCACCAGCACCGCACCGATTCCACCCACCGCGACACCGGGCACCACCGAGCCGAGCACCAACCGCCAGGTGGAGCGGCGCGAGGTCGACGCATCCGGCGGAACCGCCCTGGTCACCGCGTAGACGCCCATCGCAGCGGTCCAGAACGCGATGGCCACCAGCAGCGCGATCAGCGACTTGCCGAACCCGGGCAGGCTCGTCTCCAGCGCGGCCGGGCTCGCGGCCACGGTCTTGAGGTGCGCGCGCTCGTCGTCGGAGTAGCTGGGGAGCTTGTCGCCCGCCGGAGCCATCTGGTCGGCGAACTGGCGGTTGCCGTCGGCGACCTGCCTGCTGCCGTCGGCCAGCGCCTGCACACCCGTGCCGAGCTGCTGCGATGCCCCGTTGAACTGGTTGAGCCCGTCGGCGAGCTGCCGCGCTCCCCCGGCGAGCTGATGCGCACCGCCGTCGAGCTGCTGCCCGCCTTGGGCGAGCTGACCGACACCGGCGACGAGTTCACCGGACTTGTCGGCGAGCATCTGGTTGCCCTGCGCGACCTGCTCGGAGCCGTAGGCCAGACCCTGCATGCCGTCGCGCATGTCGCGCGCCGGCTTCTGGATCCGCTCCTTGATGGAGTCCAGCGCACCCTCCTGCCGGCTCAGCCGGTCGACCTCGGCGCGCAACCCGGCGCACACGTCGACCGTGGTCCCTTCCGGCGGGCACTGCGCGAGGAGCTTCTGCAGGTTGGCGAGGGTGCTGGACTCGGTCGGGATCTGGTCGGTGACGGTCAGGATCTGATCGGCGAGCGGCGTGAAGGTGTTGGCCATCTGCCGGTTCCCGGCCGCGACCTGCTTCGCGCCGTCGGCCAGCTGCTGGGTCTGCGCCGGCATCTGCTGGATCTGCTGATGCAGCTGGGTGAGACCGCCGGAGAGCTGCGAGACACCGCCCGCGAGCTGCCCGGTTCCGTCCGCGAGCTGGTTGCCGCCGTCGGCGAGCTGCCCGGTTCCGCCGGTCAGCTGACCGACCCCGGTGGACAGCTGGCCGATGCCGTCGGCGAGCTGCCCGCTGCCGTCGGCGAGCTTGTTGGCGCCGTCGGCGGCCGTGCCGAGCTGGTCGTGCATCTGCGTGAAGCCTCCGTAGAAGCCGTCGAGCAGCTGCTCCAGGATCTGCTTGTTGAACACCGACACGCTCTGCCGGGCCGCGGCCGACACCGCGGCGGCGTCGGCGGGTGCGGCGGCCGGGGACGTCTTGACCTGGATGCCGGCGCGGGTGGCGTCGAGGGGTTCACCGGTCATGACCGAGGCGGCGTTCTGCGAGAACCGCGGCGGGATGATGACCGCGGCCGAGTAGCGGCCTTCGCTGAGACCTTCGTCGGCGTCGTCGGTGTCGGTCATCTCCCACGAGTAGCCGGACTCGGTGTTGTTGACCAGCTTCGCGGCCATCTCGCGGCCGAGCGGGGCCATCTGCCCGTTGATGGTGGCGGGTTCGTCGTTGTTGACCACCGCGACCTTGGCGGCGCCGTGCTCGGACATCGGCGCCCAGAAGGCCCAGGCCAGGACTCCGACGATGAGCACCGGCACGAGCACCAAGCCGGTCCAGGTGCGCCAGCCGACCGAGCCGCCTGCGCGCCTGCTCGCGTGCGTGAACGGGTTCAGCATGTCCCTCACACCTCCAGGAGGCGGCCGGCGAACGCGGGGGCGTCCGGCCGCGTGGAAAGCCGCATCGTGCTCAGCCGGTGTTCCGGCAGCAGGCCGGAGACCAGGCTCGGGTTCTGGTGGGTGACCACGAAGGCCACCGGCTCACCGTCCGATGTGGACGCTTGCGCGAGCAGCCGGGCGATCTCGCGGCGCTGTTCGGTGTCGGCGACGGCGTCGAGCTCGTCGATGAGCACCAGCCGCACGCCGTCGGCCAGGGCCGAGGCGATCTCGGCGGCGGGCGCAACGCTCTCGCGGCAGCGCACCAGCGCTGTGGCGGACCGCACGGCGCGGGCGCGCTGCGGCAGCAGCAGGCCCATCACTCGCACGTCGCCGCGCACCCCGCTGAGCCGTCCGCCGAGCGCGTGCAGCATCGCCGAGGACAGGTCGTCGTCATCGCCGTGCACCGCCAGCACTCCGCCGGGCCGCAGCGCGATCCGCACGCCTTCGAAGACCGGCTCGTCGCGGTCGTCGTGCACGCCGAACCCGCGCGCGCTGACGACCTCGTCGTTGCCGGGCCAGTTGGCGAGCCGGATCTCGTGCTCCAGCGCTTCGCCTTCGACGTCGAGAGCGGGAAGCTTGCGCGACAGCCACTTCGGCAGCCACCAGGCCCGGTCGCCGAGCAGCGCCATCACCGCGGGCACGAGCGTCATGCGCACGATGAAGGCGTCGACGAACACGCCGACGGCGAGCCCGAAGGCGATGGGCTTGATGTTGGAGTCACCGTGCGGGACGAACGCGGCGAACACCGAGATCATGATGACCGCGGCGGCCACCACGACCGGCGAGACGTTGGAGAACCCGGCTTCGATGGCGCGCTTGGCGTCGCGGTTGTGCGTGTAGTCCTCGCGCATCCGGGACACGAGGAACACCTCGTAGTCCATGGCCAGGCCGAACAGGATCGCCATCAGCAGCAGCGGCAGGAAGCTGATCACGCCGCCCACGTGGGTGATGTTGAGCTGCTCGGCGAGGTGGCCCTGGTTGAACACGAACGCCGTGGCGCCGAAGGTCGCACCGACCGACAGCAGGTAGCCCAAGGCCGCCTTGATCGGCACCCACACCGACCGGAACACCATGGCCAGCAGCACCAACGTCAGCCCGACGACGATGACGCCGAAGGGCAGCAGCGCGTCGCTGAGCTTCTCCGACAGGTCGATGCCGATGGCGGTCATGCCGGTGACGGCGATGCCGGCGCCGTAGGTCTGCTCGAAGTGCGGGCTGAGGTCGCGCAGCCGGTGCACCAGGTCCTCGGTCTCCTGCGACTCACCGCCGGAGGTGGGGATGACCTGGATGATGCCGGTGTCGATCGTCTCGTTCGGGGTGGCCATCGGGACCGCGGCGACGCCGGGCAGCGCGCGGATCTCGTCGGCCATGCCGTTGACCTGGCCGAGCGGGTCCTTGGTGCCGATGACGTCGGTGGTGACGATCAGCGGCGCGTTGTAGCCGGGGCCGAACTGCTCGGCGACGGCGTCGTAGGTGTCGCGCGCCGGGGTCCCCACGGCCTGCGCTCCGGCGTCGGGCACCGAGAGCCGCAGGTCAGCGGCGGGGAGCGTGCAGATTCCCAGCGCGGCGATGACGATCACGATCGTCAGCAGCGGAGCCTTGGTGACCGCGCGGACCCAGCGCAGGCTGAACTTGGTGCGCGTGCGCAGGCGGGTGGTGCGCTTGACGCGGGCGCGCTTGGGCCGCAGCCGCTCTCCGGCGAAGCTGAGCAGCGCGGGGATGACGGTCAGCGAAGCGGCGACGCCGACGGCGATCGACACGCCGGCGAGGATGCCCATGACGGTCAGGAACGGGATGCCGGGAACGGCCAGCGCCAGCAGCGCGATGATCACGGTGACGCCGGCGAAGATCACCGCGGATCCGGCGGTGGCCACCGAGCGCGCGATCGATTCGGGGACGTCGAGTCCAGCGCCGAGTTGTTCTCGATGGCGCGAGACGATGAAGAGCGAGTAGTCGATTCCGACGGCGAGCCCGAGCATCAGGCCGAGCATCGGCGCGGCCGAGGACACCGTGACGAAGGCGGTCGACAGCAGCACGATCGTCATCGACACGCCGACGCCGACCAGCGCGGTGATCAGCGGCATCACGGCGCCGACCAGCGAGCGCAGCATCAGCAGCAGCACGAGCAGCGCCACGATCACGCCGACCGCTTCGGTGGCGCCGACGGCGGGCATGTTGACGGCGAAGATCGAGCCGCCCGCGTGGACGTCGCTGCCGGTGCCGAGCTGGCGTTCGAGGGTGTCGGCTTCGGCGAGGAGGTCGTTCTTGACCGAATCCGGCACGGAGGTCGCCGCGTAGCTGAGCTGCACCGTGATCAGCGCGGTGTCGCCGTCGGGCGTGACCTGGTTCTTGACCATGTCCGACAGCGGGTTCATCACCGCCGTCACGCCCTCCTGGGCCTCGACGCGGTGGATCACGGCGTCGAGGGCCTCACGCCCTTGCGGCGAGTCGATGCGCTGGCCGGGCGGCATGGTGGCCACGAGCTGAGCGCTGGAGCCACTCATCTGGGGGAAAACGTTGTTGAGGTGGTCCAGCGTGTCCTGCGACTCGGATCCGGGGATCGCGAGTTCGGTCTCCATGCCCTGTTGGAACAGCGCGGCACCGGTTCCGAGCACCGCGAGCAGGGCTAACCACGCGACCAGCACCCAGGCTCGACCGCGGACCACTGCCCGCCCCAGCCGGTAAAGCAACGAAGACAAGGGGAACACTCCCGGTATTTCGATACACGGTGTATGCGATACAGACTGTATATTTCCCGAGATCCACGTAGCTCGTGCCCGCAGGCAACTGTGAGGCGAAACACCAAGCAGGAGAATCCCGGTCATGACCGACCAGCCGCGCCAACGCGAAACTCGGCGACGGGCGCAGACACGTCGACGCCTGATCGACGCAGCACGCGAGGTGTTCTCCGAGCACAGCATTCGCGACACGCCCGTGGAGCTGATCTGCGAGACCGCAGGCTTCAGCCGCGGCGCCTTCTACTCGAACTTCGACACCAAGGAGGACCTGTTCCTCGCGGTGTACGAGGAGGAGATGAGCCTGCGCATCCAGAAGACGCGGGCGATCGTCGACGACGTGCTCGTCGAGGGCATCGCCGACCGGGAGTCGCTGCACGACGCGATCGTCAAGGTGGGCACGGCCTGCGCGGAGTCGCTGATCGCCGACCAGAACTGGTACATGCTGGTCACCGAGTTCCGCGCGCACGCACTGCGCCACCCGCACCTGCGCAAGCGCGCCGGTGAGTCCCTGGAGCACCTCACGGACTCGATCGCCGAGCTGCTGCACGAGGCCCTGGACAGGCTGAACCTGCGCCTGGTCGTCGATACCCGCGACGCCGTCCGCGCGCTGACCTCGGTCTACGAGGCCCAGCTGGAGCACGCGGCGTTCACCGGCGCCTCGTCGACGTCGAAACCGCTCTTCACGCAGATCTTCCCGAGGATGGTCCAGTCGTTCATCGAACCCGGCGATCCCACGTGACGCGTTGCCGCATCATTCCTCTTCATGACCTAAAATGAGATCCGATGCAGGAAGATATGTACTCGGTTGAGCAGGTCGCGGCACTCCTCGGCCTGCACGTGCGCACGGTTCGCAGCTACATCCGCTCGGGCAGGCTCAACGCCGTCCGCATCGGCAAGCAGTACCGGATCTCCCGGACCGACCTCGAACAGCTCACCGGCAGACCGACCGAACCCGCCCACACCGCCGGCGCGGTGGAGGTCTCCAGCATCGTCCAGATCGACGGCGTCGACCGCTCAGCCGCAGACCGCCTCGGCACCCTCGTCCTCGCGGGCGTGGGCGCCGACCGCACCCTGCGCGTGCAAACCATCCACGACGAGGACCGCAAACGCCTCAAGATCATCGTCATCGGCGAGATGGCCGAAACAGCCGAGGTCCTGCAACTCCTCGACTCGGTCCTCAACAGCGAAAGCGGCCTGTTCACGACGGAGAACCCGTGATCCTGCCGGAGGTCCGCGACCCGCGCCTGATCACCGTCCGGCGCGGAGGAACGCTCACGGACTCCGATCACCACCTGCTGGCGCGATGGGCCGCCGACTGCGCCGAGCACGTCCTGCACCTGTTCGAGCAGACCGAACCAGGCGATCCACGCCCGCGCCAGGCGATCGAGCAGATCCGCGCATGGACGCGCGGTGAGATCCGGATGTGGGATTCCCGCTCAGCGGGCGGACACGCGATGGCGGCGGCACGCCCGCTGTCCGGAGCACCGCGCTTCGCGGCGTTCGCCGCAGGCCAGGCCGCGGTGGTGGCGCACGTCGCAGAGCACGACCTCGGCGCGGCCGCCTACGCGATCAAGGCCGTCCGCGCAGCCGAGGACGAGGCGGCCGGGCGCGAGGAATGCCGCTGGCAACGCGCCCAACTCCCCGACCCGATCCGCGCGCTCGTCCTGGAAGACCAGCAGCGGCGCAACGAGACCTGCTGGTCGGTCTTCGACTGACAGGCTCAGTCGAGGCAGAACTCGTTGCCCTCGACGTCCTGCATCACCTGACAAGACTCGTTGAACCCGTCGGCGACCAGGAGCGTGCCTCGGGTGGCCCCGAGCTCTTCGAGACGTGCGCACTCGGCCTCCAGAGCAGCGAGCCGCTCCTCCCCCACGAGCCCCGTCCCGACCCGCACATCGAGGTGCACCCGGTTCTTGACGACCTTGCCCTCAGGAACCCGCTGGAAGAACAACCGAGGCCCCACACCCGAGGGATCAACGCAGGCGAAGGCCGAACCCTGCTGCTCAGCGGGCAGAGACCGATCGAACTCACCCCAGGACTCGAACCCCGGCGGCGGAGGCGGCACCACGTACCCCAGAACCTCGCACCAGAACCGAGCCACCCGCTCCGGCTCCGCGCAATCGAACGTGATCTGAACCTGCTTGACCGACCCCATCACCCCAGCGTAGCGACACCACGCGCAAAAACGAGCGCATTTCCAGCCGAAACTCTCGCCGCGCTTGGCCACCATCCCGCAGTGTCGCCAACGCGGTCGGGCTCGACGCTCGGGATGTCACGTGCTCTGGCTGGCGCACATAGCCGCCTACCCGTTCAAGCTTCGGGGACTGATCGACGAGTTCCACGCGAGCAGCACTGACGGGCTACGAGCCGCAGAAGCGCAGGGGGACGATCCCGCCCGAGCACGGCTGCTGTTCCACCTGGGCGAAGCACACCACTTCCACGGCGAATTCGACGCGGGAAGCCACTACATACGGCAAGCCGCCGATCTCTTCTCCGCCCTGGGCGAGAGCTGGTGGGAGGCGCAGGTTCACAAGGTCCTAGGCGAGACCTTCCTGGAGCGCGTCGAAGCAGTCCGAGCACTCCTGGACACCATCGAGTCCAACCCCTGAATCCCGTAGAACGCCTCTGCGCACAACCCCGTTGAGCTAGATCCGGCCCACGAAGTAGGCAATGGACGACACCACCGCCATGACAACGGTCAGACCGACCAACTGCAGCATCGAGCGGAGAAACCGCTCCCCGATCGACAGCAGAACGATCGCAAGCCCCGCCAACCACATGAAGATCCAGATGCCGAGGAAGAGCTTCACCAACTGAAACTCAGTGACCTCGGACCCCACCTCGTGCGGATCGAACCCAGCCCACGCAGACCGCAAGTACAAAATCCACGGCCACACGCTGAAGACCAGCACCAGACCACCAAGAACACCCCCAGCAGCCCGCCCCGGTTCCTGCTGAATATCGGCGTCGTCGCGTTCATCGGTCATGCACCCAGACCCCCGTCCCCGTAGCCAAAAGGCTCTTGGCCGCTCCGACCAACCAGCCACCATCAGTGCTCTGGGTATTCCCACTCTCGATCGTTCGCCGGGACCTTCAGATCGAGGTGAGCGTTGGCTCCCACGTTGCTCCTGGCTGTGCCGGCCTGGACCGAGTGGAGAAGTCCCAGATAAACCAGATCCCACAGCTCGCGGTTGTACTGAAACCTCCGCAGCGGAGCCCTGATCCGCTTACCCGCGCGATCCTCGATTTCGAGTACCGCGTCCCAACCCGCACCGTCGAGGCTGATCTTGGTGAGTTCATAAGTCCTGACCAGCCCGCTATTGCCGTACATGAGCCAGTGAGCGCCCGCCGAGATCCTGATCCTGCTGCGTTTCAGCACGAAGAAGAACGGCCAGGGCACGACGAAGAGCCACAACCACCAGACGTAAACCCACCAGAATCCGAAATCCTGCAGTGTCATCAGGCCGAACATGACCAGCGAGATCCAGAACCCCAGGGTGTAGCTGCTCGCGATGGTGGGATGGAACGACTCGAGGATGGGCCCCGAACCGTCCGGAGGATGCGGCACCTTCGACAGTGCTCGCTTGGAGTTCTCCTCCGGTTTCCGCCAATCACGCGGCAACGGCGCACGCGGCGGGCGCGGCTCGCCGGTTATGGCGTCAGGTTTCTGTGGAAGCCCGTTGGACACGTCATTCTCTCGTTGGTGGCATTCAGCGAACGGCGATACCGTCTATCGCACTGGCGACGAGTATGACCGGAAAGAAAGATCATCAACCTCTGTTCAAGCAATCCCGTTGCTGCTGACGGAGGACCAAACGCCCGTCCTTACTACTCCCACACGTCAAACCGTATGGGCAACGACATGGAGAAATTCTTCGTGCCCACTCGACTGGAGTGCCCACGAACCGGGCTTACGTAGCTACCGGAAGGCCACGGCGTACGGCCTCTACCCGCTCAAACCCCGCCTCATCCCGATAAGCCAAACTGACGCCGTAGCTCAGCAACAGCTCGACCATGTCGCCCTCGGGCCTTACCGGCGTCAAGACGGCGAGCCTCTTCTCCGGGGCGTATCGCGCGTAGTCCAGAATCTGCCCGAGCGCCAGCCGGACGTCCGGACGACTTGCCGTCGCCTTGGCCTCAACCAGCTCGTCTGCATCAACGTCGTAAAGGTCGGGATGAAGTGACGAGCGCCCTCCGGAACGTTCGATCTGACCACCAGCGACCTCATGTCCCTGCTCGACCAGCCATGTCTCGTATTCCTCGACCAGCTGAGCTTCACGTCGCTTCGCCTCTCGTTGCCCCTCTGCTGTAGCCGAGACAAAACCGTCCGCGTGACGCCGCTCGCGCCGACCCTTCTTGAACGTGCTTCGATCGTCTGGCGACGCAGGTTGTTCAAGCAACTTGGGTTGGTTTGTTCCTTTAGGCCAGAGCCGGAAAATGATGACCGTACGCATTACCCCATCGCGATCGGTCGCGTCGTCGCGATACCAAGCCTGTTCCGGATTTTCGTCCCGAACGAATTCGCCTAGGTACTCGTAAACCTTGCGTTCGGGAAGTTCCTTGAAGATGTGAATCCGCCGCGTACTGGTAAGAAGGTGCCAGTTCAGTCTTGTCATCGTCTGATCGCGCACTTGCCCGGCACCGGTGTAGTGGTACGAACCGTCATCGCGCCAGCCGTCGTGCCCGTAACCGAACTGCTCGCCGCCAAACGACGTGAAGAGCTGCAGCGTGCCCGTCGTCTTCGATGGGGAGATGCCCCCTGTTCCGGATCCACCGATCTTGGCATGTACCTCTGTACGGCTGACGACGTCGCCGTCATTCCATGGCCAGGCACGGAGATGATGGCTACCGCCTGAGATCACTGAAGGCGTCTCCGACGCCCGATACGAAACATCCGCCCCTGAACCGGCATGTGCACCCATCCCGTAACCCTATTGGGTGACACTCGCACGTGGAACCTGCCGGGCGACTGACGCTTACGAAATCGTTCGTGCGGCTACCGTAATCCTGCCGACAAGATGCTTGAGATATCCGTAGAAACCCAGCGCATCAACGTCTTCAACAACCGTCGCATTTACCTCGAGTCCGTGAACTCCCCAGGACATCGCCGCGTAGCCCCGGGTCAGCTCTCCGGCTGCCTCCACGTCGACGTGGTAGGAACCGGTTCGGGTTATCAGTTCCGGGTGGAGCAAAACCGCTGCCGCCAGGGAGTCCGGGTGAGTGGTTCCGTTGATGCCGACGCTTCGGTCGAAGTCGAGGGTTGCTGCGCAGGCTCGTATGAAGAAGCGGGACAGCGGGGTGTCCAGGGCGGCGACGCGTCGAGCTGTGCTTGGTCGAAGACTGCTTGTTCCAACGTGAGCGGTGCCCAGGGGATGACTGTGATGTTGAAACCTGCTGCGAAGACTGCTTTTGCCGCTTCGGGGTCGACGTAGAAGTTGAATTCTGCTGCGGCTGTGATGTTTCCGCGGGCGTTGTTGCTGCCGCCCATCACGTAAAGGGCTTTGACGTTGTCGACGAAGGTGGGGTCTTTGACCGTGGCTGTGGCGATGTTGGTGAGCGGGCCGATGCAGACGATCGTCAGTTCGCCTGGGGATTCCGCGGCTAGGAGCTGTTTAGGAATTGATCTTGGTGAGGTCGCGGAGCCAGATGTCGATGGTGGCGATCTGCACGGTGGCTTCGTAACGCACGGCGAGTTT